>NZ_JBHYZP010000039.1:0-93432 GCF_042752355.1 Streptomyces sp. NPDC059255
ATGCTCGGCCAACGGGCACGTCCGGTTCGGCGGGCGGGGATGGGAAAACCGACACCCGAGAGGGTGCACGGCGTCCCGTCCCCGACCCAACTCCTGAAGAAGGGCACGGGCTCGGCCGGGCCCGGGAACCGATCCGGCCCTGGCGCCAGGAAGGCGTCGAGCACCGGGTCCTCGCCCGCCGCAGCGTGAGCGACCCGAACGAGATCGCCTACTACGTCATCTTCGCTGGTGGCGTCGTGGTGGAGGAACATGCCGCCGATCTGGGCGGCGGTCTTCGTGTCCTGTTCGTCGAGCAGGTCGGTGATCACTGTCTTGGCGCCCTCCCGGGCCATGCGGGCGGCCGTGGCCGCGCCGATCCCGCGGGCGCCGCCCGTCACGATCACTACCTTGTCCTGCAGGCCAGCCATAGTCGCACTCCTCCTCCTTTTTCGTAGCGCTTGGTCGGGTCCTTGGGCTTACGGCCCAGAGCTTCCTCGACGCCATGGGTCACACAGGCGGTGTTGTCGCGCAGGCTCCTCACGAAGTCGTCCACCACCTCCTCCGGCATGCCACCCTTCAGCAGGGACGCGCGGAACTGCTCCACAGGGAGCGGGGTGTAGGTAATCTCCCGCCCGCCGGCCGTGGACAACTAAAGGGGTGAACGCGCGAGAAGCACTGGCCAACGTCACCCACTAAACGGCATACGGAAACTATATGGTACGAAGTTTAGATACGACGAATGGAAAGTGTGAGGCTGTAGACTGCAGGCATGGCAGGTACTGGGACCACATCGCGGCGCGAGCGCCTGCGGATCGAGACGACAGCCGAGATCAAGGACACGGCGTTGCGGCTAATGGCGTCGGGCGGTCCCGGGGCGATCACTCTGCGGGCCATCGCCCGGGAGATGGGTATGACGCCCAACGCGATCTACGGCTACTTCGCCACCCGGGACGACCTGGTCACGGCCCTGATCGATGACGTCTACACCTCGCTCGCCGACACCGTCGAGGCGGCCGTCGCCCCTGTCCCGACGACGGATGCAGGCGGCCGTATCCAGGTGTGGGGCTACGCGTACCGGACCTGGGTGTTTGCCAACACCGAGGGTTTCCGTCTCGTCTACGGCGACGCCGTCCCCGGCTACGTCCCGCCGTCGGGCGGCGCCGCGCCCGAAGCCGAACTGCGGTTCTGCAAAAGCCTGACCGAGCTGGCCGCTGCGGCCTGGCCGCACGCCGAGCACCTCTACGCCGCCAGCGACTTCGAGTGGTCCGACTTCGACCCCGCCCTCCTGGACGAGGTCCGCCCCTACCTTCCCGGCCTCCCGCCGGCCGCGGTCGCCCTGGCCCTGCGCATCTGGGGCCACCTGCACGGCCTGGTGACGCTGGAGATCCACGGACACCTGCGCGGCGGGACGAAGAGCATGGACAAGCTCTTCAAGGAGGAACTCACCCAGCTCGTCCGGTCCTTGACCATCCCGACGCAGAACTGAGGACCCCGCCCGGCCTGCCGCCGGGTCCGGCGGTCCTCCGCCCTCCGCCTGGCAGCCGACACCACCGCCACGATGGCGACAGCGACGCCCGCCAGAGGGCATCCATCTGGGGAAGGGCGCGCCAGTGCTCGGGAGCTGTGCGGAAGCGGCAGGCAGGGGGGCGGGTCGGCCAGTGCCGACCCGCCCCCCTTTGTCGCCTCCGCCTGTCCTGTCAGTGAGCCGCTACGTACCTGTGGGACCAGCCGCGGATCGCCGAGAAGAGGATGGGAGCAGTGAACTGCTGGTTGATCGAGTGCCCGCTGTCGGGGATCACCACGGCCCGCAGGCGTGCGGACGGCGCGAACCGGGGAGCCTCCTGGGCCTGCAGGGCAGCAGAGCTGGAGCAGTCGGAACCGGTGCCGCCGCACACCACACGGTCGTACTCACCCACCGCGATCAGGACCGGGACCTTGATCTGCCGGTAAACGTCGGGCGTCTCGGGCGTCCCGGGTGCCTCGGACGTGGGAGGCGCGCTGCTCGGCGCCAGGGCGTCGGGCTGGGCTGCCGCCTCGTCCTGCGCGATGGTGGCCGGCGACATCGTCGCCCGGTAGTAGAACCACTTGGAGCGAGTACCGGGCTTGGTGGTGATGTACCCGTCGTCCAGTCCGAGGCGTGCGAAACGCGGGTCCTGGTTGGCGGGATGCATGTCCTTTTCCTGCGCGGCGAATTCCGCCTCGTTCTGCTTGGTCGCTACGCCCGTGAGCACGACGCCGTCAATGTCGTGGGGGCATGTGACAGCCACGTCGATGGCGACGCCCGAACCCAAGGAGTGGCCGACCAGGACGACTCGCTCGAAGCCCTGGCCCGCGAGCTGACCGGCACGCAGCTTCGTCCAGAAAGCGAGTCGGGAACGCGTCCCCGCATTCTGCACGCTCAAACGCAGTCCCGGCGGGAGTCGCACGAGCGGCGGCTCCGCTCCCCCTCTGTCCAAGACAGGGGTCTCCGTCCGTTACTAGCGGTAATTCCAGGGGCCGGTCACGTTGATGGCATCGGTGTCGATGCAGAACACGAGGCCATGGTGATCTCTGGCTTCCGCCCCTACACCAGCACCGATGTGATCGGCTGTGAGCTAGGGCGTGCCGTGAAGAACATGATCGCCCTTGCCGTCGGCAGCGCCTCGGGCATGGGGCTGGGTCACAACGCGGCCGGCGTCCGTCCGTCGCGCAGGAGGGCCCAGAAGACGTCGACGTGGCGACGGGTCAGGGCGAGCACTGCCCGCTTGTGCGGCCTGCCTTCAGCGCGGGGCGTGGCGTGATCAGCCGAACAGCTGGGAACCGAGCGGGCGTTGTCGGTCGAAGCCGGGGAGGATCAGGAATGTCGCGCTGGCGGTTGTGGTGGTGAATTCCAGTAGTGCGTCGGAGGTGTCCATGTGGGTGAGGGTGGCGGTGAAGGTCCGCAGGTCGTTCTGGAAGCTGATGAAGAGCAGGCCAGGGACGGGCTCGTCGGTGTTGTAGGAGCGGCGGAGCATGTGGCCGACGCCGACCACGGAGGGGTTCGACCTGCGTACGTGGGCGTCCACGGGGACGAGATAGCGTCCGTCCGGTGTCTTGGCGCCGAGTTGCGGGCCCGAGGCCACGGCGCCGCCGGAGAGAGGGACGCCGCTGCCCCGGCGTCGCCCGAAGACCGCCTCCTGCTCGGCCACGGTCAGGGCAGCGAACCGCGGCAGGTCGAGTTCCATGCGCCGCACCACGGCAAGGGTGCCGCCGGCGACCGCAGAGGGATCGGCCAGCCAAAGGTCGCGTCCCTGTTCAGCTTTCGTGTGCGGGCCCACGATGCCGTCGATGAAACCGAGCGAGTTCCGCGGCGCGGTAAAGCCGTTGCCGAGGGGGACGTTCGCACCGCGACGCGCGGACTGCCGCCAGCGTTCGTCGATACGGTCACCGGCCTGGTCCAGGAGTGCGGCGGCCACGACCGACAAGAGCACCGCGTCGCCGGCGCAGATCTGTATCAGCAGGTCACCGCCACGTGCCCGCGGGGCGATCCGCTCGCGGGAGAACCGCGGGAGGTCGGCCGCGCCGGGCAGCGAAGCACCGACCGTGCGCACCAGCCGAGGGCCCACGCCGACGGTCACGGTGAGGTCGCCCGGCTCCAGGCCCAGCAGCCGCGGGTCGGTCCCCGCGGTGAGTCTGCTGATGGCCCGGCCGAGTTCGGCCAGTAACGGGCCGGGAGCCACGTCGGCGCCGAGGTCGGCCACCACGGCCAGCAGGTTGCCCTGGGCCGGCTGGGGAAACGTGATGCCTGCCTGATGCCGGCCCGTCGGCGCAACCGGCGTCGGCGCGGACGCCGCGGCAGGGGCAGGCCGGCCTGCTTGGCCGGAGTCCGAGGTGCACCCGGCGGTCAGACCGGCGGCCACCATGGTGCCGGTGACATTCAGGAGCATGCGACGCGACGGGTGGTGCTCAGCTGGGTGCATGACGTGCAGAGTGCCACACGCACATCACGTCTGCCGGTCAATCCCCCCGACTTCGGCGCGGAGTTGGGCGCCGTGCCAGAATGAGACCATGCCTCGATCAGCTCGTCGCGTGTGTGCAGCGGTACTGGGCACGCTGATCCTTGTGGCCGGCTGCAGCGGCGGCGGCGATGACGGATCGAGCAGAGGCCGGCGACCGGCCGGTGCGGATGTGACGATTCGAGTGCCCGCCGACGCACCGACGATCTCAGCCGCGGTGTCGTTGGCCAAGCCCGGTGACCTGGTGCTGGTCGCCTCGGGCGTGTACCACGAATCGGTGAAGATCAAGACGGCTCGCATCACTCTGCGCGGCGCGTCCCGGGACAAGGTCGTCATCGACGGGCGGTTGCGGCAGCCGAACGGTGTCGTCGTCTCGGCGCCCGGGGTGGCCGTGGAGAACCTGACCGTGAAGAACAATACGCAGAACGGCATCCTGGTCACCGGTTCGGCGAAGGCGGCCGCCGGACTGACCGGGCAGTCCGGGGGCTACGACATCGGCGACGAACCCGTCACCCTCCTGAAGTCGTTCCTGGTCTCCCACGTGACCGCGACCCGCAACGGGCTGTACGGCATCTACGCGTTCTCCGCGCAGAACGGTGTCATCGAGCACTCGTACACGTCAGGCTCGGCCGACTCGGGGATCTACGTCGGACAGTGCAAGCCCTGTCGCATCGTGGTGCGGGACAACATCGCCGAACTCAACGCGGTCGGTTACGAAGGCACCAACGCCGGCGGAGACATGTACGTGGTGGGGAACCGCCTGGTCGGCAACCGGGTCGGCCTGACGACCAACTCCGACCACCAGGAGAAGCTGCTCCCGCAGCGGGACGCCGTCATCGCGGGCAATCTGATCGCCGCCAACCAGCAGACGGCCACCCCGGAGCAGGCCGACGGCGGATGGGGCATCGGCATCGGCATCGACGGCGGCAGCGACAACCAGCTCATCCACAACCGCGTCGCCGACAACAGCAACGCCGGACTGGTGATCACCGCGAACTCCGACATACCTCCGGTCGGCAACAAGATCGTGGACAACTCGTTCGCCGACAACGGCGTCGACGTCGGATGGACGTTTCCCACCGCCACGCGGGGACGGGGCAACTGCCTGCGCGGCAACGAGCTGCGCACCACGGTGCCCGCCCGGCTCGCGACTACCGCGCCCTGCCCCCAGGCGGCCAAGACCCCCTCACCAGCCGGCAGTTGGGAGATGCCGACAGCGCCCGGCGGCATCGCGTTCACCAAAGTCGCGGCACCTGGTCCACAGCCGCAGTTCCCCAAGGCCGCCACCACGGGCGCCACCGTCGTCCCGGCCGTTCCTGACCTGCCGGACACGGCAGTCATCCCGCTACCATCGGCGTCCCTGCTCACTGCGAACGCACGGGTGCGGGTGTCCTGAACAGCGGCTACGGCGTCGGCAGGACCCCGGGTACCGCCTTGACCGGAAGGTACTTCTGGGTGTCGAAGTCGATGACCACCGGCTGCGGCTCGGAAGCCAGGCTGATGCGGACCCGGTACATGGTGCCGTCCGAACCGACCCAGTAGCGCACTCTGCCCGCCGTACCGGTGCTCGCCGTACCGGGGCGGTCATGGGAGGACGCCGACGGCCCGGTCATGACGTCCACCCGGTGCCCGTCGACCCGGTCTCGTCCCCACCACGCGGCGCCGTTCTGCGGCAGCAGTTGGGCGTTGTCCGGCCGGTCTCTGCCGAGACCGAGCGCGATGGCCAGCGCACTGTCCAGCGAGCTTCCGGACGACTGCAGCGGACGGCTGTACCAGCCCGAGCGGGGCGGCGACGCGGGTGCGTGCGCCGGGGCATCCGCCATCGGGTGAACGTACACCGAGGTGGCCGTCCACTGGATCAGCCCGTCGCTGGATGTGTCACGCCCGGTGCCGTGCACCACGCCGTACCCGAGCTTCTTCTGGTAGTCGACGGAACCGGTGACGACCAGCCGTCCGGCGGTGCCCGGCACAGCGATCGTCAGCGCACGGCCCTGCGCCTCATAGTTACGGAACCGCATGATCGCCAGCCGGTCCGCCTCATCCGAAGTCAGTGCGCGCGGCCCGCTCGGGCCGGAACCGCCGTCGGCGACCAGGAACACGGCCACCATGACGGCCGCCAGGCCGATGACAACTGCCGCCCACCGTGGCCGCAGCCATCGGCGCCGGCCGGCCACCCGGCCTGGTGGAGCCTGCTGGATTCTCACGCTCCGCACGCGACTCGATGCTGACACTCTTCTGGTTCACCCTCTCCGTCACGGACAACGCCAAGGCCGGCCCTCGTGGACCGGCCGAGACGTGATCTGTTGTTCGTTCGTTCAGTGCTACAGGGTGGGACGCTTCCGACTCACAAACGCGATGACCAGGCCCGCACCCACCAGCAGACCGACGAGCGCGATCATCTGGGGCAGCCCGGACGTACCGGTGCTCGCCAGCGAACCACCCGAACCACCCGAACCATCCGAGCCACCACCGGCGGGGGCATGACCGGCAGGCGGCGTGGACGCCGGTGGCGTGGTCGGGCTCGGGGTCGGCGTCGGTGTCGGGGTGGGCGTCGGTGTCGGGGTCGGCGTTGCCTTCGGGATGTACACCCCGGCGTCGATCGTGTGATCGACCTCGCCCGCCTCGTCCGGCGCCGTGACCGGTGCGGAGCCGGCACACAACCGGCCGGTGGCCGGCGGGGTCACATTGGAGTCATGCGCACGGTTGTCACCGGCCCGCGGGAGCGTGAAACGCAGCTCGCCCGCCGAGGGCTGCTCGGGCACCTTGCTGGTGTCCGCGGTGCACACGTCGAACTGCACCGTGTACTTCGCACCCGGTGTGAGCTGGTACTCGGCGCCGACACCACCGAAGTAGTACTCGCCGGCGGCATTGGTCCTGGTCGTGGCGACCTGCTTGCCGTCCGCGTCCAGCAGGTTGATCGTCGCCCCCGGCAGCAGCACTTCCGCCGGGTCCTGGATCCCGTTGTGGTCGCCGTCGAACCACACGAGGTTGCCGATCTGGATCGGCGCGTTCGCCGCCGCGAACTCGATGTCACCGAGCCCACCGGCCTTGCCGAACCCGTTCTGATCCCGGCTGACGAACTGATACGCGTTGGCGTTCGGAGCGTTTCCTGGGCCCTGACCGGTCGCGATGTCGTAGTAGCCGGTCCCGGCGGATGAGACGTTGACGGTCGGGTCGAACTCCGTGCTGACGACCCACTGCTGTTGCGGCATGTAGGCCACCGACCCCAGGGCGGTCTCCAGGTGCGCGGTGGTGTAGAAGTCGCCCGGGAAGTACTCGACGACACCATCGGCCTGGCTGCCACCGGTGGCGGGGGTGGCGTGGTTGGGACAGCTTCCGGTGCCTTCCCACTCGTATCCACCGGTGGGACTGGCGCAAGCCATGTTGATGTCACCACCGGACATGCCCACTTGCGGCGAATTGTTCAGCGGACGAGGGTCCAGTCCGCCCGAGCTGAGAACGTCCATGAACCGGTCACGGAAACCCAGAATCATCGAACCGTCCCGGGCGAAGGCGAGGGAGGCGAGCTCCGGCTGCGGATCGATGAAGGCGCCGCCCAGGTTCCGTTCGTCCCACGTGGCCAGGCTGGTGTTCCACGGGTTCCAGTGGGTGGCCTGGGTGACGCCGGCGTGAGGGCTGAACACGGCGCCGCGATTGTAGGTGAGCGGTTGGGTCAGCACCGTGGTGAACCGCTCGCCGTCGTAGGTGTAGACGACAGCCTTCAGGTCCGCGCGCCGCTGCGTGCTCTCCGCGCTGCACACACCGCCTACGTACAGCGTGTTGTCGTGGGTGGTGAGGCTGAACGGCCGCCAGTCGCTGCGACTCGCGCACCCCGGGTCCGGAATCGGCACCGTCGCCTCGGGCGCCGAGGCGGCGGCCCCACTCGCGTCGAAGCTCACCAGGCTGCGGGTCAGCAGGTTCACCGCGTACAGCGTGGAGCCGTCCTCCGACAGGGCCAGGCCACCGAGGCTCTCCTTGCCCGGTGCGTCGGTGAAGCCGGCGTCCTTGTTCATGTTGGTGAGGTCGTGCGGCGTCACCGCAGCGGACGGCACCCGCGCGAACAGCTCCGGAGCGCCCCCGCCGTTGGCCGGCACCGTATAGATCGCGCCACTGCCCTGCGGCCCGTACTCGGCGTACCTGCGGGCGAACGCGCCCTGGAACACCCGGCCCCGGTACTTGTCGTACGCCAGCCCGAACGTCGTGCCCACCTGGTCCTGCGTGGCCAGCGTGTCCGGGCACGACACATCGGTGGGACACGTACCTCGGGTCTTCGTCCCGAACGCCACCAATGCCCGGGTGTCGGTTCCGCCGGCGCCGTTCTGGACCGCCACGAAATACCGTGAGTCCGGCACAGCGTAGTCGGCCGGATTCCACACCCCCGTCACCACCGAGGCGTTCTTTCCGTCCGACACATCCACGAAGGACGTGAAGCTGTCGAAGTTGTTCTCCGCCGTCGACGCGGGCGCCGCCTGCAGATAATCGCTGTACGGTGCCGGGACGCTGACGTCGACGCGGTACCGGCCGCCGCTCAGCACGGTCGACTGCGACACCACGACCTTTCCGGTGGCGTCCGTGACGCCGGTGACATGGCGCCCGGCGGGGTCGGAGATCTCCACCTTCATGCCCCGCTGCGGAACGTCCATCGTCTTGTTGATCACGCCGGTGCCGAAGAAGTCGCGCAGCACCTCAACGGTCAGGGTGCCGTCGGAGGTCGAAGCGGCGGCGGGTACAGCCGCTGTTCCCACGCCGAC
The DNA here is from genome assembly GCF_042752355.1 of Streptomyces sp. NPDC059255. Lineage (NCBI taxonomy): Bacteria > Bacillati > Actinomycetota > Actinomycetes > Kitasatosporales > Streptomycetaceae > Streptomyces > Streptomyces sp. NPDC059255. Next base: position 8,705 of record NZ_JBHYZP010000039.1, read on the forward strand.
ACCTGCCAGCAGAAGCACGGATAACCCTATCCGCGCCAGCGGCCCCACAGGCCGCCAGGCCAACCGGCCCGAGTCTCTACCGACTCGGTTCATGGCATCACACTCCACATTTCTCTTGTCATGAAAACGAAGCACCCGCTTTTCGCCGCACGTCCACTTCATGGCCCCGCACACGGACACCCACCACGAACACCAAGGAAAGAAAAAAGAGCCCACTGCCGTTGCAGTGGACCGCTTTGTGGCGATCGCTTGAGGATGTTGTGAACGAACCGTAAGTGTCGCAGGCCAGGAAAAGCGAACGCACATTCAGGGCCTCGGGCGGGACGGCCCTGGATTGTGTGTTTCTGCAGCTCAAGCACAGTGCCCCGCCCCCACCACCGACCCTGCCGACCGCTATCGCGAGCAGCGCGCGACATTCTATCCACTGGATTCCCGTCGTTACCGCAAACCCCGGATATCCATCGGGCCACGAAAGTCCTGAGCTCCCGAAGAATGGAGACCGGAAGAACGTGCGACAGCGAGGTGCTGACCGGATCCGTTTCCACGCGGCCGCCGAAGTCCCCGCCACCACGACCGGCCGGGATCCGGCCGAGCGGGTGCCGGGCCGCAGGCGCGGGCCGACCGTGGACGTCCTGGGCCTGGTTATCGCGGTCGTCATCCTCGCCGCGAATACGCACGAAAACAGCGCGGGCAGGCTCGGCCGGCGGGGCTTGGTCCAAGGCCCCACCTCGGGCACTCGCTCGCGCTGCGGCCCCGCAAGCGGTTCCGCGAGGACACCGTGCTGATCGCGGACAGCACCCTGGCACCCACCCGCGACCACAGCGCACTCTTCGGCCTCTCCCGCTCCCGCCCAGGACGGTGTTCCCCATGCACAGCACCGTTTCAGCGGTTCTTCAGCGCGTGTTGAGAGCCTCTTCCACGCAGCCTGGCTCGGTGGTTTCGCCCGTCGGCGCCGGGCGGCTGCCCGGCCCTTCTGCCGTGCCCTATGCCGGCCGGCCGATCACCCGCCCTCGGGTCTTGCCACCGCGGGGTCGTCACCACCGCCTGAAGGAGCACACCTTGGACGCGCCAGTTCCGGCCTCCCGCCGTACTCTGCTCGGACTCGCCGCCGCGGGTGCCGTGGGTGGCACACTCGCCGCCACCCCCCTGCCGGCGTTCGCGGTGTCCCGGTCCGCAGGCGGCCCGCTGCCGCGCACCCTCTCCGTCACCGCCCCGGGCGTGTACCCGGAGGGCGTCGCCTGGGATCCGCGGAGGAAGGCGTTCCTCGTCGGGTCGAGCGCGCAGGGCACGATCTCGGTGGTCAGGGCGGACGGTTCGGTGACTCTGCTGGTCGCCCCGTTCGCCCAGGTCTCGGTGCTCGGCATCACGGTGGACGCCGCCCGTAACCGGGTGGTGGCCGCCTACACCGACCACTTCTTCCGGCTGCTCGGCATGGTGGACCCCTCGCGACCCCCGGTGTCCGGGGTCGGTGTCTTCGACCTGGCCACCGGTGCCGTACAGCACCTCGTCGACCTGTCCGCCGGTCAGCCGGAGCCGCGCGCCAACGACGTCACCGTCGACGAGGACGGCACCATCTACGTCACCGACACCGGGGTCGACACGGTCAGCGTGGTGAGCCGCGACGGCCAGGTGATCCAGGTGATCCAGGACGACCGCTTCGTCACCTCCGACACGGGGCCGAACGGGATCGTCCACCACCCCGCGGGCTTCCTCCTCATGGGCAAGTACGACGGCGGCCGGCTCTTCCGCATCGACCGTCCCCGGTCGGCGCGGCCGGTGGTCGGCGAAGTCCGCCTCGACCGTGCGCCGCTCTCCCTCGACGGCCTCGCGCTGCGCCCGGACGGCTCGCTGGTCGCCGCGGTGAACGACCTGTCGCTGTCCGGTGGACGCGCGGGCAGGGACGCCGTCGTGGTGCTGCGCTCCACCGACAAGTGGCGTACCGCGCGCACGGTGGAGGACCGGTCCTGGCCGACCGAGGACCCCACGACCATCGCGGTGACCCCGTACGGCGACTACGTGGTCAGCGGCGGTCTCCGGGAGATCCTTACCGGCGTCCCCTCCACCACGCCGGGCCAGTTCCACCTGCGTCGCCGCTGACGGCGCGCCGGCGCCCCGACCGGAGTCCGCGTGCACGGCTCTGCACGCGTTGCTCCGTACACACGGCTCCGTATCCACGGCACATACGGCCCTGCCCGCGGCGTTCGCCGCGTACGGCTCCGTACCCACCTCACCAGCTCAGACCTCCCGGGAGCCCCCCATGTCACCCGTTGCCCATGACGCCCCGCCGCCCGAAACGGCCCCGCCCCGCGGCCTGTTCACCGCCCTTGCCCGGCTGACCGGGTCCCGGGCCCGGCTGCTGCTCGTCCTCACCGTGATCCTCCTGGCCGGGGCCGTCGTCCTGGGCGGCGGGGTGGCCGACCGGCTGCGCAGCGGCGGCAGCGGCGGCGTCGTCGACCCCGCCTCCGAGTCCTCGCACGCCGCGGACATCCTGGAGCGGGAGTTCCCCGGCGCCCGCCCCAACCTCGTCCTGCTGGCCCGGGCCGGCAGCGGGGTCGACGACGCCGGCACCGCACGTCAGGGAAGGGAGCTCGCCGCCCGCCTCGCCGACGAGAAGGGCATCACCGGGGTCACCTCCTACTGGGACACCGGGGCACCGGCGCTGCGCTCCGAGGACGGCCATGAGGCCTTGGTGGTGGCCCGGCTCACCGGGGACGAACTGGAGGCCGAGCGCACGCTGGAGGAGCGGATCACCGGGCACTTCGACGGACGGCAGGGCGACCTCACCGTCCGGATCGGTGGCAGCGTCGCCGTCCAGCACGAGCAGCAGACCCTCATCAGCGAGGACCTGCTGCGCGCCGAGGCCATCGCGCTGCCGATCACGCTGATCATCCTCATGATCGTGTTCGGCAGCGCCGTCGCCGCCCTGCTCCCGCTGAGTATCGGCATCATCGCGATCCTCGGCACCAACGCGGTGCTGCGCGTCCTGACGTCCTTCACGGACGTCTCCGTCTTCGCCACCAACCTCACCACCGCACTGGGCCTCGGCCTCGCCATCGACTACGCGCTGCTGATCGTGCGCCGTTACCGGGAGGAACTCGCGAACGGCCGGGACATGCCCGGCGCGCTCACTGTCACCCTCAACACCGCAGGGCGGACCGTGCTGTTCTCGGCCGCCACGGTCGCCGTCTCGCTCGCCGCGATGCTGGTCTTCCCGCTGTACTTCCTGCGCTCCCTCGCGTACGCGGGGATCAGCGTGGTGGTCCTGGCGGCCGTGGCGGCCCTGGTCGTCCTGCCCGCGCTGCTCGCCGTCCTGGGCCGCCGGATCGACGCGCTGGACGTCCGCAAGCTGTTCCGGCGCCGCTCCCGCGAGCAGCGGCGGCCCACCGAGGCCGGGGCGGGCTGGGCCCGGCTGGCGCGGTGGGTGATGCGGCGCGCGCCCCTGGTGGCCACCGGCACCCTCGCAGGCCTGCTGCTCCTCGGCGCGCCCTTCCTGAACGTCGACTTCGGCACCGCCGACCACCGGCAGCTCCCCGTGTCGGCCGAGCCCCGGGTGGTGCAGCAGCACATCAAGGACGGTTTCCAGGGCAACCCCACCGGAGTGATCGAGGTCGTCACCGAGCAGGCGTCCCCCGCTGAACTCGGAGGCTACGCGGAGGAGCTGTCCCGTCTTCCCGGAGTGCTGCGGGTGGACGCCCCGACGGGTCGCTACACCGAGGGCAAGGCCGCCGGGCCCGCGCAGTCCGGCCGCACCTCCGGCGCCGTCTCGTACCTCACGGTGGTGCCCGCCGCGGAGGCGGTCTCCGACCAGGGCAAGGACCTGGTACGGGACGTACGGGCGGTGGACGCGGCGTTCCCCACGTACACCTCCGGTACGACCGCGGCCATGATCGACAGCCAGGCTGCCGTCGGCCGAGGCCTGCCGTGGGCCCTCGGCATCATCGTGCTCGCCACGCTGGTGCTGGTGTTCCTGCTCACCGGCAGTGTGCTGGTGCCGGTCCAGGCGGTGCTGCTCAACGCGCTCAGCCTGACCGCGATGCTGGGGGCCGTGGTGTGGGTCTTCCAGAACGGGAACCTGTCGGGGCTGCTGGGCTTCACCCCGACCGGGAGCATCGAGACGGCGCTGCCTGTGCTGATGTTCTGCCTCGCCTTCGGGCTCTCCATGGACTACGGGGTCTTCCTGCTCTCCCGGATCAAGGAGGAACACGAGCGCGTGCTCGACCACAAGGCCGCCGTGGTGGAGGGCATCCGCAGCACCGGGGGCGTCATCACCGCCGCCGCGCTTGTCCTCTCCGTCGTCATGGTGGCCATCGGCACGTCCCGGATCACCAACACGAAGATGCTCGGACTGGGGGTCGCCCTGGCGATCCTCATGGACGCGATGGTGATCCGCACCCTGCTCGTGCCCGCGGTGCTGACGCTCACCGGCCGGGCGACCTGGTGGGCACCCGGGCCGCTGCGCCGACTGCACGCGCGGTTCGGCATCAGCGAGGGCGGCTCGGAACACCCTGCGCCCGTGGTGGACGCGACCGGCGGGCCGGACGCGGCAGCGGCGAGGCGGGAGGAACCCGCGCCCGCGATCGGCGCGGTGGGCGGGAAGCCGGCCGACTGACGACTGCGGCGATGCGGGAGGCCCCCAACAGGCCCTCCCGCACTCGCTCCGGCGGGGTGCACTCGTCCTGGCGGGGCGCAGCGGCTTTGGCACGGCGCAAGTCCTCGTCGTTAGCGTCCGGAGCACCACGTCAGGCGGACGCCGGAGCAACCCGGAGCACCTCTGGGCAAGGGGGGGTTCGATGACAGCCACTCAACCGTTCGGGCCACGGTCGCGGTCGCTACGCCGCGTCGTGTTGGGAGAAGGGAACGACATGGCCTTCGACACGATCGTCGTCGACTACGGGGGCGTGCTGACGAACCCGCTCGTGGAGACCTTCGTCGCTTTCGCCGAACTGGCCGGGATCGACGCGGGCGACCTCGCCCAGGCGCTCCTGGCATCGACGGAACGCCACGGGGAGATGCCGATGGCGGCACTGGAGACCGGCGCGATCACGGAGCGCCGGATGGTGGACCGGATCCTGGCCGAACTCCCCGAGGACGCGGGCCGCGTCCTGGCGGACGGGCGGAGCTTCGGCGAGCTGTGGTTCCGCGGCCGGCGCCCCAACGAGCCGTTCCTGGAGTTCCTGCGCGGCCGGCGCGGCGACGGGTACCGGCTCGCCCTGCTCACCAACAACGTCCGCGAGTGGGAACCGCTGTGGCGCGCCCAGTTCCCCGTCGACGAGCTCTTCGATGTCGTCGTGGACTCACACCGGGAAGGCGTACGCAAGCCCGACCCGGCCATCTACCGGATCCTGCTCGAACGGCTCGGCACCACCCCGCAGCGCTGCCTGTTCGTCGACGACACGGAGGAGAACTGCGTGGCCGCGGCGGAACTCGGCATCCGCTCGGTGCGGTTCGCCGACACCGACAGCGCCGTCCGCGAGATCTCCGCGTTGCTCGACCGCCCTCCGGCCATGGCCGCCGAGGCCGCGAGAGGTGAGCTGAATTGACCGTTCCGGTTCTGGTCGTCGGCGCCGGGCCCACCGGGCTCACCGCCGCCGCCGTGTTGCGGGACCTCGGCGTGCCCTGCCGCGTCGTCGACCGGCGCCCGGGTCCCGGCATCGCCCCCAAGGGGCTGGTGCTGTGGAGCGGCGCCCTGGAGTGCCTGCACCGCCTCGGCGTCGCCGAGAAGATCGCCGAGACGGCGCTGCCGCTGACCGGGGCGTCGTACTGGTCGAACGGCCGGCGCCTCGCCGGGGCGCGCTTCGGCGGGCTGACGGGTACCGCCTTCCCCGGCCCCCTCTGCGTACCGCAGCCGGTGACCGAGCGGGCGCTGCACGCCCGGCTGACGGAGCTGGGCGGCACCGTCGAGTGGGAGACCGAGGTCACGGCGGTCACCGTGAACCGTGGCGGCCCCGCGGAGTCGGCCACGGTGACGCTGTGCTCGGCCCGTGGCGAGGAGACTCTCACGGTGTCCTGGCTGATCGCCGCCGACGGCGCCCGCAGCCTGGTGCGCGACAGCGTCGGCATCCCCTTCGAGGGTCACACCTTCGACCGTATGTTCCTGATCGGGGACGGCCGGCTGGAGGGGGTGCCCGCCGAGGCCGAGGTGCAGCACCATGTCGCACCGGACGGCGTACTGGTCATCGTCCCCCAGCCCGACGGCCACCGCGTCTTCTTCGACATGGAGCCGGACGGGCAGACCGAACCGCCCTCCGAGGAGTTGCTGCAGCGGCTCCTCGACGAACGCGGTCCGGGCGGGCTGCGCCTGCACGGCACCTGGTGGGCCAGCCGCTTCCTGGTGCATGCCAAGGTCGCCCCGCGGTTCCGGGAGGGCCCGGTGCTGCTGGCGGGCGACGCGGTGCACGCCCACACCACCGCCGGCGGCCAGGGACTCAACACGGGTGTCCAGGACGGCTACGACGTGGGCTGGAAACTCGCGAGCGTCGTACGTGGCACTGATCCGGCGCTGCTCGACAGCTTCGAGGCGGAACGCCGCCCGGCGTCCGTCAGGGCGGTCGCGAACGGTGATCAGCAGACCCGGATGTGGCTGCTGCGCAATCCGGCGGCGCGGCTCCTGCGGAACACGGTGCTGCGACTGCTGTCCGCCACCGGCCTGCTGGAGAAGAAGGTGATTCCCCTGCTCGCCCAGCTCGACCTGGACCACTCCGGGAGCCCGGCGGTGGCCGATCCCGACGGTGCCCCGTCCGTACCGCGCGCACTGCGGCTCGGCCGACGCGCCCCCGACCTGGCGCTCGCCCCGGTGCACGGCACTGAAGCGGAGTCGCTCCACGCCCACCTGTCGGCCGGCCGGCACACCGTGCTGGTCCACGGCGACCTGGCCGCCGGGGAACTCGCCGCGCGAGCCGCGGCGATCGTGGGTGAGCGGGGTGCCGGGGACGTCGTGCGGGTGCTGTGGATCCAGCCTGCCGACACCGCTCCCACCGATCTCCCGCAGGACGGCACCGGGTTCGCCGTGGCGCGGGAGACGGGCGCCGGGCTGGGCGGAGCCGGTACCCCGTGGTGCGCGTACCTGCGGCCCGACGGGGTCGTCGCGGCCCGCTCGGGCCTGGGCGACCTCGACGCGCTCCTCTCCCGGCTCCCGTCCCGGCCGCCTCGCATCACCCCGGTACCGACCGTAGGGCCTTGACGAGGTTCAGCACACCGCTCGTGCTATCTCCCTGGAAGGATCGACCCCGACCATGACCATCCCCATGTCCGCGTCCCCGTCCCTTTCCGCGCATGCGTCCACGCCGATCCCCATGGCCGTACCCACCTCCACCCCCGCGTCCGGGACGGCCCCCGTGCCACCCGGGAACGACCATGTGGAGCTGAGCTACGACGCGACCGTTCCACGCTCCCTGGTCCACAGAGCCTCGATAGCCGAGGTTTTCGTCACCGACTCGACCGAGACGGGCGAGGGCACCTTCGTCGTCGCCGCACAGCTCCCGCGCGCCCATATGATCGGGGAGAGCTTCCCGCTGTACGACTTCAGCCTGATGGTCGAAGTGGTGCGTCAGGCCGGGGTCCTGATCGCCCACCGCCACCTGGAAGTGCAACTGGGCTCCGCGTTCATCTTCCGGAACCTGACGCTCCGTACCACCGCCTTCGAATCACTGCGCATCGGCTCGCGGCCCGCCAACGCGCGGATCGACGTGAGCGTGCGGACCCGGCGCAACAAGGCCGGCCGCCTGCAGGGGTTCAGCTTCATCGGGGACATCGAGGTCGACGGACGGCCCGCGATGCAAGGAGAGGGCGGGCTGCTGATCCTGTCCAAGGCCGCCTACCAAGCCATGCGCAGCAGACGGCTGTCGCCCGACCGCCCCGGCTTCCTGCTGCCGCGGTTCACGGCGGCCGAGCCCTCCCATGTGGGACGGCGAGACTCCCGGAACGTGTTCGTCACCGAGCCCGTCGCCGACGCGGGACGGTTCGGCTGCCAGTTGGTGGTGGACACCAGCCACCCGCACGTCTTCGACCATCCGCTGGACCATGTGCCGGGCCATCTGCAGATGGAGGCCGCGCGTCAGCTGGCCGTCGCCGCCGTCGCCCGGCTGCACGCCCTGGACCCCTACAGCCTGTCGGTCGCCTCCCTCACCTCCGACTTCGCCGACTACGCGGAGCTCGACCGCATCACCAGGTTGCGAGCGACCGTCGACGGATTCCGCTGGGACGAAGACCTGTGCACCTTCACCACTCCCGTCGTGGTGGAGGCCGTGCAGGAGGACACCATCACCACGGCCATGCGGCTCGAGGTGGCACAGTGGGTCTGAATCACTCGGACGCTGGAAACGCGGGTGAGTGTCAGGGGCTGTTCCGGCCTGCGGTGATGCTGTCCGGCCGGTGTCTCGGGGGCGGGTAGACCGATCAGTACGAGTGAGCCGAGGATCGTCCCGTTGCCCCGTGACCGTGACGGGATCTTGATCGTTCGTGATCACGTTCTGTGGGACGCGGGGATCTGACCAACGACCAGTGGGCCCGGCTTGAGCCGTTGCTGCCGCAGGGCATCAAGCCGGGCCGTCCGCCGGTGTGGACGCGGCGGCAGCTTGTGGACGGCATACGGTGGCGGCCCCGGACAGGCGCCCCGTGGCGGGGCGAGGCCACGTCACCGATGTCCCGGAACAGACCGTCACGCTACAGCCCATCAGACAAACGCCGCACGACGACAAGGAAGCGCCTTGGGTGAAGACTTCATCCTGCAAGGACCGCTCGGCCTCGCCTGGGTGAAGGAGTTCACAGAGCGCCGACGTGTGGAGCGGATTCCCCAGCGGATCGGTGGCGTCTGAAGCCCCGCGTGGCACTTCGACCGGGGGAAGTCGTTCTGGGCGAGGTAGGTCTGGAAGCAGTCGGCACCCGTCCTGTGCGCCACCGAGGAGGTCCCAGTGCTCGCGCCGTATGCGCACGAGCACCGGCGGTACAGGTACACGGAGTCAGGATCCCGTGGAAGACCTGCGGCAGTTCCGGGCCTGCAGCCACAGGTCACCTTCGGACCAGCCGTTCTCACAGTCGTACTGGGCTTTGCTGTCGCGGTCGATGACGACGAAATAGGAGATCGGGCCCCAGTGGCTCGCGTCGCACTGCCGTGCGGACAGACTGGGCAAGTCTGTGGCGTCGACCTCCCCGCAGATGATCCTCTGCGGCTGCTGTGCCGCCGGGCCGACGGTCCCGGCGGTGTGCGGCGCCGCGGCCGCGACCGCCGCGGGGGCAGTCACAGCGAGGAAGACCAGGAGCGCGCCGCTCGTGAGGAACCGCCCGCCGCTACAACGGGCCTGCCGTGTGGTACTCACGTCATTTTCTCCTTCGGGAAGGTCCGGATTCCATCGCGCCCGGACAACGCGGGCCCGGCGCCACCGGGTGTGCGTCCGGAACGTTCAGGCGCGCCCCTGAACCGGTTGGTCCAGTTCCCACTCTCGTCGGCACGCCGTGACCGGCGAGTTGAGTCAAACCACACCACAGGCAGGCGTTCGGAGTGCACCGGCGAACCCGCCGCACACCGCGCGCCCTCGATCCGCTCTCCGGGTGTGGCGACGGCTCCGGAAACCGATGGCGTGCGCCTTTACCGAGTCACCCTTCCGGGCGATTGGGGCAGGTATGGCCCGAGCCCTAACATCGTGGTCAAGTTGCCTGTATGGAGGGCAACTTGGCCAATCTCCCTGTTGAGTGGAAGCAGTGATCATCATGTGGCGAAAAGCAGCGACCGCAGTGGCCGCGCTGGTGGTAACAGCGGCCGGCGTCGTACTTGCCCCCACGGCGTCCGCCGCCGAGCCGTGTCCTGCCGGAAACCTGTGCTTGTACAGCAGTACTGACTACATCAGCATGAAGTTCAAGACCGCGCGACGTGGTACGTGCTGGGACCTTGCGAAATACGGGCTTGACAACAAAATCCTTTCCTACGACAACAATCTCGCTGTCTGGGCCCGCTTCTACGACGCGGATGGAAAGAACGTCTGGAACATCCGCAACGGCGGTAGCAATGCCAACAGTTCGGCCTACCGTGGCGAGCGGAAGGTCTGTACCGACTGAATCTCAGCGCCGGTTCACGTGCTGGTGGCCGTCTTCCGCGTGCCTGGCGTGGGGTTCTTCGGCGGCTTGACCCAGCCGACGTGTGAGGCGAGGTACGTGGTCTCGTGACCGCGCAGGTGGGGGTCGTCGGGGGGCTGGTCTTGGGCTGTCGGAGTGCCATGATGCGGGTTCTGTCTCCTGATGGGTGATGGGTGATGGGGTCCAGGGTGAGCGGTGCTGCCAGGCGGAGGCCCGCCCGGGGTGATCGGCCGTCAAGTAGTGCGCGGCGGGTCATCTCGGCGCTGATGTCCACGTCAGTCGCTCTGCGCGTCGTGGGCTCGGCTCATTGCGTCGACCGGGATCCGTGTCCGACGCGGACGTGGGTGCGGACCGGCTGATCCGGGGCCGGCGTGAGGTAGATCGACATCCACTCTCGGGCCACGAGAGTGGTTGCGAACCGGTAGCCCTGACCGCCCTCTTCGATCACCGGGAGGGACGGAACCGCCGCATGGCGAGCACGTCGTGATCCGGGTCCGTGCCGTACGCCCTCCGAACGCCTGCCCTCCGCATCAGCTCCCCACGGGCTACTCACCGATGAGGCTCGTCGGCGACTGCCGATCCCCCGGCACTGCGAAGTCCTGCCCCGGCAGGACCGACGACCGGGTCGAGGAGCATCTCGCCGCGCCCATCGAGTCGTCCGAGACTGTCTCCGCACGGCCGGCCATTGATGTCGAGCAGCGGCGGCTCCGCAGAAGGGGCGGCCTGCCCGTGCTGGTGGTGGAGGTCGACCAGACCCGCGTGCCGGCGGGCCGGTTCGCCGTGTCGTACCAGGTGCTGCGGGATGAGTCCGCGGGCTCCGGGCCCGAGCAGCCCTCGTCCGGCCTGCGCCGCTCTCGTACTGCCGCGTGACAGCGCGGCACCGGCCTGCTTCCGTGCCCCGGCCGGGGAATCCGATTCCCCGGCCGGGTATCCACATGGCGGCTTTTCTACGCTTCGCCGTCATGGCAGCAGCCACCGTCCGGTCTCCGCCTGCGGCCGGTTCCCGCCACGCCCGCCTGCTGTTCCGCGCCAGGCCGTCGGCCTCGCGTCACCCTGCCGGATGACCTCGGTGAGAACGCCAGCGCCGCCGCCGCGGGCGACCCTAGGGTTTGCCCATGCCTGTGAAGGTTCCCTTGGAAGAGACCGCGTTCAACGCCGACCGTATCGCTCCTGTCGGTCGCGAACTCCACTCCGTGAGGCCTGAGTTCGGCATCGCGAGCCTCGTCGGTGAGGTGGCGGCCGAACCGCCCCGGCTGGAGTCGAAGGAGCGGATCGCCCGTACCGGCCAGTCCCTGGATGCCCGCGCCCGCCTCACCCGCAGCCCCGCCGGACTCGCCGCCACCGTCACCATCGCCACCCCGCCGGTGCCCCAGTTGGAGGACGTCATGCATCCTGCCCGTGCGTACCAGCCCCCTGGAACCGAACGGCGGTTCAGCGCGATCCCCCACCGCGTCGGCAGCGTCATCCGCTCGGCAACCCCGGATACGGGGTGGGCGGCGTGAGCGACGAGCCCACCGATGCGTCGGCCGGCGGTGTCCCGGGGCCGCGCACCGCCCCGCTTCCGCCCGCTCCCGCGGCAGAGCCCGCCGGACCGGCGAAGGGACCGGTCCTCCCCCTCGAAGCCGGGCCGGACGCCGCCGTGGATTCGGCCGATCCGGGGCCGCAGATGCGGTACGTGGATCTGACCGGCAGTCGTGAGGCGGCCGGCCGCTCGATCCGGATGCGCGACATGGCCAGGCGCCTCCCGCAGTTGGTGCGCCGGTCGCTGGCTCTCGCCTGGCGGGTCGACCGACGGGCGACCGTCGGCCTCCTGCTGTGCCAGGCCGTCGCCGGCGTGATGCAGGCCCTGGGCCTGATCGCGATCAGCGGCACCCTGACCGCGCTGCTGACCAGCGGCGACATCTACCACCGGCTCCTGGAGGCATGGCCGTCCGTGGCGCTGCTCGCCGGCGCGTCCGGCGTGCGCGCACTCCTGGGAATCACCGTCAGCTGGCTCTCCTCCCGGCTGGGTCCTCTGATGTCGCGCGAGGCCGAGCAGATGCTGCTCACCGGCTGCGCCGAGGTGGAGCTGTGCGCCTACGACGAGCCCGACTTCAACCGCGACCGCGAGGCCGCCGACCGCGGCGCGCAGGTCACCGGAGACCTGATCGACGAAGGGCAGGACCTGATCGCCTCGGCGGCTTCCTTCCTCGCCGGGGCCGTCGTGCTGGCCGGAGTGAGCTGGGTGCTCCTCCCGCTTCTGGTGGCGGCCAGCCTGCCGCAGGCCCTGGCCCAGGTCAGCGCCGCGCGGGTGCGTTATCTGGCGAACCTTCGCAGCAACGGGGACAACCGGATGCTGTCGGTGCTGCGGTGGCACATCTTCACACGGGACGCCGCCGACCAGATCCGGGCCGGCACGATGGCCGCGTTCCTGTCCGGCCGGTACCGGCAGACGGTCGCCCGGATCAACCACGAGGACCGGACCGCGGCCGACACAGCGGCGCGCATGTCCCTGGTCGGCGCGGTGTGCGGAGGCGTCGGATCGGCGGTCGTCTGGGCCGCGGTCGTGTGGCTGCTGGCCACCGGCCGTATCAGCGTCGGGCACGCCGGAACGGCCGTCTTCGCCCTGCAGACGGTAGGACAGTCGGTCCGGGGACTCGTGGCCGTCGGGGCACGCACCGTGCGCACCGGCCTGTACATGGACGACTGGACCGGATTCCTTGACAAGGCCGGCGGCTTCCGCATGCGCCGGGGCCCGCACCGGCCCGAACCGCCGAAGAAGATCGAGCTCAGGTCGGTCACCCACCGCTACGCCGGCAAGGACCGGGACGCCCTGTCCGACGTCTCGCTCACCCTGCGCCGGGGCGAGGTCACCGCCCTGGTCGGCTTCAACGGCTCGGGAAAATCGACACTGTCAAAGCTGGTCAGCGGCCTGTATCTGCCCACCGACGGCCAGGTGCTGTGGGACGGCACCCCCACCGGCGACACCGACCCGCAGGCGCTGTGGCAGCAGGTCGCCCTGGTCCCCCAGGACTACGCCCACTGGCCCCTGACCGTACGGGAGAACATCACCCTCGGGCAGCCCTCGCCGCGCGGCGACGCGGCGGTCCGCGAGGCCTGCGAAGCGGCCGGCGCCGACGAGGTCGTCGACCGACTCGGCGCCGGCCTGGACACCCTCCTCGCCCGGGAATGGCTCAACGGGGAGGAGCTGAGCGGCGGCCAGTGGCAGCGCATCGCCCTCGGCAGAGCGTTCTTCCGCGAGGCGGGGCTCCTGGTCCTCGACGAGCCCACCGCGAACCTGGATCCCCGCGCGGAGTACCGGATCTTCCAGCGGCTGCGCGGCCTGGCACGGGACCGGGTGGTACTGCTGGTGACCCACCGCATCACCAACGTGGCCGTGGCCGACCGGATCGTGGTCCTCGACGAAGGCAAGGTCGTACAGGAGGGCACCTACCAAGAACTCGCCGAGCAGGAGGGACTGTTCAAGCAGTTGCTGTCCTACCAGGTCACCTCCGACACGGCCCGCGGTGACGGCGAGCAGCACGGGACACGCCCATGAGCCGCCCCGGCGTTCCGGCCCTCGGTATCCGGGCGAGAGGGCACTCGTCGCGCACCGGCCGCTGACGGGCGCCGCGCCGAGGAGGCACGCCCGGTCGAGGCGCCCCTCGGCGCGGGGAGCCGAATCGTCGTCGGCGGGCCCCATGGCGATCCGGAAGTCATCGAGCTCGGACGTCGGCCTCCGGCCCGGCCGCGCGCCGGGCGCCACCCGCACAACTCACCACAGGGAGAATCCACGTGAACCTCGACATGAGGCCCGTCGCCACGGCCGGACCACCGGCATCCGCCGGGCGGCCCGCGGTCCGCGCTGCCACGCCCGCCGACGCCGAAGAGATCGTCCGGCTGCGCTCCGCGTATGTCCTCTCCGAACCCTTGAGCGAGGAGTGGATCCGGCGGTGTGCGAACGAGCTGGCGCCGCGGCTGACACCGGCGGGAGACGCCCGCGCCTTCGTCGTCGACGCCGCGGACGGCTCGATCGTCTCCTGCGCCCTCGGTCTGATCCACCCCGTACTGCCGGCACCGGCCTATCCCAAGGGCCTGGCCGGCCGCGTGCACGTCGTCGCCACACACCCCGGCGCTCGGCGCCGCGGCTGTGCCAGGGCGGTGGTGTCCGCACTCCTCGACCGTCTCCACGCCGAGCACGTCACCCTGTTCGAACTGCACACCAGTGAGGAAGCGGCACCGCTCTACCGTGAGCTGGGTTTCGCCGGCAGCGCGTCGCTGATGCGGATGACGCGTCTCGAAGAACCGGTCGTCCCGAGCCCACGGGCGGGCGGCCCCGACTGGCTGCCGCCCGAGCAGTATGCCGAGACGGTCCTCAAGGCCACCGCCTTCGCGTGCGTCTACGTCACCGACGAGCACGACCGGCCGCTCCAACTGCACTCCGTCTACTCGCCTTCGCACCCGTGGCAGATGGTGGGCGGCACGATGGATCCCGGTGAGCGCCCCTGGCAGACAGCCGTTCGCGAGTGCCAGGAGGAGACCGGTATCACGCCGGCCGGGCCGCCTCGGCTCCTGGCGACGGTGTACGGTCTGCCGGGCACCGAGTGGCCCTACAGCACGATCGGTTTCGTCTTCGACGGCGGCCGGCTCTCCGAGGCCCGGATCCGCGGCATCGTTCTGGATCCGCGCGAGCACGACGAAGCCCGGGTCCTGCCCTTGGCCGAGTGGGAGGCGCTGATGCCGCCTCAGGACTTCGCCCGCCTGAGCGCCGTCGCGGAGGCCCGCCGCACCGGTGTGGCCGCGTACTTCGACACCTGGGACTGGAGCAACGAGTGAGCCCCGGATCGAAGTTCTCGCCTCCGGACGGCCCGTCGTGAGGTCCATGGACCTCGACGAGCCGGCCTGCTCCGCCATGTGCCCGTGCCCGGCCTCGACCCGACCGGGGAGGACATCCTGGACAGCGAGTCGATCAACTGCGGTGCCTGGACGGCGTACGGTACCCATCACCTTCAGCGAGGGACCGAGGTGCCCGAAGCCGGGGGTCTCGCCTGGGAGTTCCGGGCGACCGGCGGTGGTACCCGCTCGACCAGCTCCCCGACGGGCTCTTCATCCCCTGCGCCCAGGTGCTGACCGCATGGCGCCCCGGCCTGCCCATCGAGCACCCGCCAAGCCCACTCCACCCCGTTCGCCCCGCCCGGGCGCGGAGAGCAGGGTGGCACGGCCGTCGCCTCCGACAACCCTTCGCGTGTGACGCCGTCCGGATGATGAGGTGGCACGGTGACCCATCACCATGAGACGACGGCCGTCCGACCGCTGACACTGGCCTGGGTGAGCCGACAGCTGGAGGCCGGCGAACGGATCGTCGCAACCGAGGCGCTGCACGGCGGCATCACTGCCGACATGCGGAGGCTGACCATCGCCACGCGGGACGGAGGTACCCGTGACCTGGTGCTGCGGAGCTTCGTCGACCCGTTCCGCGTGGAGCACGCCGAGGACGGGCTGAACAGGGAGGCCGGCGCCCTGACCCTGCTCACGGGGACCGGCGTGCCGGCTCCCGGACTGGTCGCGGTGGATCCGACCGCCGCGCAGTGCGCGTATCCGTCGCTCCTCATGACACACCTCCCGGGCCGGACGGTCCTCGACGACGAGGGACTGGAGACGCGCCTCCCTCTGCTGGCCCGTCAACTCGTGGCGATCCACGCGGTGCGACCCGCCGAGCGGCCCCGGAGGTACGTGACGTTGACGACCCCCGACACCGTCGTGGTTCCGAAGTGTGCCGACGCGGCGGCATGGGCCGCGGCGATCGACGTGATCCGCCGTCCCGCGCCGCCCTATGAGGGGCGGTTCCTGCACCGGGACTTCCAGCCCGGCAACGTGCTGTTCGACGTCCCGAGGCCGGCGGACGCCCGGATCACCGGCGTCGTCGACTGGGCAGCGGCCTCCTGGGGCCCGGCGGATCTCGATGTGGCGCACTGCTCCACCAATCTCGCGCTGCTGCACGGCCCGGCGTGGGGCCCGCGGTTCGCCGAGGCGTACGAGGAGGCCGGCGGGGTGCTGGCCGCGACCACGAGCGAGCGGCTGTACTGGCAGGTACGGGACGGGCTGGCGTCCTCGGAAGAAGTACGGTCGGTGGCGCGGCCATGGCGGGAGGCGGGGCGGACAGAGCTGACGACGCGCGCCGTGGAGGAGCGGCTGGATGCCTATGTCACCGCTCTGATGGACGCGTCGGCCTGAGCCAGAGCGGTCCGGGAGCGCGCCCCCGGGCTCATCGTTCACCGCTCAAGGGGAGGGTGCGTCGCTTCCGTATCGGCGGGAGCGCGTCGCGGGTACGCCGCCGGAAGACCAGGAACGCGGCGAACGCCGCTCCGGTGAGCCAGAGGAGCTGGATCGCGAGTCCCTGGGCCACCGACGCGGTGGAGAAGGCAGCGGCCATGCTGGCCTGCACGGCCCCGTACGAGGGCAGGAAGCGTACGACGGCGCTGTCCGATCCGGAGCTGGAGAGCGGGTTCTGGAGTGCGACATCGAGGATGCTGATCATCAGGATGGCGAACATTCCCTCCACCTCGCGGCGGAGCACCGACCCCAGGACCACGCCGAGCGCGCCGTAGGTCAGGGCGGCGCAGAACAGCGCGGTGGCGAGCAGGAAGGGCTGCCGGGGCGACCAGGCGAAGCCGGCGGCGGCCGTGGCGTACGCGGCGATGGCGGCACAGACCAGGGTGAGCGCGGCGAGCTTGGCGAGCACCAGGTGGAAACGCGGGTACCCCGCCATCGCCAGGCGCCGGTCGAAGGCACCGCCCGTGAAGGTGGCGGCGAACATCATGAACCCGGCGATCAGGGTGACCGCGTTCAGCGCTCCGGTGATCTGGGTGAGGTGGTTGCCGGGCGGGGACAGGACCTGGCCGGTGGCCCGCAGCCGGAAGGGCGCCGGCCGGTCGGGAATGCTCACGTAGGCCAGGGCGATCCAGACGGGGATGTACACGACCACCAGCAGCATCGCGAACCGGTTGCGGGCGTGCCCGATCAGCGCGTACCGGGAAGCCGTGATGAACAGGGTCCAGTGCCTCCTCATGCCGCCGCCTCCGGCCGCCGGTCCTGGCGGGTGAGGCGGCCGCCCTCCAGGCGGTACAGCTCGTCCAGCCGGTCGACGTCGTACGCCAGGTGGGAGACGACCAGCACCGAGCGTCCGGCGTCGCGCAGCTCGGTCGCCAGGTCCCAGAAGCGCAGATACGTCTCCCAGTCGAAGCCCTGGTACGGCTCGTCCAGCAGCAGCACGTCCGGGTCGTGCATGAGCGCCAGGGCAAGGTTCAGCTTCTGCCGCGAGCCCCCGCTGAGCAGGCCCGCGCGCTGGTCGAGGTACTCGGTCAGGGCCAGGGCCTCCATCACTTCCCCGGCGCGCCGCAGGTCCGCGAGCCCGAAGGCGTGGCGGAAGAGGTCCAGGTGCTGCCGGACGGTGAAGGAGTCGTCCAGGACCACGGACTGCGGGCAGTAGCCGAACCTCCCGCTGTGGTGGACCGAGCCCCGGTCGGGCCTGAGTTCACCGGAGAGGATCTTGAGCAGCGTCGTCTTGCCCGCGCCGTTCTCCCCGACGATCCCGGCGAGGACCCCGGACCGCAGATGGAGGTCGACACCGCGCAGGACGACGTGCTTGCGGTAGGAATGATGCACTTCTCTGACGTCCATCGGGCCGCTCCGTCAATGCCGGGTCTTCGGGACCTCGGGTCGCCGTCCCGGGTCACCGTCCAGTTCCGCCACCGCCCGCTCCCACAGGCCCGGCAGCGACTCCCCGAGCGGAAGGGCGCGGTCGGCGAGGAAGGACACCTCGGCCCAGGTGTCGAAGAAGGAGAGGCCCACCCCGAAGAGGTGTCCGGGCACGAGCAGGGGGAGCAGGGCGGTTGCGGTCACCTGGGTCTCCCCCAGGCTGCCCTTGTCGGCGAGAGGCATGGACGTGGCCATGACGTCGGTGACACGTGGGGAGATCACCCGCCGCAGGTACCACTCGGTCGGACGGTCCGGCATGTACCGGACCAGGTCCTGAATCGCCTGCCGCCAGGCCTCGCCTCGTAGCTTCCGGGTCCTCGCCATGACGCGGTCCACTCGCCACAGGGGCGCATCGCTTCCCTGGCCGCCCTGCTCGCCCCGCTCGCCCCGGGAAGCGTCCGTGTCTTGCGGGCCCGTCCGTACGGGCAGCTCCAGCGGCAGGGCGAAACAGCGATTGCCCCAGGTCTGATCCTCGTCGGGGCGGCGCGCGTCGACGGGTACCAGTGCGGTCACCCGTGGGAGCGGTACGCCGGACCGCGCCGACCAGGCCGCCAACGCCCCGGCGAGCGCCGCCAGATGGACATCGTGGGCCGAGCCGCCACGCGCCGCGCCGATCCGGCGGAGTTCGCCCGCCGGTACCCGGCCGCGCCACAGCCGCCTCTCGCCCGTGGGAACGAAGGGGGCGACTGCCGGCCGGGGGCCGCGGCCGACGAGGGAGGCCGACGCGAACTTCACGGCCAGGCCGACAGCCATGCCCACCCGTCGGGGCAGGTCGGTCCGGCGGACCTTCCCCGGCACCGGGCGGGCCGAGGGTTCCCCCTCGCCCAGCATGGTCCGGAACGTCATCGCGGCGGCCGCACCGTCCTGACAGGCGTGGTGGAAGCGGTAACACACCGCGTACCGGTCGGGCGCGTGGCCGTGGACCAGCCAGACCCCCCAGTAGGTGCCGGGCGCGAACGGCGCGTTGATCGCGGTGTGCAGGGCCTGGTCCCACTCCTCGGGCCCGTCGGCGACCACCTCGTGGACGTGCCGGTCGACGGCGAAGTCCGTGTCCGTCCGCCACCGGGGGCGTCGCCGTCCGCCTTCGACCCGGCTGGTCAGCAGGGGCAGTTGGGGCAGGCGGAAGGCCACGTACGCGCGGAGGTCCGCCAGGCTCGGCGGCGGACCGCTCAGATACGCGACGCCACCGGCGTCCCAGCGGGCGCCGGGATGGCGGCGTTCCATGCCGAGGAACGCGCGGTCGAGCGCGTGGGCGGGGTGGCGGGGCGAGGGAACGTACGGGACTGACGGAACGGACTCGGGCATCGGAGGACTCCAGTTCGTGCCTGCGGACGAACGAACGGGCGGACGGTCGGGCCGGTGACGACTCCACCCGGCGCCGCCCCGCGTCGGATCGGTCGGATCGGTCAGATCGGTCGGACTCATCAGTAGGGTTCCTGGCCGGCCGCCGTGGACGCCCGTTCACCTCCGGTTATATCCGGCAGTGGTGAGCCTCCGTACGCGCCCGATGCCCCCGGAGTGCGCGCTGTCCCCGTGTCGTACCGGCCCAGCACCTACGCCCCGCCCACCGACCAGCGTCGCGTGCCTCGGGACCACATCCCGGCCGGCGCCCATGGAATCACCCGAAAGGAGGACATGGCCGGGGCCCGTACGGCCGGGGTCGCTTCATCAGGTCCGTACGGCCGGGCCCTGGCCTGGGACGGAGGCTCCTTGGGGGACCGTCCGAGGCGCACCACGGCCGTGGTGCGGGTAATCCGTTCGGGTGAGGAGGAGAAATCACGGGCTCTCCACCGCCCGCGTTCTGACACCGTGTGCGGTGCGTCAGCGGTCGTCGGCCTCCGGGGGGAGGGCCCTTTTCGTGTCGTCGAAATGCCCTGGTAGCTCCACACCGAGGCCAACCCGCCACCGTACGTGGTCGCGGTCCGGTCCTCTTTCGAACCCCTTGGAGTCGCGGTCGTGCATGTCGCCCTCACCGGCGCCACCGGATTCCTCGGACTGCGCCTGTTACGTCGTCTGCTCGCCAGGCACCGATCGGTGACGGTCCTGGCCCACGCGGGCTCGGGTGACGCGCTGCACCGCATCACCCGGTTCTTCGAACTGACCGGCGCGCCCGAGGCGTTCACCGCCCGACTCACCGACCGACTGCGGGTGGTGGAGACCGAGCTGGAGCGGCCCCGGCTGGGTCTGCCGGGGCGCGCCTTCCGGGAGCTGGCCGACGGTCTCGGCGCGATCTGGCACAGCGCGGGCAGCATCAACCTGGAGGGAGATCTCCCCGAGCTGCGCCGGACCAACGTCGAAGGCACCCGGCACGTACTGGAGTTGGCCGCCGCCGGGCGCGGGCGGCCCGTGGTCCACCACGTCAGTACCGCGTTCGTGGCCGGCGGACGGCGCGAGGGGGTGGCGTACGAGGACGAGCTGGACGACGCGTACGGCTTCGAGAACGCCTACGAACGCTCCAAGTACGAGGCGGAGAAGCTGATCCATGCCTGGTCGCGGGAGCACGCCCGTCCGGTCGTGGTGCTGCGGCCGAGCATCCTGGTCACGGATCTGGCGCCGCACCCGGAGCTGCCCTCGCATCCGCTCCAGGTCGTCGAGCGGATCATGCGCGACGCGCGAGGCACCCGAAGCGGGGGCCCGGAGCGCGACGGCCGCCCCCGCGTCCGGCTGGTGGGGCATCCGCACGGCCGGCTGAACCTGCTGCAGGTGGACCACGCGGCCCAGCTCATGGTGCGCCTCGCCGACCGGACGCCCTCGGGCGGGGTCGACACGTACCACGTCGTCCATGACCGTGACGTGCCCGTGCCGATGGTCGTGGCCCTGCTGGAACGGCTGGTGCCGGTCTCGGTCGAGCTGGTCGGCACCGAGCCGGACGACCCGTCGGCGCTGGAGTCCCTGCTGGACTTCTACCCCGGGCTGGCGGTCTATCTCACCCACCGGCGGCGCTTCGACGACACCCGGGTCAGGGCCCTGCTCGGTCCTTCGGCGGCCTCCGACCGGGTGGACCTCGACTATCTCAGTTCCGGCCTGGCCGCGAGGGACCGCGTGCGCGCCGGGCCTGCGGACGGGCCCGGCCTCTCCCCCGCCCGGTACTCCTGAGCGGCCGGTACTCCTGAACGCCCGTCAGCGCCGCCGAGTCTTCCCGTCAGTCCCTGCCAACTCCCGCTGGAGTCCTCCGTGTCCGTCCTCGCCGCTCCCGGCTCCCCTGCCGGGTCCCCGCCGGTCTTCTCCCCCGAGGAGATCGTCGCGCTGGCCCGGCGCATCCGGGAACCCGTCCACGTCGTCAGCGGCCCCGGCGGCCGTGAGCTGGGGCTCGCGACCGGCCCCCGTCCCGGGTCGGGGTCCGGTGCGCCGGTACTCGGTACGCTGCCCCCGCTGTATCCCGAGTGGCTCGGCGGACGCACCTTCTGCGAGGCGCACGGCGTCCGTTTCCCCTATGTCGCGGGTGAGATGGCGAACGGCATCGCCACCACCCGGATGGTGTCCGCGATGGCCCGTGCGGAGATGCTCGGGTTCTTCGGCGCCGGCGGCCTGGCCTACGGCGATGTGGAGCGGGCCGTGCACACGCTCGCCGAGGAGCTGCGCTCCCGCCCGAACTGGGGCGTGAACCTCATCCACTCACCGGCCGAGCCCGAGCTGGAGTTCCGCGTCGCCGAGCTGCTGCTGCGGTGCGGGGTGCCCCGGATCTCGGCGTCGGCGTTCATGGAGCTGACCCCCGCCGTCGTGCTGTGCTCGGCCCGGGGGCTGCGCCGGGGCGCGGACGGACGGATCGTCCGGCGTACGCGGATGCTCGCCAAGGTCTCCCGCCCCGAGGTCGCCGAAAGGTTCCTCTCGCCGGCCCCGGCCGCGCTGCTGGACCGGCTCGTCGGACAGGGCGGGCTGACGCCCGAGGAGGCGGGCCTCGCGGCCCTCGTACCGGTGGCCGAGGACATCACCGTGGAGGCCGACAGCGGAGGACACACCGACAACCGGCCGCTGTCGGTCCTGCTGCCGAGGATCGCCTCGCTGCGCGACACACTGTGCCGGCGGTTCGGCTACCACCGGGCGGTCGGGGTCGGCGCGGCCGGCGGGCTGGGCACACCGGCCGCGGTGGCCGCCGCCTTCGCCCTCGGCGCGTCCTACGTGGTCGTCGGGTCGGTGAACCAGACGGCCACCGAGGCAGGGCTGTCCGACGAGGCCAAGGCGATGCTCTGCGCGGCGGACGTCGCCGATGTGACCATGGCGCCCGCGGCGGACATGTTCGAGCTGGGCGTCCAGCTGCAAGTGCTCTCCCGGGGAACGATGTTCGCCCAGCGGGCCGGCAGGCTCCACGCGGCGTACCGGGCCCACGGTTCACTGGAGGAGATCCCGCCCGCGGTGCGCGCCCCGATCGAACGGGATGTGCTGCGCGCCCCGTTCGACGAGATCTGGCGGCGCACCGTCGCGTTCTGGGAACGGCGCGACCCCACCGAGATCACCCGGGCCGAGTCCGACCCGAAGCATCGTATGGCGCTGGTCTTCCGCTGGTACCTGGGCAGTTCGAGCCGCTGGGCGATCACCGGCGAGACGGCCCGGCGTGCCGACTACCAGATCTGGTGCGGTCCCGCGATGGGCGCGTTCAACCGATGGGCTGCGGGCACCTTCCTGGCCGAGCCGGCGAACCGGTCCGTCGTACAGATCGCGCTCAACCTGCTCGAAGGCGCCGCCGTTCTCACCCGCGCCCATCAACTGCGCACCTACGGAGTCCCGTTGACATCCGACGCGTTCACCTACACACCGTGCGCGCTGGCATGAGCGGTCCCGGTGCGCCGGATCCGTCAACTGCCGCCGTCCGAACCCGAGGAGAGACCGTGACCGCCTCCACCCCCCGTCAGGTGCCCGTCGCCGTGGTCGGTGCCGGCGCCCTCGTGCCCGGCGCGACCGACGCGGCCGGCTACTGGCGGATCGTGACCGGCGGCCGGGACCTGATGACCGAGGTGCCGGCCTCCCGCTGGCTGGTGTCGGACCACTACGACCCGGACCCGGCCGCACCCGACAGGACGTACGCCCGCCGGGGCGCGTTCCTGCCGGACGTCGACTTCGACCCGATGGCGTACGGTGTGCCGCCCACCAGCCTGTCCGCGACGGACAGCTCGCAGTTGCTCGCCCTGATGGTGGCCGACCAGGTGCTGGCCGACGCCGGTGGCCTGTCGGACATGGACCGGGACCGGGTGGGCGTCGTCCTCGGGGTCTCCGCCCTGGAACTGCTTCCGCACATGTACGGTCGCACCGAACGCCCGGTGTGGTTCAAGGCGTTGCGGGAGAGCGGACTCACCGAGGCCGAGGCGCGTGCGGTGTGCGACCGGATCTCGGCGCACTACACACCGTGGCGTGAGTCGACCTTCCCCGGGCTGCTCAGCAATGTCGTCGCGGGCCGGATCGCGAACCGGTTCGATCTGCACGGCACCAACCACACCACCGACGCCGCCTGCGCCAGTTCCCTGGCGGCGCTGTCCACCGCGGTCGGCGAACTGGCCCTCGGCCGGGCCGATCTGGTGATCAGCGGTGGGGTGGACACCGGCAACGGAATCGGCATGTTCCTGTCCTTCTCCAAGACCCCCGCGCTGTCCCGCAGCGGTGACTGCCGCCCGTTGTCGGACGCGGCGGACGGCACGATGCTCGGCGAGGCGGTGGTCATGTACGCGCTGAAGCGGCTGTCCGACGCCGAGCGGGACGGCGACCGCGTCCACGCGGTGGTCCGGGGCATCGGCACCTCGTCCGACGGCAGGAGTTCGGCGATCTACGCGCCGCTGCCCGGCGGTCAGGCGCGGGCCCTGCGACGCGCCTACGAGGAGGCGGGCTACGGTCCGGAAACCGTGGAGCTGGTCGAGGCGCACGGGACCGGTACGAAGGCCGGGGACACCGCGGAACTCGACGCGCTGAACGAGGTGTTCGGGGCGTCGGGGCGTACGGACGGGCAGTGGTGCGCGATCGGCTCGGTCAAATCGCAGATCGGCCACACCAAGTGCGCGGCGGGCGCGGCGGGGCTGCTCAAGGCGGTCATGGCACTGCACCACAAGGTGCTGCCGCCGACCATCAAGGTGGACCGGCCGAATCCGGCGGCCGCCACCCCGGACGGCCCGTTCTACGTCAACACCGAGGCCCGGCCGTGGGTACGGCCCACCGGTCACCCGCGCCGGGCGTCGGTGTCGAGTTTCGGCTTCGGGGGCAGCAACTTCCACGTCACGCTGGAGGAGTACGTGCCCTCGGGCACCCCGGCCCGGGCGGCGCCGCGCCACCGCTGCGCGCCGAGCGAACTCGTCCTGTTCAGCGGCGCGTCCCCGGCCGCCCTGGTGGCGCCGGACACCGGCGACGACCGCTCGCTGGCCGTGCTCGCGCGGGAGAGCCACAGCGCGTTCTCGCCCACCGATCCGGTGCGGCTGGCCGTTGTCGCCACCGGCGTCGAGGAGTTGCGGGAGCGGTACGCGCAGGCGCTCGCGCTGATCCGGCGGCGGCCCGGCACACCGTTCTCGACACCGACGGGGATCCGGTACGCCGCGGGGACACCGGCGCCCGGCCGGATCGGCTTCCTCTTCCCGGGGCAGGGGTCCCAGTACGTCGGCATGGGCGCCGATCTCGCGATGCTGGCACCGGCGGCCCAGACCGTGTGGGACGAGCTGGGCGGCACCGGGTTCGACGGACTGCCCTTGCACCGGGTGGTGTTCCCGCCGCCCGCCTTCACCGACGAGGAGCGCGCGGCCCGGCAGGCGTCGCTGGCCGCCACCGAGTGGGCGCAGCCCGCGCTCGCGGTGCACTCGCTCGCGCTGCTCGCAGTGGTGCGGTCGCTGGGCCTGCGGCCCGACTGCGTCGCGGGCCACAGCTTCGGTGAGCTGGTGGCGCTGCACTGCGCGGGTGTCCTGGACTCCGGTTCGCTGGTCACCCTGGCCCGCAGGCGCGGTGAGCTGATGCGGGACGCGGCCGCCGTGCCGGGGGCGATGCTCGCCGTGGCGGCGGACCGGGCGCGCGTGGCGGCGGTACTGGCCGGTGGCGGACCCGGTGGACCCGGTGGACTGGATGACCTCTGGCCGGCCAACCACAACTCCCCTCTGCAGACGGTGCTTTCCGGGACGACGGAGGCGGTCTCCCGGGCCGAGAAGGTGTTCGCCGCCGAGCGGATCGGCACCCGCCGGCTGACCACCTCCACCGCCTTCCACAGCCCGCTGGTCGCCCCGGCCGGTGAGCCCCTCGCCGCGTTCCTGCGCACGGTCCCGCTCACGGAACCCCGGATCGAGGTGTACGGGAACGCGGACGCGGCCCCGTACCCGGCCTCGCCCGACGGGATACGCCGCCGGATCGCCGGCCATCTCGCCTCGCCGGTGCTCTTCCAGGACCAGATCGAGGCGATGTACGCGGCGGGGGTGCGGACCTTCGTCGAGGTGGGCGCGGGCACCACCCTGACCGGCCTGGTCGGGCAGATCCTCGGCGACCGCGAGCACGCGGCCGTCCCCCTGGACCGGCCGGGCCGGTCCGGGGTCAGCACCCTGCACACCGCGCTCGGTGAACTCGCCGTACGCGGTGTGCCCCTGGACCTCGCCCCCCTCTGGGCGCCGTACGCCGCGCCCGGAACGGCGGCGAAGGAGCGCGGGCCCCGGATGACCGTGAAGATCAGCGGAGCCAACCACGGCCAGCTCTACCCGCCCCGGGCCGGAGCCCCGGCACCAGCCCCGCCCGTTCCGGCAGCTCTGCCGGAACGGCAGCCGCGGCCCGCTCCCACTCCTGGTCCTGTTCCCGCCCCTGTCCCCTCTCCTGACCACGCCCCCGCTTCCGCTCACGACACTCTGGCGGTTCCCATGCCCGCTCACGTCTCGACCACCCTCCGCGCCCCGGAGCCACCGGTGTACGACACGGCGCCCGCCGACGACGGCGGGCCCGGGGCCACCGTCGGAGCCGACTGGTACGCCGCGGTCGAGAGTGTCCAGCGGCAGACGGCGGAAGCCCATGCCGCCTGTCAACGCATGCTGACGGACAGCCATATCGCGTTCCTGCGGATGACCGAGACCACCCTGAGCGCGATGCTCGGTGCGCACGGCGGGCAAGGAGGAGTACGAGGAATCCCCGGCGGAGAGGATCAGGGCACCCTGGCCCAAGGCGGCCTGGACCAAGGCAGCCTGGACCAAGGCAGCCTGGACCAGGGCGTCGGCGGAGTGGTCGAGGCGCCGGCTCCCCTGGTGCCGCTGTCGCTCCCCCGCCCTCCGGCACCGCGCGCGGAGTCGGCGCCCGTAGCCCCGCCGGCACCCGCGCCGTCCGCCGCCGAGGACCGGGCACCGGCTGTCGCCACCGCGCCCCTGTCGGCGTCGGAGCTGGAGGAGCTGCTGCTCTCGGTGGTGGCCCGGCTCACCGGCTATCCCGTGGACATGCTGGGCATGGACATGGAGCTGGAGGCTGATCTGGGGGTCGACTCCATCAAGCGCGTCGAGATCCTGTCCGCCGTGCGCCGGCAGGTCGGCGACGTCGTGGCGGGGGATGTCGGTCAGCTCGGCAGGCTCCGCACCCTGCGCGAGATCGTCGAGGCGCTCACCACACCCACCGGCGCGGAGGCCCCCGAGGCCCCCACCCTGCCCGCCGCCTCCGACTCCGGGACCAGGGCCGGGGCCGGGCCGAAGGCGGCGCTGACCAGGCTGGTGCCGCGCGCGGTGGCGTCACCGGCGGCGGGGCTGGCGATGGCCGGACTCCTGGACGGGCCGCTCGTGGTGACGGGCGGGGGTCCCGACGGCGCCGGGCTCACCGGCCTCGTCGCACGGAAGCTGGCGGAGCGCGGCGTGGACACCACCGCCGTCGCCGAGGTGCCCGAGGACGCGCGCGGTGTCGTACACCTCGGCGCGCTGACCGGGAGCGGCGTGCCGGAAGAGGCGCGGGAGGTCCACCGGTCGGTGTTCCGCGCGGCACGTTCGGTGGCGGCGCGGACGGCCGGGCGGGGCGGACTGTTCGTGACCGTGCAGGACACCGGGGGCGACTTCGGGCTCGGCGGTCACGCGCCCGGCCGCGCGTGGCTGGGCGGTGTCGCCGGTCTGGTCAGGACGGCGGCGAAGGAGTGGCCGGACGCCTCGGTCAAGGCCGTCGACTGCGAGCGGGGCGGCCGGAGCGACGAGGCGGTCGCCGACGCGATCGTACGGGAGTTGCTCGAAGGCGGCCCCGCCACGGAGGCCGGTCTCCGCGCGGACGGTACCCGCACCACCCTCCGGTCCGTACCCGCCCCGGTGACGCCCGCCGCCGCGCCGCGGATCACCTCCGCGTCGGTGATCGTGGCCACGGGAGGGGCCCGCGGGGTGACCGCCGCCGCGCTGCTGGACCTGGCCAGGACGCACCGGCCGCGGATCGTGCTGCTCGGCAGGACGGAACCGGTCCCCGAGCCCGACGGGGCGGCCTCGGCCGACGACGAACCGGCGCTCGTCCGGCTGCTCGCGGAACACGCCGCCGAGCACACCGCGGAGCACACCGCAGAGCACTCCACCGGATCCACGGCGGACTCCTCGCCCGCCCGGATCACGGCACGGGCCCGGGAGATCCTGGCCGCGCGTGAGGTACGGGCGACGCTGGCCGCGCTGGAGGCGGCGGGGTCGCCCGTCCGGTACGTCCGGGCCGACGTCCGCGACAGCGAGGCCCTCGCCGCCGCGCTGCGCGACGTACGCGACGCGTGGGGCCCGGTCACCGGCATCGTGCACGGTGCGGGGGTCCTGGCCGACAAGCGGATCGCCGACAAGAGCGACGCGCAGGTCGAGCAGGTGATGTCCACGAAGGTGGACGGTCTGCGCGCGCTGCTGGCCGCGACGGCCGACGATCCGCTGGACGTGATCTGCCTGTTCTCCTCGGTGGCCGCCGGGTACGGCAACGCGGGGCAGAGCGACTACGCCATGGCCAACGAGGTCCTGGGCCAGGTGGCCTCGGCCGAGCAGGCCCGCCGCCCGGACTGCCTGGTGCGGTGCGTCGCCTGGGGCCCGTGGCAGGGCGGCATGGTCACGCCCGCCCTGGCCGCGCACTTCGGCCGGTCGGGGGTTCCGCTCATCCCGCTGGAGCAGGGGGCCGCCGCCTTCACCGCCGAGTTGGACGGCACGGCCGGCGAGGCGCGCGTCACGCTGGCGGCCGGGGACGATCCCGCGGCCCTGTCCCCCGTCGGCGATCCGCCGCCGGCCCAGCTGCTGGTCCGGGCGGACACCATGGCGCACCTGGCCGACCACGCGATCGCCGGGGTTCCCGTGCTGCCCGTGGCGATGGTCCTGAACTGGTTCGCCGGGGCGGCCACCGCCTGGCGGCCGGATGCCGGTCCGCTCGTCCTGCGCGACCTGCGGGTGTACAAGAAGTTCGCCCTGCCTGAACTGGCCGGCGAGGGCCACCGGCTCACCGTGCACGGGAGCCGGGGCGCGGCCGGTTCGGCGGCGGGGCTGGAGGCGGAGCTGCGGGGCGCGGACGGCGTGGCGCACTTCCGGGCCGTACTGGACTCCGGTGCCGTGGAGCCGGATCCGGCCGGCTGGGGCAGCCCGGAGGGCCTGGAGCCGCTGGACCGCGGCGCGTTCTACGACGGAGAACTCCTCTTCCACGGCCCCCGGTTCCAGGCCGTCCGTACCCCGCGCGGTGTCTCGGAGCACGGCGCCGAGGCCACCGTCGCGGGCCTGCGCGCCCTGGGCTGGCCGGGGGAACACTGGCCGCTGGACCCGGCCGCCGTGGACGGCGCGCTCCAACTCGCCCTGGTCTGGGCCCGGCACGCCATCGGTGCGGCGACGCTGCCGATGGCCGTCGCGGAGTGCAGGGTGCACCGGCGCGGCCCGGTGGACGGCACCGTGCGGTGTGTGGTGCGGGGCCGGAAGGCGCACAGCACGGGGGCGCGCTGCGACGCGGCGCTGATCGACGCGGACGGGACCGTCCGTCTGGAACTCCTCGGCGTGGAACTCGTCCGCCGTCCCGCCTAGGCAAGTCACTCCGAAGTCCCGCCCGTCTCCGCTGCGTTCGACCCGAGCGACCCGTCCCTGACCCGGAGTGAGCCCCGTATGGAATGCGAACCGATCGCCGTCGTCGGCCGGGGGTGCGTGCTGCCCGGCGCGCTCGATCCCGACACGTTCTGGGAGAACGTCGCGGCGGGCCGCGGCAGCCTGTCGGCCGTCCCCGAGGGCAGGTGGCGGCTGCCGCACCGCTGGGCCATGGGCTCGGTGGACGATCATCTCGACCGCACCTACGGCGATGTCGGCGGGTACGTAAAGGGGTTCGAGTCCGTCTTCGACCCGGGCGGTTTCCGGATCGCCCCGGAGCGGATCCTGTCGCTGGACCCGCTCTTCCACTGGGTCATGTACGGCGTCCGCCAGGCCCTCGCGGAGGCGGGCCGCGAGGGTCCGCTGCCGCGCGCGGGACTGGTGCTGGGAAACCTCTCCTACCCCACGCCCCTGGGGACGGCCTTCGCCGAGCATGTCTGGCTGTCCGCCCAGCGCCCGCCGGTCCGTGACGCCCTGCTGACGGGAGAGCGCCGGGTGCGGCCCGACGCCCGTAACCGTTTCTCGTCCGGACTGCCCGCCCGGCTCGCCGCCAGGGCGCTCGGGCTCGGCGCGGGCGCGTGGTCCCTCGACGCCGCCTGCGCCTCCTCGCTGTACGCGATCAAGCTGGCGTGCGACCGGCTGCACGACGGCACGGCGGACCTGATGGTGGCCGGGGCGGTCAGCCGGGCCGACCCCCTCTATCTGCACGTGGGGTTCTGCGGGCTGTCCGCGACCAGCCGTACGGGGCGCAGCCGGCCCTTCCACCGGGACGCGGACGGGCTGGTGCACGGTGAGGGCGCCGGTTTCGTCGCCCTGGCCAGGCTGTCCGAGGCGCGCGCCGCCGGGCTGCCCGTGCTCGGCGTGATCCGCGGTGTGGGGCTGTCCAACGACGGGCGCGGCGCCGGGCTGATCAGCCCGGCGGAGGAGGGCCAGGTACGGGCCATGCGCCTGGCGTACGAAGCGGCGGGCCTCGCGCCGGGGACGGTATCGCTCGTCGAGTGCCACGCGACGGGGACACCGGTCGGGGACGCGGTGGAGGCGCGCGCCATGGCCCGGGTCTTCGGGGCCCGGGACGATGTGCCCGTCGGTTCGGCGAAGTCGAACGTCGGGCACCTGCTGGCCTCGGCGGGGGTGACGGGGCTGCTGAAGGTGCTCGGCGCGCTGCGTACGGGGATCCGCCCGGCGACGCTCGGCGCCGAACGGCCGCTGGACGCGCTGACGGGCACGCCGTTACGGGTGCTGACCGCGCCGGAACCGTGGCCGGGGCCGCGCAGGGCGGCGGTGAGCGCCTTCGGGTTCGGCGGGACCAACGCCCATCTGATCGTGGATCACCCGGACGACAGCGGCCCGGTGTCCGCAGGACGCTCCTCCCCGGCCCGCCCGGTGTCCGCCCCCGCCCGCCCGGTGTCCGCCGCGCCCGTCCCGGCCCCGGCGCGGGGCACGCCGGGCGGCCGGGGCCCGGTGGCGATCGTCGCCCTGGGCGCCCGGGTCGGCGACGGGACCTGCGCCGAGGACTTCCGCCGGGCGGTGCTGGGCGGCGAACGGCGCGGCCCCGCCACGGAGATCGCGGTGGAGCTGACGGACCTGTGTTTCCCGCCGCTCGCCCTGGAGCGGACCGTACGCCATCAGCTCCTGGTGCTGGAGGCCGCCCGGGAGGCCGCGGGGGCGGTGTCCCTGCCCCGCGAGCGGACCATGGTGGTCATCGGTATGGGAGTCGACCCGGAAGTCGCGCGGGCCGGTGCCCGCTGGCGGGTTCCTTACTGGCTGGAGCAGGCGGGAGCGGGAGCCGCGCTCCCGTCCGCGGCCGTCGCCCAGGACGCCTTCGTGGGGCCGATGACCGCGGAGGGGGTGGTGGGCAGCATGCCGAACCTGGTGGCGAACCGCATCAGCACCCAACTCGACCTGGCCGGAGCGAGCTTCGCGGTGTCGGCGGAGGAGGCGTCCGGGCTGGTGGCGCTGGACGTCGCGGCCCGGGCCCTCCGGGCGGGCGAGGCGGACGCGGCGCTCGTCGGCTCCACCGACCTGTGCCACGAGGTGGTCCACCGGACCGCGCTGCGGGAGCTGGGGTACGAGAGCGAACCGGGGGACGCCGCCGTCGTCCTGGTCCTCAAGTCCCTGGACACCGCCCGCCGGGACGGTGACACCGTCATCGCGCTGCTCGACGAGGAGCCCGTCAGCCCCACTGCCGCCACCGACCCCGCCGACATGCCGGACATGGTCATCGGGGACGGCCCCGACGCGGTGTTCGACCCGGCGTCGGCCTTCGGCCGCGCGCATGCCGCGTACGGGCTGGTCTCCGTCGCGGTCGCCGCGCTCGCGCTCCAGCACCGCGCGGTGCCACGTCCCGGCCGGCCCGCGGACACCGCGGCCGTCGCCCGCACCGCGCAGGTCGCGCTGACACCGATGGAGGGGCCCGCCGCGGGCGTCCGGCTGCGCGCGGGGGACGCCCGGCCGTGGCTGCGGGGCCCGGCTCCGCGCCTGCACGTCTTCTCGGGAGCCGACCGCCGGGAGGTGCTGGCGGCGCTGGAGGCCGGTACGCGGTCCACCGCCGGCCCGGCCCGGCTGGCGCTGGTGGTCGACGACGACGCCACGTTGCCGGGCCGCGAGGAGGCCGCCCGCCGCTGGCTGGCCGAGGGCGGAATCCGTCCGGCGGACGTGCTGTACCGGGACGGGCCGGTCGCGGGACGGACCGCGTTCGTCTACACCAACGGTTCGGCCGCGTACCCGGGCATGGGCCATGAGCTGATGCTCGCGCTGCCCTGCCTCGGAGAGGCCGTCCGGGCCGGGCACGGGGCGATCGGCGCACGGCTGCGGTCCCGGACGGAGCGGGGGGTGTTCGACCAGATCTGGGACGCCGCCGAACTCGCCGTCTTCCACACCGTACTCACCCGGGACGTGCTCGGGCTGCGGCCGGACGCCGCCGTCGGGTACTCCTCGGGCGAGTCGGCCGCGCTGGTCGCACTGGGTGCCTGGCCGGACGCCGCGGGGCTGTACGACGCCACCCTGGACAGCGGGCTCTTCACGACGGAGCTGACCGGTGAACTCCGGGCGGTGCGACGCCACTGGGAGCGGCTGGGCGTCCACGGCACCCGCTGGGCCACCTATCTGGTCAACGCGCCCTTGGAGGCGGTACGCCGGGAGCTGGCCGGTGAGGTCGCGGTCCATCTGATGGCGGTGAACGCGCCCGAAGTCTGCGTCATCGGCGGCGAGTCCCGTGCGTGCGGGGCCGTCGTGGCCCGGATCGGCGCCGACCGCGCGATCGAGCTGGACTACGATCTGGCGGCCCACGCACCGGAGTTGGCCGAGGTGCACCAGGCCTGGCGCGCGGCACACCACCGTCCCACCGTCGATGTCCCCGGGGTGCGGTTCTACAGCGGGGCCGGTGGGGAGTCGTACCGGCCGACGGCCGAGCGGGCCGCCGAGGCGCTCACCGCGCAGGGGCTGAACACGATCGACTTCGCGGCCACGGTCGAGCGGGCCTGGGCCGACGGCGTCCGGATCTTCGTGGAGCACGGGCCGCGCAAACTGTGCACCGGCTGGGTCAAGCGGGTGCTGGGCGACCGCGACCACGTGGCCGTCGCCCTGGACGCCCCGGGCGACACCGGGTTGCGGCAGCTCTGCCTCGCGGTCGCCGAACTCGTCGTCGCCGGGGTGCCGGTCCGCGCCGACGAGCTGTTCGCCCGGCTCGCGGAGGCCGCCACCGAGGTTCCGCGCCCGGGGCCCACCGTCACCGTTCCCGTACCCGCGACTCCGTGTCTGCCGCCGCCGACCCAGGAGCCGGCCGTGGTGACCCTGCCCCGGGCCCCCCACCTGGTGCCGGTGCCGGACCGGGAGACCGGCCGACGGGGCGCCCCGGGACCCGAGCCCCGGTCGGTGGGAGGGGCGGAGACCGCGGAAGCGGCCGGAGCCGCAGGTGTCGCGGAAGCAGCCGGAGTCGCAGGTGTCGCGGAAGCAGCCGGAGTCGCAGGAGCGGCCGGATTCACGGAAGCCGCAGGAATCGCCGGAGCCGCAGCGGTCACCGGAGCCTCGGGGGGCCGTGCCGCGGTCGTCCGGCAGAGCCTGCGGGTCGCCGCGCTGCACCAGGAGATCATGGCCGTACACATCGAGGTCCACCAGCGGTTCCTGCGGATGTCGGCCCTCGCCGTCACCGCGCTGACCGCCGCCGGGCCCGTCCCCCTACGGGCGTCCGGCCTTGCGGCGCCGCGCCCGCCCGCCGGCGTGCTCACCCCCGTACGTCCCGAGCGGCTGCCGGAGACCCCACCCGCGCCCGCCCGACCGGTGCGGCCGGGGCCGAAGTTCGACCGTGCCCAGCTGGAGCACCTCGCCTCCCGGGAGATCTCCGCGCTGTTCGGCCCCCGCTTCGCCGAGCAGGACGCGTACGCGGTGCAGACCCGGATGCCCGGGCCGCCCATGCTGTTCGCGGACCGGGTCACCGGCATCGACGCGGTCCCCGCGGCGCTCGCCGCGCCCGGCCCGGTACGCACCGACGGGACGATCTGGACCGAGACCGACGTCCTGACTGACAGCTGGTACCTGGACTCCACCGGGCGCATGCCGGCCGGACTGCTGATCGAGGCGGGCCAAGCGGACCTGCTCCTGCTCAGCTGGCTGGGCGTCGATCTCCTCAACCGGGGCGAGCGCGCCTACCGGCTGCTCGGCTGCGAGGTGACGTACCACGGCAGTCCGCCGGAAGCGGGAGACACCCTGCGCTACGAGATCCACATCGACGGCCACGCGGAGCACGGCGGCGTCCGGCTGGCCTTCTTCCACTACGAGTGCTTCGTCGGCGGCGAGCTGCGGCTGAGCGTCCGCGAGGGCCAGGCCGGGTTCTTCACCCCGGAGGAGCTGGCCGGCGGTGGCGGTGTGCGGTGGGACCCCGCCGAACATCCGCCCGGTGACGGTCTGCCGCTCGACCCGCCCGCCGTACGGTGCGGGCTGACCCGCTTCGGCGCGGAACGGGTCGCGGCCCTGGCCCAGGGCCGGCCGGCGGAGTGCTTCGGGCCCGGTTGGGAGGCGACGGCGGCCCAGGTCCGTCCGCCGCGGCTCGATGACGGCCGGCTGCGGCTGATCGACGAGGTGACCGCGTTCGACCCGGCGGGAGGACCGTGGGGCCGCGGCTATCTGCGGGCCGAGACCGCGCTGTCGCCGGACGACTGGTTCTTCGCCGGGCACTTCAAGAACGATCCCTGCATGCCGGGCACCCTGATGCTCCAGGGCGGTCTCCAGGCGATGGCGTTCTATCTGGCGGCGATGGGCTTCACCGTGGACCGGGACGGCTGGCGCTTCGAGCCGGTCGACGGCCACCCGTGCCGGACGATGTGCCGGGGCCAGGCCACTCCGTCCGGCCGGCGCGTCGTCTACGAGGTGTTCGTGCGCGGTGTCTCGGCCGGCCCGGTGCCCACGCTCCACGCCGATGTGCTGGGCTCGGTGGACGGGGCGAAGGCGTTCCTGGGCCGCGACGTGGCGCTGCGGCTGGTGCCCGACTGGCCGCTGTCGCACTGGCGGCGCTCGGGCCCGCCCGCCGTGCAGGCCGGCACCACGCCGGTGCCGCTGCCCCTGCTCGGCGGGCTGGCCGGGCACCGGGAGGAGAAGCCCGTGGCCGCGGCGGCCGACGGATTCCCCTTCGGCTACGCCTCGCTGCTGGCATGCGCCTGGGGCAGACCGAGCGAGGCGTTCGGCGCCCCGTACACGCCCTTCGACGGCACCCGCAGGGTCGCTCGGCTGCCGGGGCCGCCGTATCACTTCATGAGCCGGATCGTCTCGGTGGACGGGCCGCAGGGCGGGATGCGGGAGGACAGCGCTGTCGTCGCGGAGTACGACGTACCCGCGCGGGCCTGGTACTTCGAGCAGAGCGGCGGCCGTACGATGCCGTTCGCCGTCCTCATGGAGATCGCGCTGCAACCCTGCGGATGGCTGGCCTCGTACGTGGGCAGCGCGCTGACCACCGGCACGGATCTGCTGTTCCGCAACCTCGACGGGACGGGGACGGTCGGCGGTGAGGTCACCCCGGCGACGGGCACGGTCCGTACCCATGCCGTACTGACCCGTGTCTCCCGCGGCGGGGACATGATCGTGGAGTCCTTCCGGGTGCGGTGCACGGCCGACGGCGCGCCGCTGTTCGAACTCTCCACGGTCTTCGGCTACTTCCCCCCGTCGGCCTTCGACGACCAGCCGGGCCTCGCGGTGCCGGCCGAGGACCGGGCCAGGATCGACGAGCCCGGCGGGCGCCCGGTCGATCTGACCGGACGGCCCGCCCGGTACTTCGCCGGGGAGCCGCGGCTGCCGGGGCCGATGCTGCTGATGCTCGACCGGATCACCGGCTGCTGGCCGGACGGGGGCCGTGCGGGGCTCGGCCGGCTGCGGTCGGAGAAGGATGTGGTCCCGGACGAGTGGTTCTTCCGGGCACACTTCTTCCAGGATCCGGTGCAACCGGGGTCGTTGGGCCTGGAGGCCATGTGCCAGCTGCTCCAGTACCACCTGCTCGAACGCGGCGCCGCCGACGGCGTCCCGCACCCCCGGTTCGAGCCGGTGCTGCCCGGCCGCGAGATCGCCTGGACGTACCGCGGCCAGATCACCCCGGCCAACCGGCTGATCCGGGTGGACCTGGACATCGTCGAGTCCGGTACGGACGCGCGGGGCCCGTACGCGGTGGCGGACGCGTCGCTGTGGGGTGACGGCACGTGCATCTACCGGGTGCGCGGGCTGGGCATGCGCGTGGTCTCCGGCGCCGCTCCCGCACCCGGGTGACCGCCCGGGGAGGGTCCCGCACGCGGTTCACCGTACGGGCGGGCCGGCCCGCCCGGTGGGGAACTCCTGGGTGCCGAGCACCCGCAGCAGATCCAGCCGCTCGCGGGTCCCGGTGTCCGCCGGGGTGAGCACCAGCAGTTGCTGGCGCTGGTCGGGCGTGACCAGGGTCTCGCAGTCCATCAGCAGGCGGCCCACCCTCGGGTGCAGGAAGGTCTTGCGGTCGGCGCGCCGGACCGCCACCTCGTGCTCGGACCACAGTCGGCGGAAGTCGGCGCTCGCGGCCCGCAGCCGGTCGACGAGTCCGGCGACCGTGGGGTCGCCGGACCGGCGGCCGGCGGCCGCGCGCAGGTCGGCGACGAGCTTGCGGGCGTGGTGCTCCCGCTCCTCGGGCGGGCAGACGGCACGGGCGGCGGGGTCGGTGAACCAGCGGTGCACGACGTAGCGCCGGTCGCCGGAGAAGGCGGTGTGGTCGCCCGTGAGCAGGACGGCCGTCCGGTTCTGGGCGAGGATCTCGCCCAGGTCCGACAGGACGAGGGCCGGGGTGTCGCCGAGGAGGTCGAGCATGCGGATCAGGCCGGCCCGGGCCAGTCCTGCCACTCCGTCGGCGGGCGGCGGCTGGTGGTCGGCCAGGTGGAACAGGTGGTCGCGCTCGTCGTCGGAGAGCCGCAGCGCCCGGGCCAGCGCGCCGAGCAGCTGGGGCGAGGGCCGGCTGCTACGGCCCTGCTCGATGCGTACGACATAGTCCACCGACATGCCGGCGAGCATGGCCACCTCTTCCCGGCGCAGGCCGGTGGTGCGGCGCCGGGGGCCGTCGGCGATGCCGGCCTCCGCCGGGCGGATCGCCTCGCGGCGGCGGCGCAGGAAATCGGCGAGCTGGTCACGTTCCATGGCCCCATGGTCCCTCGCGAGGGACCGGCCGATCCAGGGAGCGGCTCTCCCATGATGAACGCTCCGCTCCCGTAGGCGGCGGGGCGGGCGCAGGGTGGGTGGCAGATCGACCACGAAGGAGAACACGATGCAGATGCGAACCCTGGGCAGCACCGGTCCGGCCGTTTCCGCGCTGGGCCTGGGCGCGATGGGCATGTCGGGCGCCTACGGCGCGGCCGACCGCGCGGAGAGTGTCGCCACCGTGCACGCCGCGCTGGAGGCCGGCGTCACACTGATCGACACCGCCGACTTCTATGCGATGGGCCACAACGAGCTGCTGCTCGCCGAGGCGCTGCGCGGCAGGGACCGGGACAGCTACCGGCTGAGCGTCAAGTTCGGCATGCTGCGGGGTCCGGGGTCCGAGTTCGGCGGGCACGACGGCCGTCCGGCGGCGGTGAAGAACTTCCTGGCCTACTCGCTGGCCCGGCTGGGCACCGACCACATCGACATCTACCGTCCCGCCCGGCTCGACCCCGCGGTGCCGATCGAGGAGACCGTGGGCGCGGTCAAGGAGTTGATCGACGCCGGGTACGTGCGCCACCTCGGCCTCTCGGAGGTCGACGCGGCGACGGTCCGCCGGGCGCACGCCGTGCACCCGGTCGCCGACCTGCAGATCGAGTACTCGCTGATCTCGCGGGCGGTCGAGGCGGAGGTCCTGCCGACGCTGCGGGAGCTGGGCATCGGACTGACCGCGTACGGCGTCCTCGGCCGCGGCCTCATCTCCGGGCACTGGTCCGCCGGCCGCGCCGCCGGCGCCGGCGACAGCCGCGGTTTCAGCCCCCGGTTCACGAGCGGGAACGTGGAACACAACCTCGGCCTTGTCGAGGCGCTGCGCACGGTCGCCCGGGCGAAGGAGTGCACGGTGGCCCAACTGGCCATCGCCTGGGTGGCGGCGCGGGGCGAGGGCATCGTGCCGCTGGTCGGCGCCCGCACCCGCGAGCGGCTGGCCGAGGCGCTGCCCGCGATGCGGCTGAACCTCACCGCGGACGACCTCGCCGAGATCGAGAAGGCGGTGCCGCCGGGCGCGGCGCGCGGCGACCGGTACCCGTCCGCGTTCATGTCGGGCCTCGGCGTGGGGAACTGAAGCGGGCCCTGTCCCGGAAGCGGCCCGCCCGGTCTCAGGCGGCGGGCCCGTCGGGCCCGTCGTTCTCCCCTGGCGCCGTCGGGGTACGGGGACCGTCCGGTGTCTCCATGCTCCGCAGCAGGTACGTGTCCATGATCCAGCCGTGCCGGGCCCGCGCGTCGGCCCGTACAGCGCGGATACGGTCCGACACCTCACGCAGCGGCCCGGCGATCAGCAGTTCGTCCGGTGTGCCGAGGTAGGCGCCCCAGTAAATCCAGATGTCGTCGCCCTCGACCTGCGTGAACGACGCGTGCGCGTCGAGCATGACGACGATGTCGCCGTGGTCGCCGTCGTCGCCCCGGCCGAGGTCGGGGAGGCGACGGGCCGGGGTGATGCGCACCGGCTCGCCGACCCGGTTGAGGGGGATGCGGTGCCGGGCGGCGAGCGTGGAGACGCTGGTGATGCCCGGGATCACCTCGATCGTCGCGGAGACGGAGCCGCGGGACTCGACGGCGGAGAGGATCCCGAGGGTGCTGTCGTAGAGCGACGGATCGCCCCAGACGAGAAAGGCACCGGTCTCCCCCGGCCCCATCTCCTCGCGCAGGAGCCGTTCGAAGAGGTCCGCCCGGCGGTCCCGCCAGTCCTGGACGGCGGACCGGTAGGCACCGTGGTCCATCGGGCGGCGGTCGCGGCTCGGGTCCGCCACCCGCACGACGCGGTACGGGCCCCGCGCGTGCTCCTCGATCATGGTGTGGCGGAGATCGGTCAGCGATTCCTTCTCCCGCCCCTTGCCGACGACGAAGAAGACATCGGCACGGCTCATGGCCTTCACGGCCTGGAGGGTCAGGTGATCGGGGTCGCCCGCTCCGATACCGATGACGAGGATCGCGCGCTGCTCCCTGCTCGTGGGCGTCATGGGCGTCAAAGGCGTCATGGGCGCAGTCTCTCAGGGCCCGGTCCCACCACGGGATCCGGCCCGGCGCGACCGCCGGACGCCGGGCGCGCGCCACCGCCCCGGGCCGAGGGCCGGGCCCGGCAAACCACCGTGAATCGATCCGGGTGCGCATCCGTCGACTTCGATCAATTTTCCTCTTGCACATGCGCGACAGTCATGGAACGCGAAATTCGTCCATTGACATGATCAGAACCGGAGTCCAATGATGACTCCCGCCAGCCTCACGAACTGATCCACGCCACCCGCACCTCGGTTGCCTCTCCCCCAACCACCGTTCACAGTTCGGCAGAAGGGCCGCCCTTGTCGGCAACGCGCGCATCCCGCCCCCGCCTCCTCCCGTCCGACACCCGCGATCACACACTCCTTCCTCCGCTCTCCCCCGGGCAGCAGCGCCTGTGGACCCTGGCCCAGACGGACGGCACCGGCACCGGCACCGCGTACAACGAGACGCTGGCGTTCTCCGTCGAGGGGCCGTTGGACAGGACCCTTCTCGCGCATGCTCTGGACATCGTTGTCACCCGGCACGAGACCCTGCGCACCCGGTTCGTGGCCGTGAACGGTGACGCCCGCCAGGAGGTGGGCCCCGCGGCGACGGGTTTCCCGCTGACCGTGGAGGACCTCGGCGGCGTCCCGGATCCGGAGGCGCGGGTCACCGACCGGCAACGCGAGGAGTGCGACACCCCGTTCGACCTGGCGCGTGGTCCGCTGGCCCGAGGGCGGCTGATCATCTTGGGGGAATCCCGGCACGCGCTGCTGCTGACCCTGCACCACGCGGTCTTCGACGGCAGGTCCATGGAGATCCTGCTGCGCGAGCTGAGCGCTCACTACGGGGCACTCACGCAGGGCGGGACCGATCCGCTGCCGCCGCCGAAGACACGGTTCACCACCCTGTGCCACAGGCAGCGCGAGTGGCTGGGCGGGCCCGGGGCCGCCGCGCAGGCCGAGTTCTGGCGGACGTATCTGGACGGCGCACCGGCCTCGCTCGATCTCCCCGCGGACAGGCCCCGCCCCGCGCGGCGGAGTGACGAGGGCGGCCGCGTCCCGGTACGCCTCGGCCCCCGGCTGACGACCGCCCTGCGCGCGGTGGCCCGCCGGGAGAAGTGCACCCTGTTCACGGCTGTTCTCACCGGCTGGCACATCGTGCTGTCCCGGCTCTCCGGGGAGAGCGACACCGTCGTGGGCTTCCCCGTGGCGGGCCGGCGCGGCCGGGAGGCGTCCGAGCTGATCGGTTTCTTCGTCAACTCACTCCCCCACCGGCTGGATCTGTCCGGGGAGCCGACCGGCTCCGAGGCGCTGAGCCGTGTCCGGGCCTCGCTCCGGGGTGCGCTCGACCACCAGGACCTGCCCTTCGAGCAGATCGTGGAGGCGGTGAACCCGCCGCGCAGCCTCGCGCACGGGCCGCTCTTCCAGACCATGCTCGCGTGGGGCACCTCCCAGAAGGGTCTGCTGCGTCTCGCCGGTACCCGGGTCGAACCGCTGGCCATCCCCTTCGGGCCCGCGAAGTTCGACTACACCCTGTCGCTCCACGAGGAGGACGGGGGCGTCGCCGGCCATCTGGACTACGCGCGCGACCTGTTCGACGACGAGACGGTCCGGCGGCACGCCCGCTACCTGACGCGCGTACTGGAGCAGTTGGCGGCCGACCCCGGGCGGTGCGTCGCGGACTTCCGCCTGCTCGACGAGCGGGAACACGAGGAGGTGCTGGCGCTGGGCCGGGGGCGGACCACCGGCCCGCCGACCACCGGTCTGGTCGAGCGCTTCGAGCAGCAGGTCCGGGAGCGGCCGACCGCTCCCGCCGTGTCCGACGGGGAAACGCGGCTGGACTACGCCACCCTCGACCGGCGTGCCAACCGGCTCGCCCACGCCCTCCTCGCCCGGGGCGTCCGCACCGGGGACGTGGTCGGGCTGCACTGCGGCCGCACGGTGGAACTGCTTGTGGGCATATGGGGCATCCTCAAGGCGGGCGCGGCCTACCTTCCGCTGGATCCCGGGCAACCGGGCGGCCGGCTGGCGGTGATCGTCGAGGAGGCGGCGCCCGCTCTGGTCCTGAGCGGCAGCGCCGGCCCGTCCTCCTCCTGGCTGCCGCTGCGGCGGGTCGAGGAGGAGGGGGCGCGCGACGACTCGCCCGGTACGGCGGTCCTGCCGTCCCATCTCGCCTACGTGATCTACACCTCCGGATCGACGGGACGCCCCAAGGGGGTGGCGGTCCGGCACGGCAGTGTGGTCAACCTGCTGGACAACTGGCTGCACCACTACGACGCGATCCCCGGGGAGGCGTCCTCGGTGTGGGCCAGCATCGGCTTCGACGCCTCCGTGCACGAGCTGTTCCTCCCGGTCACCACGGGCGCGGTCCTCCACCTGGTGCCCGAGGACCTGCGGGGCGACCCGGAACAGCTCATGGACTGGATGCGCGCGCACAGGATCGTGCATGCCTGGCTGCCTGCGTCATACATCGGCTGGATCGACGAGAACCCGGAGGACCGGCTGCGGGGTCTGGCGCTGCGCCAGGTGGCGACCGGGGCGGAGCCCCTCCCGGAGACGGCGCTGCACCGGATGCGGCAGGTTCTGCCGGGGCTGCGGATCTGCTACGTCTACGGTCCGACCGAGACGACTGTGTACAGCATCACGTACAACGAGCCGCTCGCGCGGGAGCGCCGGTGCCCGATCGGCCGGCCCGTGGACAACACCCGTATACAGCTGCTCGATCAGCGGCGCCTGCCGGTTCCGCGCGGGGTCACCGGCGAGGTGTACATCGGCGGGGCCGGTGTGGCCGCCGGCTACCTCAACCGGCCCGACCTGACCGACGAGCGTTTCCTGCCGGACCCCCTCGTCCCGGGCGAACGGATCTACCGGACCGGTGACCTGGCGCGGCTGCTGCCCGACGGCAACTTCGAGTTCGTCGGACGCGCCGACGACCAGGTCAAGCTCCGGGGCTTCCGGATCGAGCCCGGAGAAGTGGCCGCGGCGCTGCGGGAGTTGCCCGGGGTGACAGAGGCTGCGGTGCTCGCCGACCGTACCGAGGCCGGCGAGAGTGTGCTGGTGGCCGGGGTGGGCCGGTCCGACGGGCCGCCGCTGCCGCCGCACGAATGGCGCGCCGCCCTCGCGGAGCGGCTGCCGGACTACATGATCCCGTCGCTGTTCGCCGAGTTCCCCCGGCTGCCGCTCAACCGCAGCGGCAAGCTGGACCGCCGGACCGTGCTGGAACGGGCCCGTACGGCGCCGCCCTCCCAGGTCAACGTACGGGCGCCGCGCGACGGGGTCGAGATGTCGCTGTACCGGATCTGGCGGCAGGTGCTGCTGCGTCCGGGCATCGGCGTCACCGACGACTTCTTCGCGGTCGGCGGCACCTCCCTCTCCGCCATCAAGGTCGCGCACCTGATCCGTGAGCGGTTCGGCCGGGACCTGCCGATCCGTGACGTACTCGAACATCCCACGATCGAACGGCTGGCGGCGCACCTCCGCCGGGGAGCACCGGCGCGGGGCGACGATTCCCTGATCGAGTTCCGGGCCGGCGGCGGCCGGCGGGTGGTGTGCGTCCATCCGGCCGGCGGAACCGCCTTCTGCTACCTGGAGCTGGCCACGGCGCTGCCGGACGGGATCGGCGTCCTGGGCATCCAGGCTCCGGGGATCGACCCCGGCGAGGAACCGCTGCGGTCCGTGGAGGCCATGGCGGAGCATTACCTGACGCTCGTACGGCCGGTGCCGGACGAGGCCCTCGTCCTGTGCGGGCTCTCCTACGGTGGTCTGGTCGCGCACGAGATGGGGCGCCGGCTCGTACGCGCCGGTCACCACCGGACCGCCGTGGTCCTGCTCGACACCCACGGCACGGACGACGAGGCGAAGCGGGCCGCGTTCGCGCCGGTGGACGCGGCCGAGTTCCGGGAGAAACTCGTCCGCTTCAACGGCATGTACCCCGGCATCGACGACGCCCAGATCGACCGGTACTTCCGTACCTACAACCGCAACCGCGCCGCGGCCCGCGCCTACACGCCACCGCCGACGACCGCCCCGCTGCTGCTCGTCCAGGCGGACGCGGAAGGGCGGGACGCCGCGGAAAGGGCCGCGTCCGAGAAGGAGTTACGCCGCTTCTGGGAGGACCGGGCCCTGGGTGGCTTCCGGGTCGAGCGGGTGGCGGGCGGCCACTGGGACGTGCTGGAAGGTGAGCGGGTCCCCCGTATCGCCGAGCTCGTCACCGGCGAACTCGACCGGCTCGACGGCCACGCCCGGGACACCCGGTGACCCCCGCGTCGTAGGCCCTCTGAACCTCCGAGGGGCTCGGCCCCTCTTCCCCCCCTCCCCCCGCCGTGCCCCGCGCCCGTGGCGGGGACCGGCGGCACGGCCGTCGCACAGACCGGGACGACCGCCCGTCCGGCCGTCCCGCATCCGCACCCCCGACCGGCAGGCCCCCACCACCGAGGAGAACGCGATGGAGCCCTACGAACTCACCGCTCTCGAAGCCGTCACCACCAGGCCGCCGAGGCCCTACGAGCACATCTCCGTGGCCTCCTTGACCCCGGTCATCGGCGCCGAGGTCAGCGGTGTGGACCTCTCCCGGCTCACCGAGGACGAACTGGCCGAGATCAGAACCGCGTTCCTCGACCACCACGTGCTGGTCTTCCGCGACCAGGAGATCACCGTCGACGAACACAAGCGCTTCGCCGGCCGGTTCGGTGAGCTGCGGCCGGTCAATCCGCCGCCGCCCGAGGGCGATCCCCACGTGCTGGAGATCAGGACCAGCCCGGCCGCCGCGAACGTCGCGGGCAATGCCTGGCACGCCGACGGAACGGCCGACCTCGAACCGTCCCTGGGCTCGATGCTGTACATCACCGAGACCCCGGAGGGCGGCAGCGGAGGCGACACACTGTTCGCCAACATGCACCTGGCCTACGAGATGCTCTCCCCCACCATGCGCGGCCTGCTGGACGGTCTGACCGCCGTCCACGACGGTGCGCAGAGCTTCCGCGGCTACACCGTGCCCCCCGACTACGAGATCCCGGTGAACGAGCACCCGCTGGTGGTGCGGCACCCCGAGACCGACCGCCCCATCCTCTACGTCAACCAGGCCTACACCTCGCGTATCCCGCAGCTCTCCGCCGACGAGAGCCAGGCGCTGCTCGGCATGCTCTTCGCCCTCGTGCCCCAGCGCCCGATGCTCACCTGCCGGGTCCGCTGGACGCCGGGCACCCTGGTGTTCTGGGACAACCGCTGCGTCCAGCACCACGCGACGTACGACTACTACCCGCACACCCGTTACGGCCGCCGGGTCGCGATCAACGGCGGTCCGCTGAAGAGCTGACCGGCTCCGGGGGCCGCCGTCACAGCAGGCCGACGACGACACCGCCTGGTCCGGGAGCCGGTACGGCCTCCCGGACCAGGCGGTGTCATACCTCCAGCGGCCGCCGTACCCCGTCCGTGGACTCCCGCACCACGAGTCGGTGCGGAGCCAGGTGGACCTCGAAGGGCAGCGGCTCCGCCGAGCCGATCCGCGCGGCCAGCGACTTCACCGCCAGCGCGGCGATCGCCGCCTTGTCCGGTATGACGGAGGTGAGCGACGGCGTGCTGTAGAGCGCCTCCTCGGAGCCGTCGATGCTCGCCACGGCGACCTGCGAGGGAATGCCCACCCCCGCCTCGTGCAACGCGCGCACCGCCCCCACCGCCAGCAGGTCGCTGAAGCAGAAGACCGCGTCCGGGCGGGCGTCCGCCGGGAGAGCGAGCAGCGCGCGCATGGCCAGCAGGCCGCTCCGGCGGTCGAACTCCCTCACCGGCGGCGCCAGTCGCGGGTCGAAGGTCAGGCCGGCCTCGTGGAGCGCGCGCTGGAAGCCCTCCAGGCGCTGTCTGCTGGTCGCGGCCGACTGTGTCTTCACCCCGACGGCGGCGATCCGGGTGCGGCCCAGCCCGGCCAGATGCGCGGTGACCTCGCGGGCCGCGGCGACGTTG
Organism: Streptomyces sp. NPDC059255; assembly: GCF_042752355.1. Classification (NCBI taxonomy): domain Bacteria; kingdom Bacillati; phylum Actinomycetota; class Actinomycetes; order Kitasatosporales; family Streptomycetaceae; genus Streptomyces; species Streptomyces sp. NPDC059255. The sequence goes on from NZ_JBHYZP010000039.1 coordinate 53,115, forward strand.
TCGATCAGGACGTGGTCGGCGGTGACCTGGTCGCGTCCGTAGCTCCGTTCACCGAGCAGGACCAGGGGGAACGTGTCGGCGGCGGAGGCGAGGTCGTCGAGCGGAACGTGCAGGGGCGAGAGGATCACACCGTCCAGCAGCGCCGCGCCGACACCGGTCGCCAGGCGCAGCTCCTCCGCCGCGTCGCCCAGCGTCTCCTCGATGAGGACGGTCAGCCCCAGCCCCGCGGCCTCCGCCCGGACCTGCTGGGCGAGCTCCGCGAAGTACGGGATCGCCAGGTCGGGCACGGAGAGACCGATCAGCCCGCTGCGGCCGGTGCGCAGCCGCCGCGCCGACGGGTTCGGCCGGTAGCCGAGCTCGCCCACGGCGCGCAGCACCCGCTCCCGGGTGGCCTCGGAGACCCGCGGGGCGCCGCGTACAACGTTGGACACCGTTTTGATCGACACTCCCGCGCGAGCCGCCACGTCCTTGAGCGTCGCTGCTGCCACCGACGGCCCCCTTCTCCGTTTTTCTCGCGGATTCCCGTGTTTCCGGGGCGGATCTCAGCGTATCCGACGCTCCGGATCGCATGCCGACGAGGGGTTGACCCCGAACTTGCACGGCCGGTACAACGTTGGAACAGAAAGCGCTTGCGAAGCTTCGTCGACGCCGTCCGACCCCGTGTACGAGGGCGGCGGTCGGTGTGTCCCGGCAGGCCACGGGGGCGCCGCCACCCCACCCCGGCATCCCCTCGGTCCCCTCCCCTCTCCTCAACCGCCCGCTCTCCCGGAAGGTCGCCCCCTCATGCCCGAACCCCCTGTGCGCGAAGCCCCGTTGCCCGACCCGCCCGTGCCCGACCCGCCCGTGCCCGGCCCCTCTCACGGCCGCCTGCGGCGCCCGGGCCGCCGCGCGGTACTGACCGTGGCGGCCGCCGGTGCCGGTGCCGCCCTGGCCTCCACGCTCTCCGCGTGCTCCGCCGCCGGCGGCTCGTCGCGAGGGGTCACCCTCACGTTCTCGTGGTGGGGCAACGACGACCGCGCCGCCCGCACCGAGAAGGCCGTACGGCTCTTCGAGCAGGAGAACCCCGGCATCACCGTCCGCACCTCGAACGGGGATTTCGGCGCGTACATGCAGAAGCTGGCGACGCAGGCGGCCGGCGGCGGCATCCCCGACGTGGCCCAGCTCGACTACCGGCAGATCTCCCAGTACGCGGGCGGCGGCGCGCTGCTGCGCCTGGACGAGATCCTGAGCGGCGGCGCGATCCGCACCGCGGAGATGGACCGGGGGTTCCTGCGCACGGGAACCTACGAGGAGCGCCAGTTCGCGCTGCCCATGGGCCGGGGCATCACCGGATACGCCTACGACGCCGCCCTCTACCGCAAGGCCGGAATCCGCACCCCCCGGCCGAGCTGGACCTGGCAGGAGTGGGCGGACGCCAACCGGCGGATCACCGCACTGGGACTCAAGGCACCCGACGGGCGCCCCTTCACCGGCGCCAACGACAACGGCCCCAACGAGGACATCTTCGAGACGTGGCTGCGCAGCCGCGGCGGACGGCTCTACACGAGCCAGACCGAACTCGGCTTCACCGAGGACGACCTCGCCGAGTTCTGGACCTTCTGCGACGACCTCCGCAGGGCGGGCACGGTCGCCGGGTCCAAGGACACCGTCCAGGCCCACAGCATCGAGACCAGCCCCATGGGCCGGGGTCTGGCGGCGGCGGACTTCACCTGGGACGCGCCGTTCCCCGGGTACGTCGGCCTCCTCGGCGGGGACATCCGCTTCGCGCCGGTCCCCACGACCGGCGGCCGCGCCGGCTCGTACTTCAAGGCCACGATGCTCCTGGGCATCGGATCAGGCACCGCGCACCCCGAGGAGGCGGCCAGGCTGGTCGACTTCCTCCTCAACGACGTACGGGCGGGCGACATCCTCGGCTTCACCCGTTCCACCCCGCCCAACCGCGTGATCGCCGACCGGGTCGCCTCGACCCTGACGGGACCGGAGAAGGAGATCTACCAGTACGCGCGGACGATGGAGGAGTACGGCCTGGCCGCCCCGCCGACGGCGCCCCCGCGCGGCGACGTCCCGATCCAGACCGCCTTCACCCGCATCTACCAGCGCGTGCTGTACGACCTGGCCACCCCCCGGCAGGCGGCGCGTGAACTCCTCGCCGAGGCCGACCGGGAGCTGAGGCCATGAGCACGGTGTCGACCAGGGCACCCGCGCCCGCCGGGCGGAAGACGGAAGGGCCCCGGCCGGCCGGGCGGCGGCGCGGGGTCCGCGAGAAGCGGTGGCCGGCGTACGTGTTCCTGTCGCCGTGGCTGATCGGCGCGGGCGTGCTGACGCTGGTGCCGATGGTCGCGTCCCTGTACCTGTCGTTCACGGACTACAACCTCTTCGATCCGCCGCAGTGGGTGGGGCTGCGCAACTACACGGAGATGCTCACCGAGGATCCCCGCTACTGGCGGTCGGTCGGCACCACCATGCTGTTCGTCGTGGTGGCCGTCCCGCTGAAGCTGGGGCTCGCGCTGGGCGTGGCGATGCTGCTGAGGAGTCTCGGCTCGGGCCGCGGTTTCTACCGCTCCGCCTTCTACGCGCCGTCCCTGCTCGGCGCGAGCATGTCGATCGCCCTGGTGTGGAAGGCCCTCTTCAACGACGGCGGCACGGTCGCCGAGGTCCTGGGTCGGGTCGGCATCGACACCGGCGGCTGGGTCGGCGATCCCGATCTCGCGGTGTACGCGGTGGTGCTGCTGACGGTCTGGCAGTTCGGTGCGCCGATGGTGATCTTCCTGGCGGGGCTGCAGCAGATCCCGTCCGATCTCTACGAGGCGGCGGCGCTCGACGGCGCGGGCCGCCGGCGGCAGTTCGTCTCGGTGACGGTGCCGATGCTCTCCCCCGTGGTCTTCTTCAACCTGGTGCTGGAGATCATCAACTCCTTCCAGGTCTTCACCCCGGCCTTCGCCATCAGCGGCGGCAACGGCGGCCCCGCCGACTCCACGATGTTCTACACGCTGTACCTGTACGAACGCGGCTTCACCGCCTCGCACATGGGGTACGCGGCGGCGATGGCCTGGCTGCTGCTGATCGCCATCGGTGTGATCACCCTGATCCTGTTCCGGACCTCCCGGTCCTGGGTCTTCTACGCGGACGAGGAGGGACGGTGAGTTCGGTGAACCCGGCTCGCACTGCGGGCATCGCCACGAAGCGGTGGCTGCCGCACTCGGTCGCGGCGGTCTGCCTGCTCCTGCTGCTGTACCCGCTGGCCTGGCTGCTGGCCACCTCGCTGAAGCCGGCGGACGAGGTGGTGACCAGCCTCGACCTGTGGCCCGGCCGTCTGGAGTGGTCGAACTACACCACCGCCCTCGAAGGCGTCTCCGGCATCTCCGTCGGCCGGCTGCTCGGCAACACCCTGCTGATCGCCGGGGGCGCCGTCCTCGGCAACGTACTGTCCTGCTCGCTGGCCGCCTACGCCTTCGCCCGGCTGCGGTTCCGCATGCGCACCGGGTTGTTCGCCTTCATGGTGGCGACGCTGATGCTGCCGCACCATGTCGTGCTGATCCCGCAGTACATCATGTTCAACCAGCTCGGTCTGGTGGACACGTACTGGCCGCTGATCCTGCCGAAGTTCCTGGCCACGGAGGCGTTCTTCGTCTTTCTCATCGTGCAGTTCATGCGCGGGCTGCCGCGTGAGCTGGACGAGTCCGCCCGCATCGACGGCTGCGGGCCCTTCCGCACCTACTGGTCGATCACGCTGCCGCTGAGCCGACCCGCCCTGATCACCACGGCCATCTTCACCTTCATCTGGACGTGGAACGACTTCTTCACACAGATGATCTATCTCTTCGCCCCGGAGAACTTCACCATCACCCTGGCGCTGCGCAGCTTCGTCGACCAGTCCAGCGTCTCCGCGTACGGGCCCATGTTCGCCATGTCGGTGATCTCCGTGCTGCCGATCGTGCTGTTCTTCTTCGTCTTCCAGCGCTATTTGGTGCAGGGCATGGCCACCTCCGGGCTGAAGGGCTGAGCCGCCGTGACCCGCACACCTGTCCCGGTCCGCCGCGAGCGCAAGGAGCCCGGCGAGATCTTCGGCTCCGGCTTCTCCCTCTTCGCCGACATGCTGCTGGTGGGCCTGCTGACCTGCGTCGCCTGTCTGCCGGTCGTCACCGCTCCGGCGGCGTTCGCCGCGGCGTCGGCGAGCCTCCGGCGGGCCGTGGGCGACGGAGCCCCGGTCACCTTCGGCGCGTACGCCGGCGCGTTGCGGGCCCGCCTGTCGGCCGGCAGTCTGTCCGCCGGGCTGGCGCTGCCGCTGCTGGTCGTGGTCCTGCTGGCCGACGCCGCGGTGGCGCGCAGCGCGCTGCCCGGGGCGGGGGTCGTGGCGCCCGCGCTCGCCCTGCTCGCGCTGGGGGCCGCGGTCGTGGGGCTGCGCGCCACGGCGCTGGACGCCCCGCACCGGCTCCCGGTCCGTGAGGGGCTCGTCCGCTCGGTCGCCGACCCGCGCGGCAGCCTGCTGCTGGCCGGGGCCGTACTGCTGACGGCGCTCCTCGCGTGGTCCATTCCGCTGCTGGTCCCGCTGCTGCCCGGACCGCTGGCGTTCGCCGCGACCGTCGTGGAACTGCGCTCCCCGCACGGCTGAGCGTCCCTTCTTCCCCGCTACACCACCGGAGTTCCCATGCCCCACACCCACCTGGACGCGGCCGGACACCCGAGGCCGCAGCTCGTCCGCGACCCGGACTGGCGTGACCTGAGCGGTCCCTGGCAGTTCGCCCACGACGACGCCGGCACCGGCCGGTCGGAGCGCTGGATGGACCCGGCCGTCACCGAGCCCTTCACCCGCACCATCACCGTGCCCTACCCGCCCGAGTCCCAGGCCTCGGGCGTCCAGGACACCGGCTTCCACCCGGTGCTCTGGTACCGGCGCACCATCGACGTGCCCCGGCCCGCCGCGGGCCGGCGGCTCCTGCTGCACTTCGGGGCGGTCGACCACCGGGCCGAGGTCTGGCTGAACGGCCGTCAGGTGGGCCGCCACGAGGGCGGACACACCGGGTTCACCTGCGATCTCACCGAGGCCGTCGACCGCGACGGGGAGCAGGTGGTCGTGGTCCGGGCCGAGGACCAGCCGCTGGACGCCGCGCAGCCCCGGGGCAAGCAGGACTGGCGGCGCGACCCGCATGTCATCTGGTACCACCGCACCTCGGGGATCTGGCAGCCGGTCTGGCTGGAGGAGGTCCCGGAGGACCGTCTGACGGTCCTGCACTGGACCCCCGACGTCGCGCACGCCCGCGTGCGGTGCCGCATGCGTCTGGCCCGGTGGCCGCTGCGCCCCCTGCGGGCGACGGTGCGCCTGGCGCTGGGCGGGCGCCTGCTCGCCGAGCAGAGCGTCCTGGTCGACGGCGAGGAGGCGGCGTTCGACGTCTCGGTGCCCGCCCTGCGCCACGGGCAGGACCTCGACGGTCTGCTCTGGAGCCCGGAGCACCCGAACCTGGTCGACGCCACGGTCGTGCTGAGCGAGACGGCGGACGACACCCCCGTCGACCGCGTCTCCTCCTACCTCGGCCTGCGCGACATCGGCTGGGGCGAGGGCGTCTTCCTCCTCAACCACAAGCCGTACTTCCTGCGTTTCGCGCTCCAGCAGGGCTACTGGCCGGCGTCGCACCTCGCCGCGTCGGGCGATGAGCTGCGCCGCGACGCCGAACTGGCCAAGGAGATCGGGCTGAACGGGCTGCGCGTCCACCAGAAGATCGAGGATCCCCGGTTCCTGTACTGGGCCGACCGGCTCGGGCTGATGCTGTGGGAGGAGATGCCGTCCGCGTACACCTTCGGAACACCGACCGTCGAGCGGGTCGTCGGCGAATGGACCGAGGCCATCTCCCGCGACCTCAGCCATCCCTCGATCGTCGCCTGGGTGCCGGTCAACGAGTCCTGGTCCGTCCCGAACCCGGCGCTCGTCCCGGAGCAGCGCCACTTCATGGACGGCCTGTACCACCTGACCAAGGCCCTCGACCCGGCGCGCCCCGCCGTCTCCAACGACGGCTGGGAGATCTCCGCCGCCGACATCTGGGGCGTGCACGACTACACCCAGCACGCGCGGGTGCTGCGCGAGCGGTACGGCCACGCCTCGCTGCGACGCGGCGAGTTCACCGAGCCGTGGCCGGGCGCCAGGCGTCTCCTCCTCGACGGCGTGCACCACCAGGGCCAGCCGGTCGTGCTGAGCGAGTTCGGCGGGGCGACCTTCGAACCCGCCGAGGGCGCGGAGTGGTTCGGCTACGACACCGTGGCCACGGAGCGCGAGTTCACCGACCGGCTGGCCGCCCTGGTGGGCGCCGCCGTCGACTCGGGCCTCGCCGGCTACTGCTACACCCAGTTCACCGACACGGAACAGGAGGTGAACGGCCTGTTCACGGCGGACCGGCGGCCGAAGGTCCCGGTGCCCGAGCTGCGCGCCGTCCTCACCCGGACGCGCCCCCGATGACCTGGGGCGGAGGTCCGGCGGCGGCAGCCGGTCGTCCGGAACCCGGCGGTGTGCCGTGGCGGTCCGCCGGAGGGAGCACCGTGACGGGGTGGCGGACCACCGCGTCGAAGAGGTAGCCCTGGGTGTTGGGGGCGGTGGTGTCGGGCTGGGTGCGGCCCGCGGTGTCGGTGGCCCGGGCGAGCAGGGCGGTGGGGCCGGACGTGGCCGGGTGCCAGTCCAGGGACCAGCGGGACCAGACGCCGGCCCGGGGACGGTCGTGGAGGTCGGCGCGCCGCCAGGTGGCGCCCGCGTCGGTGCTGACGTCGACGTGGCGGATGCCGCCGGCGCCCGACCAGGAGCGGCCGGTCAGCCGGTGGCGTGCCCCCGCGCCGAAGGCGGCGCCCGCGTCGGTCTCGAAGGCGCTCTTGAGGGTCTGCCGGGTGAGCGGGGCGCTGCCTCCGGGCGGATGGCCGGGTCCGAAGAGCCGGTAGAAGTCGGTGTTCCAGGGCGAGTAGAGCGGCCGGTCGGAGACCTCGATGTCGCCGACCCACTTGATGTGGGAGATGCCCACCCAGGAGGGCACGAGGACGCGGACCGGGTGGCCGTGGTCGGGGGGCAGCGGCTCGCCGTTCATCTCGTACGCGAGGATCACGTCGTCCAGCGCCTTGGCGACGGGCAGCGGCCGGCGGACCCGGCCGAGGCTGGTCCCGCCGGTCACGTACGCGTCGTCCAGGCCCCGGGGCTGGAGATCCACCGCGTGCCGGGTCAGCCCGGCCAGCCGCAGCACGCGGGAGAGCCGGACGCCCCGCCAGCGGGCGGTGCCGACGGCGCCGAGGGTCCAGGCGGTGCCGGTGACGGTGTCGCCCTGCTGGGTGGTGAAGTGGCTCCGCCCGTTGCCCGCGCACTCCACGAACGCGTCGAGCGTCACGGACGGCAGCCGCCGCAGGTCGTCGTGGCCGAACTCGACCGCCCGGTCGGGGCCGGGCGCGCCGCGCAGTCCGCCGCCCCACACCTTGAGCCGCCAGCTGTCCCGGTCCAGGCGGGGCGTCGAGGTGTGGTTGCGGACGAAGAACCGGTCCACGGGCGTGTGGAATCCCGTACCGCGCAGCGCGCTCCAGTTGGTCTCGGCGTTGGTGCCCCGGATGGTGAACAGCTCCGGCGGCACCGGTTTGACGATCCCGGGGGCGGGTGCGGGGGTGTCGGCGGCCGCGCGGGCGGGCCGGCCCGCCAGAGTCGTCAGCACTCCCGCCGCCGCGGCGAGCCGCAGCAGGTCGCGCCGGGACACCCCGTCGGCTCTGGCCTCGCCGGCCAGCCACTGGCGCAGGCGGCGTCGGTCGTACGCGGACTCGTCGATACGCATCAGCAGCTGCTCCCTGGGGGTGGAGGGACGGAGCGGAGTCCGTTGGCCGGCGCCCCGGGCCGGGGGTGGGGTCCGATCCTCGCGGAACCCGTCCGGCGAGGGACGTCATGACGCCGCACGCTCACCCCGCTCGTCGTCGGGGTGTGCCAGGCCCAGGTGGTCGCGGAGCGTGGTGCCCTCGTACTCCGTGCGGTACACGCCGCGTTCCTGGAGCAGCGGGACGACCCGGTCGGCGAAGGAATCGAGGCCGCCCGGGGTGATGTGCGGGACGAGGATGAAGCCGTCGGCGGCGTCGGCCTGCACGAAGTCGTTGATGGTCCGGGCGACGGTGGCCGGGGAGCCGACGAAGTTCTGCCGGTTGCCGGTCTCGATGACGAGATCACGGATCGACCACTTGTTGGCGGCGGCGCGCTCGCGCCAGTCGCGGGCCGTGGCCAGCGGGTCGCGGTACATCCGTACCTGGGCGCGGCCGCGGGCGACGGTGTGCTCGCCGAGGTCGGGGTCGATGTCGGGGAGCGGGCCGTCCGGGTCGTACGCGGACAGGTCCCGGTTCCACACGAACTCCAGGTGCTTGAGGGCCGTGGCGCCGCTCACCTGCAGGCGGCGTACCTCACGGGCCTGTTCCTCCGCCTCCGCGTCGGTGTCGCCGAGTACGAAGCTCGCGGCGGGCAGGATCAGCAGCTGGTCGCGGCTCCGGCCGTACCGGGGCAGGCGGCCCTTGACGTCGGCGTAGAACGCCTGGCCTTCCGCGAGGGCGGCGTACCGGCTGAAGATGGCGTCGGCGCTCGACGCGGCGAACTCGCGCCCCTCGTCGGAGTCCCCGGCCTGGAAGATGACCGGGCGGCCCTGCGGGCTGCGCGGGACGTTGAACTGCCCCTGGATGTCGAAGTGCCGGCCCTGGTGCACGAAGGCTCCGGCGCGCGCGTCCCGCAGGAAGGTGCCGGTCCCCCGGTCGGCGACGATCTCGTCCCCGTGCCAGGAGTCGAAGAGTTCGTTCGCGGTGGCCAGGAACTCCTTGGCGCGCGCGTAGCGCTCCTCCTGCGGGAGGAAGCCGCCGCGCCGGAAGTTCTCTCCGGTGAACGCGTCCCAGGAGGTGACCACGTTCCAGGCGGCCCGGCCGCCCGAGAGGTGGTCGAGGCTGGCGAACTGGCGGGCCACCTCGTAGGGCTCGTTGAAGGTGGAGTTGATGGTGCCGGTCAGGCCGAGGTGTTCGGTGACGGCGGCCAGCGCGGCGAGGACGGTGAAGGTGTCGGGTCGGCCGACGACGTCCAAGTCATATATTTTTCCGCCCTGTTCACGCAGTCGCAGCCCCTCGGCGAGGAACAGGAAGTCGAACTTGGCGCGTTCGGCGGTCCGCGCGAAGTGCGCGAAGGAGCTGAACTCGATATGGCTGCCGGCCTCGGGGGCGCTCCACACGGTGGTGTTGTTGACGCCGGGGAAGTGGGCCGCGAGGTGGATCTGCTTGAGCGGTTGGCTCACGGTAGGAGGCTCCTTCGGGCTCAGACGGCCGGGGCGGCGGCGTAGCGGTTGGCGGGGCGGGCGAGCCCGAGCAGCCCGCGCAGGGTGCCGGCCTCGTACGCGCGGCGGAAGGCGCCCCGGCGCTGGAGTTCGGGGACCAGGCCCCGGGTGATCGCCGGGAGGTCGTGCCCGGCGACGGCGGGGCGCAGCCGGAAGCCGGACAGTCCCGACGACTGCAGTTCCTGGAGCAGATCGGCGAGCCCGGCGGGGGTTCCGGTGAAGACCGGGGCGTCGCCGGTGTACGGCTGTCCCGCGAGGGCGTCCAGGCGCTCCCGGCGGGCCACGGCCTCGGCGGGGTCGTCGTCGAGGAAGACCAGCAGGTCGCCGAAGACGTGGAGGGGTTCGTCGGCGCGGCCCGCCGCCGTCTGCTCGGCGCGGATCTCGTCGACGACGGCGCGGGCCTGAGCGGCGTCGTGCGGGGTGACGTAGCCGATGTCGGCGGCCCGGGCCACCAGCCGGTAGGGGATGGTGGCGTGGGCGAGGGCGCTGACGATGGGCTGGCCCTGGGGCGGGCGGGGGGTGATCGAGGGGCCCTTGACGGCGAAGTACCTGCCCTCGAAGTCGATGTAGTGGAGTTTGTCGCGGTCGATGAAGCGGCCGGTGGCGGCGTCCCGGATCTCCGCGTCGTCCTCCCAGCTGTCCCAGAGCCGGCGCACGACCTCGACGTGGTCGGCGGCCTCGTCGAAGGCGTCGGTCAGCGCTTCGTGCCCGGCGGGCGTGGCGTACTCCTCGCCGCGGAGCGGCGGGACCGTACGGCGTCCGAAGTGCGCGGCCTCGTTCGGGCGTGCCGAGATCTGTACGCGCAGGCCGGCGCGGCCGGTGCTCACGTAGTCGAGGGTGGCGATCGCCTTGGAGATGTGGAACGGCTCGGTGTGGGTGGCCACGACCGTCGGCACCACACCGATGTGGCGGGTCAGCGGGGCGACCCGCGCGGCGATGAGGACGGCGTCCAGGCGGCCGCGTACCTGGTCGGTGCGGCCGTCGGGTTCGGTGAGGGACGAGGACTGGAGGCCGAGGGCGTCCTCGATGGTCACGAAGTCGAGCAGGCCGTGCTCGGCCTCGGTGACGAGGTCGGTCCAGTAGGCGGGGTCGAGCAGTTCGCGGGGGCGGGAGACCGGCTCGCGCCAGGCGGCCGGGTGCCAGCCGGCGCCGTCGAGGGCGACGGCGAGGTGCAGCGGGGAGGGTGACGGGGACATCGGGAGACGCCTTCCTGATCAGCCGTACGGGGAGCCGGTCCCCGTACGAGGGGTGCGGCTGCGAGGGCAACAGGTCAGGGGCGACAGAGCGCGCCGGCCACGCGGAGCAGGTCGATGTGCGTCCGGGAGTACAGGTGCAGACGGCGGGGCGGGGCGGGATCCACGGCGCGGTGACGGGACACGGGACGCATGTGCCTCACCTCCACCTTTCCGGCCCGGCGGCCCCGGAGGCCCGGCCGGCTTCACGCTCGCGGCTGTCCTGGGGCGCGCCGCTCACTCCTCGGTGCGCCGCTCGCTGGTCAGCAGGCGCAACAACGCGGCTGTGGCTTTCATTCCGCTGTCCGGCTTCCTGTCCGTCCCGGGCCGCGACAGCGGTGGTCGTCGGGGACGGGGAGAACCGTCAGTCGTGGCAGAGGGCGGGACAGTGGCAGAGGGCGGGACAAGGGGCCGGACACGGCGCGCTGTTGACGCGCGGCAGGCCGTCGGAGCGGTCCGCGCGGAGCGGGTGCCGGCGTGCGGCCGTCCTGTCGGCTCCGTACATCGCTGTCACCATCACTTCTCCGGCCCTGGGGGCTCCCGTTGTGCGCCGCACGGTAGGCACGCCCCGAAAAGAATGTCAACGCGGCTGCCCATCAGGTGAGATCGCGTACCCGGCTTCCTTGACGCCGTCACGGAGGGCACCGAGACTGATGTGGACGGTCACGATTGTCAGCGCCCACGGCGCGGGTTCCGCCCGCTCATGTGGTCATCGGCCCCGGCCCGCCGACAGGCAACCCTTCCACCGCGACGGGGTGCTCCGGGTGACGACCGGGTCCCGCCGACGCGGCGGGGCAAGCGTGGTCCCGCGTCTCGCGGGCCCCGGAGGTGAGACGGGTGGCAATGCCGAGGAACGGCTTGACGAGGCGCCTGCACATCGACCTGTTGCGTGTCTCCAGCGCTTACTGATCCGCCGTCGGTCCGTGCGATCCGGACCGGTGCGAGAAGCGCAGTCGCTCCGCATTCGGCCGCCGGTGCCCACAAGGCGGCGGTGGCTTCCTCGTTCCCCAAGGGAGAGTCATGCCCGAGACAACTTTGCGCAGCCCCGGTACGGCCATGGCCGGCGGTCGTCCCCCGGCTCCGTCCGCGTCCGCACTTCGCCCCAGGGTGGCCGCGGCCTCCCCCCGACCGCACCGTTTCCACAGCAGGATCGGCGTCGGCCTGGCCGGCGGCTTCTACCCGGCACCACACCGCTACGACCTCTACCTCTGCGCGGGGTGTCCCCGCTCGCTGCGTGTCTCGATCACCCTCGACCTGCTCGGCCTCGGCGAGTCGGTCGCCACCACGCTCCTGACCCGTCCCGCCGGGACGCCCGAGGCCTTCGCCTCGCTGCGCGGCGCGTACGAGGCCACGGTGCACCACTACGACGGGCCGCTGACCGTGCCCGCGCTGCGCGACCGCTGGAGCGGACGCATCGTCAGCAACGAGACCCCGGCCATCCTCCGCGACCTCGGGGGCCTGCTCCCGGGCCGCGACGGAGCCCGTCACCGCGCCCTCAACCCGCCCGGTCTCGCCCCGGAGATCGACGCGCTGCGCGACCTGCTGGACCGGGACGTCACCCCGGCCGGACGGCCTTCGGAGCGGTCGGCGGCACTCGACCTGCTGGACCGCCGGCTCGCCTCGGGCACCCACGCGCTGGGCGACACCCTGACGGCCGCGGACGTGGACCTGTGGGTGGCGCTCGTCCACCTCGGCCCGGCCGGCACGCTCAGCTCGTACCCCCGGCTCGGGGCGTACGTACGCCGCCTCGCCGATCACCCCGCCTTCCGGGACAGGACCGGGGCGGTGCCCGACGCGGCGTGAGGGAGGGCGCGGCGCCGCGCCGGCCGTCGTGCCGTCCATGACGGTCAGCGCAGCCTGGGCAGCAGTTGGTCTCCGACCCGGGCGGTCTCCTGCTGGTACGGGGTGTCGGAGAGGACGAAGTGGGTGACGCCCAGCACGCGGTAGTTGTCCAGCGCCGTGGCCACGTCGGCGGCGGAGCCGACCAGCCAGGTGGTCGCCGCTCCTTTGCCGCCGACGGTGCCGGGGGTGGTGTACAGGCAGGTGTCGAGGACCTCGCCCCGTGCCGCGAGGTCGAGAAGCCTCTGCTGTCCTGCGGCGGTCCTGCCGTTCTCCGTCCAGGCGGTCTCCCCCGCGCTCCGGGCCGTCCGCGCGACCTTCTCCTCGGCGGCCCGCCAGGCCTCCTCCGTGGTGTCGCGCACCACCGTGGTGATCCGCAGACCGAACTGGAGAGGCCGGTGCCTGCGGCCCACCTCCTCGCTCAACGCCTTCAGCCGGGCGATGCGTTCGGCGACGCCGTCGAGCGGTTCGCCCCAGAAGAGCTGGACGTCCGCCTCCGCCGCGGACACCCGTTCGGCGGCCTCGGAGGCGCCACCGAAGTAGAGCGTGGGATGGGCCCGCGTGCCGGTCGCGTACGGGCGTGGCGCGACCGTGGACCGGCCGACCCGGAAGTACTCACCGTCGAACGTCACGTCCTCCTCGGTCCACAGGCGCCGTACGAGATGCAGGAACTCCCGGGTGCGGGCGTACCGCCCAGCGGGGTCACTGTGCGGGTCGCCGTAGGCGGCGGGCTGGTCGAGCCCGCTGACGATGTTGACCAGCACCCGGCCGCGGCTGAGCTGGTCGAGTGTGGCCGCCGCGGCGGCGAAGTGGGCCGGCTGCCAGTATCCGGGGCGGACCGCGATCAGGGGTTTGAAGGTCTCGGTCCTGGCGGCCAGCGCGGTGGCCAGGGTGAAGGTGTCCGGCCGCCCCCACCCGGTGCCCAGGAGCGCGCCGCCCCACCCGTGCGCCTCCGCCGTCCTGGCCAGGTCGGTGGAGTACTCGACGGATCCCCAGCCGGTCGCCCTGTCGTCACCGCGGTGGCCCGGTTCGACGGTGTTGGGGATGTACCAGAGGAATTCCGGGCTCATGAAGATTCCGATCTCTGCTCGGCCGGCACCGCGGAGCTGCGGGCACGGCCCGGTGAGGGACTCGGGACGCCGGAGGAGGGGCGGGGCGGTGGCGGCCTCGTCGGCCGGGGTGTACGCGGCGCGCGCCGGTCAGCGACGCGAACCGGTCACCGCTCCACGGCCGTGCCGGCCCCGGACGTCGGAGGGGGAGGTGGCGTGGCGCGAGGTGGACCGGAGGGTCAACACCGTGCGCTGGACACGCGGACGAGGTCGACACAGCGCTCGCGGGTGAGCAACGGGACCTCGTACATGTGAGGGAGTCTCCGCGCGATCGACAGGAATGTCAACGCGCGCCTCCGGCCTCGCCCTCACCGGATCGAGGCCCGTCGCTTCTGTTCTCGGCGTGAGCGGCGGACGACGGCCGAGCGGCGGACGACGGCACGGTCCGCCCGGCCTCCGGCTCAGCGATCCGCCGAGTGGAACACCTCGACGTTCAGGCGGCTGCGGTCGCCGCGGTGAAATCCGGTGAACCGTTCTATCGGCCGGCCGGCCTGGTCGAAGGAGACGCTCCGCATCACCAGGACCGCCGCTCCCGGCGCGCAGTCGAGGGCCGACGCGACCGTCTCGTTCGCCACGTCCGCCTCCACCGACCGCCGGGCGCGCTCGAACCGGATTCCGAACCGCCGTTCCAGGACGCCGAAGAGCGAGACGTCCTCCAGCTCGATGTCGAGCAGCGGCTGCCCGACGTCGACGGGGAGGAAGGTGCGGGTGAAGGCCCATGGAACGCCGTCCACCTCGCGGACGCGCTGTATCTCGACGACATCCGCCCCTTCGGCGACGGCGAGATCGCGCGCGACCTGCGGTGTGGCGGCGACGATGCCGCAGAACAGCGTACGGGAGTGCTGCTCACCCGCGTTGCTCTGGATGTCCTCGAACGTGCCGATGAGTGCGCCGCCGAACCCCTGCGACGTCCGAGGGTCGCCGACGAATGTGCCGCGGCCCTTTTCCCTGCGGACCACGCCCTCGTGTTCGAGCTCCAGGAGCGCCTGGCGCACCACGGTGCGGGACACCTGATACCTGTCGCAGAGTTCGTGGTCCCCGGGCAGGCGGTCACCGGGTTCCAGGCCTCGTGCCGCGATGTCCTCCCGCAGCAGTCGCTTCAGCTGCGAGTAGAACGGTACGTCCGAGCGCCGGTCGATCGACGATGAAATGGTCATGGGTTCCCTGGTTGTGGTGAGCCGGCCCGGGCGAAAGCTTCAGGCGGTCTCGATCTCCCCGCTCATCTCTCCCCATCCCCTTGCCTGTTGAGAGCACCTGCTGCCCGTTGCCCGCTGGGACCAGATCCTAGCTCGGCTCGGGAGCCGATCCCCTCCGGGACAAGTGCTTGACATCCTGTAATGACAGGATACACGATGTGCCCCGAGCAGGGAGTACTCGATCAACGGAGCGAAGATGGCAATGATGCCTCGGACCCGGATCTTCATGGGCGTGGTCGCCGCGGCGGTTCTCACCCTCGCGGGCACGACCGCCTACAACGTCGCGGAGAGCGGGGCGCGCGACAACACCGTTGCCTGGTGGGTGCCCGACTGGGACTACGAGAAGGCGACCGGGCTCGTCAAGGAGTTCGAACAGCAGCATCCCGGCCTCACGGTCGAGCTGGTGCAGACCACCGGCGACACGGTGGCGAACCGTACCTCCGTCGCGCTCGACTCGGGCAACGCGCCCGATGTCATCACCGAGTCGCTGTCCCGTGTGCGCAGCTACGCCGGCAAGGGGCAGCTCGCCAGTGTCAGCGATCTGTACGGCCCGAGCATGCCGGTCGACGACTTCGCTCCGGGGCTCGTCGACTCGCTCACCTTCGACGGCGGTACGTACGCCGTGCCGTACCGGTGGGCGACCAACGCCCTGATCTACAACCCCCGCCTCTTCGCGGCGGCCGGTATCGACTCCCCGCCGCGTACCTGGGCGGATTTCGAGCGGGACGCCAAGCGGCTCACACGGGGCAACGTGGTGGGAACCGCGTGGCCGATGCAGGGCGATCCCAACGACCTGACGCTGCGCTTCCTCGATTTCGCCGTCTCCGGCGGTACGGATATCACCGACGGCGCGCCCCGCTTCACCGAAGCGTCGGCCGAGGCGGCACTGAAGCTGGTCGGCGGTTCGATCCGCGAGGGATGGGCCGGCAAGAGTTCGTTCGAGCTCGACAACACCGGTATCCGCGAGCTGTTCCTCCAGGGGCGCGTCGCGATGTATCCCGCCGGTGTGTTCGACGTGGACAGCGCGGTCGACCAGGGCGCGCCCGTCGCGACGGCGTTGCTGCCCGGACCGGACGGGCCGGGGACGGCGCAAGGGGTCGGCTGGGGCTACCTCATTCCCAAGGCCGCGCGGCACCAGGACGCGGCGCGGCAACTCGTCGGTTTTCTCGCGCGACCGGAGAACATGGCGGAGCTGACCGTGACCTTCCCCGCGCGGACCAGCGCGTCCGCCGACGCGAAGTTCACCACCGCGGAGCGGCGGCCGTACGCGGAGCAGCTCGCCCGCCACTCCGTTCCGGCCCCCAACGACCCCCGCTGGACCGCGGCCGTCCAAAGGGCGCACGACACGATCCAGGAGGTCGCGCTGGGACGTACCACGCCGGCCGAGGGCGCCGCCCGGATCCAGCGGCTGGTGACGCGATGACCGGCACCACGGCGACGGAGCCGGTGCGCAGGCGGCACCGGGCCCGCCCGGTCGCCCTGATACTCCCGGCCGCGATCGTCACCGCCGTCCTCATGGTGATACCCGTCGTCACGACGATCGCGCGGGTCGTCTCCGACGGCGGTACCGGGCTCAGCCGCTTCTTCGGACTCCCCGATGTCGGCCAGGTCTTTCTCAACACGCTGTACTGGACGGTCGGTTCGGTGGCCGGGGCGATCGTCGTCGGCTACGCCGGGGCCCTCGTGCTCCAGTCGAAAAGGCTCCGGCTCGCCGGGGTGTGGCGCTCGCTGCTGATGATTCCCTGGATCATTCCCGGGGTGGTCGGAGCCACCGTATGGCGGTGGACGCTCTCCACGGACTACGGGATCCTCAACCGGACGCTGCTGAATCTCGGGCTCATCGGTGAGCCCGTCCGCTGGCTCACCGATCCCGGCATCGTGCTGTGGGCGGTCGCGCTCATCCAGATCTGGGTCACCGCGCCGTTCGTGATGCTGATGGTCTCGGCGGCACTGGCCACCATCCCCGCCGAGCGGTACGAGGCGGCCCGTCTCGACGGGGCCGGCGGTCCCGCGATCCTGCGGCACATCATCCTGCCCGCCATCCGCCCGACCACGGGCATCTGCGTGCTGACACTCGCGATATGGGCCCTCAACTCGTTCACGATCATCTGGGTCGCCACGAGCGGCGGGCCGGCCGGCGCGTCGACGATCCTGCCCATCCTTCTCTACCAGGCGTTCCAGAACGGCGACCAGGCTCTCGTGTCCGCGGTCGCACTGGTGCAGGTGCTCATCGGGGCCGTCCTCGCCGTCTTCTTCGCGCGGACCATGCGCACCGACCTCCAGGAGCAGACATGAGACTTCTGATCGGCCGCGCGTCCGCCCGCGCCGCGGTCTGGGGAACCCTGGTGGTCCTGCTGGTGTGGAGCCTCGCCCCGATCGCGGTCATGGTGCTCACGTCGTTCAAGAAGCGAGGTGACATCTTCGCCGTACCGGCCCGTCTGCTGCCCGCCTCGTGGACGTTCGAGAACTACGGCGCGGTGTTCACCTCGTCGTCGATGCCCCGTGCGCTGCTGAATTCCGTCGTCATCGGCGGCCTCGTCGCCCTGGCGACTCTTCTGTTCTGTTTCAGTGCCGGATACGCGCTGGCACGGTTCCGGTTCCGGTCGGCCCGGCCGTTGGCCCTGTTCATCCTGCTCGGGCAGATGGTTCCGCTCACCGTGGTGCTGCTGCCGGTCTACCAGATGGTCTCGTCGCTGAAACTGCTCGACACGGCGACCGGGGTGGCGTTCGCCCATCTCGCGATCACCGTGCCGCTCGTGACGTGGATGGTACGCAACCAGATCGCGGCGATCCCGTACGAGTTGGAGGAAGCCGTCCAGATCGACGGTGGTTCACGGTTCGACGCGGTCAGCTACGTCACGCTGCCCGTCTGTGCTCCGGGCCTGGCGGCGGCCGGGATGTTCGCCTTCCTCCAGTCGTGGCACGAGTTCCTGTTCGCCTCGGTGATGGCCACGTCCACGGCCTCGCGTACCGCCCCCGTGGCGCTGACGCAGTTCGCCGGCGAGTTCGATGTCGACTGGGGCGCGACCATGGCCGCGTCCGTCGTCCTCACCGTTCCCATTGTCATCCTCTTCGTCGTCATGCAGCGGTATTTCACGGCCGGTCTGACCGGAGGGGCGGTCAAAGGATGAGGATCACCGACATCCGGTGTGCTCGTATCGGCCGGTCCCCCGTGATCCGGATCCTGACGGACGAGGGGATCGACGGCTTCGCCGAGATCGAGTACTCCAAGCCCTATGTGGCCGCGACGCTCGGGGTGTACCGCCCGCTGCTGCTCGGGGCCGATCCGACGGAGGTCGAGCGCTGCATGCTCCGCATCCGGCGCATGGGCGCGTCCAAGCCGTGGGGCGCCGTCGTCTCGGCCATCGAGATCGCCCTGTGGGACGTGGCGGGCAAGGCTCTCGGCGTCCCCGTACACCGGCTCCTGGGCGGCAAGGTGCGTGACCGTATCCGGGTCTACAACGGAGGCGTACGCACCTCGCTCGGCGCCCACACACCCGAGGACTACGCGGCGTCGATGGCACATATGGCCGCGGCTCCCGAGAAATTCTCCATCATCAAGGAAGGCGTGGGCCTGCACGGGTTCATGGCGCCCCATACGCCGGACTTCCTCTACAACGATCTCCGCGAGGGTCCCCTGCACCCCAATCGCGGGTTTCTGACGCCGAGCGGTATCAGCCGTATCGTCGACGCGGTCGCCGCGATGAAGGACGTGCTGGGGCCCGAACGGCGGCTGGCTCTCGACATGGGCCCGGGGTGGGCGGTGCCCGACGCCCTCCGGGTCCTGCGGGAACTGGAACGGTTCGACATCGCGTGGGCCGAGGACATCCTGACGGGCGATTTCGTGCCCTGGAACGACGTCGCGGGCTACCGTGAGATCACCACGGCGACGACGGTCCCCACCCACACCGGCGAGCAGCTCTATCTGCGGCAGAATTTCCGTGAGTTGATCGAAACACGCGCCGTACGGGTCATCGGCCCCGACCCGGGCGATGTCGGCGGCCTCGCCGAGCTGAAATGGATCGCCGAGTTCGCGGATCTGTACGGAATCGGCATCGCACCGCACGGCGTCAGCAGCGGCCTGCTCGGACTGGCGGCCCTGGTCCAGGTGTCGGCGACCCTGCCCGACAACCTGATCGCCTTCGAGTACCCCCTGGCGACGGACCCGTGGTGGTACGACATCCTCGACGGATTCACCGAACCGATCGTGCGGGACGGCTATGTCACCGTCGGCGATCGCCCGGGACTGGGCGTCGAGTTCGACCGTACGGCCGCCCTGGCCCACCTGGACCCGGCGGACGCCGGGTTCTTCGACTGGACAGGCGCGGAGGAATGAGCGTGCGCTGGACCCCCCGGACACTGGGCGCCACCGGGCTCCCCATAACCCCTCTCATGGTCGGCGGCGCGCCGCTGGGCTCGATGCCCTCGAACTTCGGCTACGACGTGAGCGCCGAGGACGGAGTGGCGACGGCGGTCGCCGCGCTGACCGGACCGATCCGCGGAATCGACACCTCCTGCGCCTACAGCAGCGGGGAATCGGAACGGCGTATCGGCACGGCCATCGCCGAGGTCGGCGGTCTGCCCGACGGCTATCTGCTCGCCACGAAGATCACCCGTGATCTGGACACCGGTGATTTCTCCGGCGAGCAGATGCGCAAGGCCATCGCGGGCAGTCTGCGGCGTCTCGGCGTCGACTCGGTGCCCCTGCTGTATCTGCACGACCCCGAGAACACGACGTTCGCCGCCGCGACCGCGCCCGGCGGCCCCGTCGAGGTCCTGCGGGAGCTGAAGGATCAGGGGGTGGCACGGGCGATCGGGGTGGCCGGCGGTGACACGGCGACGATCGGCGCCTACGTGGAGACCGGCCACTTCGACGTACTGCTGACGCACAACCGGTGGACCCTCGTGAACCGTACGGCCGACCGGCTCATCGACTCCGCGGTCGAGCGCGGCATGGGGGTGGTCAACGCCGCGGTGTTCGGCGGCGGAATCCTGGCGGCCGGCACCGGAGCGTCGAGCCGGTACGGATACCGGGAGGCGCCCGGGGAACTGCTCGACGCGATCCGCCGGATCGAGGATCTCTGCCGGGAGGCCGGCGTGCCGCTCTCCGCCGCGGCCGTGCAGTTCTCGGCCCGTGACCCGCGGATCGCGTCGACCGTCGTGGGAGTCTCGCGTCCGTCACGGATCGCGGAGAGCGTCGCGGCGGTCGAACTCGACATCCCCTCGGGGCTTTTCGACGCGGTGGACGAGATCGCCGCCGGGCTTCCGGCCGGCGTCGGACCCCGATGACCTCACACGGACACGAAGGAAGGACCACGCCATGAGCGTCATTCGCACCGCCGTCATCGGCTTCGGTACCGCGGGGCGCGTTTTCCACGCGCCGCTGATCGCCGCGGACCCGCGCTACTCCCTGGACGCGATCGTCACCGGATCACCCGAGCGGGCGCGGGCCGCCCGTGACACGTACCCGGAGAGCGACGTACTCGCCTGCACGGACACCCTCTTCGCCAGGGCGGACCAGTTCGACCTCGTGGTCATCGGCAGCCCGAACGAGAGCCACGCGCCGCTCGCCCGTGCCGCGATCGAGGCCGGGGCGCATGTCGTGGTCGACAAACCCGTCGCCGTCACCTCCGCAGAGGCACGCGCTGTCGCGGCCGCGGCGAAGGCGGCCGGACGCGTACTGACCGTCTTCCAGAACCGGCGCTGGGACGGCGATTTCCTCACGCTCCGCGAGGTCGTCGCAGCCGGCGGGCTCGGTGAGGTCCGCCAGTTCGACTCCGCCTTCGCGTGGTGGAACCCGCGGGTCGGTACCGGTTGGAAGGACCTCGCGGGCCCCGACGCGGGTGGCGGCATCCTCTACGACCTCGGGCCGCACCTGATCGACCAGGCCCTGCAACTGTTCGGCGAGATCACCGAGGTCCACGCCGAACTCGACCGCCGGCGCCCCGGCGGCTGCAGCGACGACGACTCCTTCCTCACCCTGCGGCATGTCTCCGGTGTGCGGACGCGGCTGTGGATGAGCGCGGTGGCGCCCGCGCCACGCCCCCGGTTCCGGGTCAGCGGCTCCCGGGCCGTCTTCCGTTCGGAGGGCCTCGACCCGCAGGAAGCGCAGTCCATCGCCGGACGGAAGCCCGGCGAAGCCGGATTCGGGGTGCACGAGGACGGACGGACCGCCGTCGTGGAAGGCCCCGACGGTGCGGAGGCCGTGCCCTTGCGGGCCGGCGACTACCGCGAGTTCTACCGGCTGCTCGCGGCCGCGCTGCGGGAGGGCGGTCCGTTGCCCGTCGACCCGGCCGACAGCATCCGCGCGCTGGAGATCATCGAAGAGGCGCTGGGAGGGGCGCGGTGACGAACGGGCCGCGCGCCGGTCAGTGGTCGCCGCGGTACGCGAAGTCCGCGCACGCCGGTCGGTGACCGCCGCCGTACCCGGAGTCCGCCGCGTCGCGCAGCTCCCGCCGGCGGGGGTGGAGCCGCCCGTAGCGCTCCGCGCGGGCGGTGTCGGGCCGGACGGGTGCGCGGGGTGCCGACGAGGCGGTCGCGTACGGCGTCCAGGTCGGTGTCGAGCCCGGAACCGAGGAACGCGAGCGCCGCCGCGCCGAGCATGAGCTGGGCCATGAGGCGGACACCGAGCGCGGAGAACATCGTGTCGAAGGAGGCGACGTCGACGAGTTGGCCCTCGCCGGTCCGCTCGCGGTGCAGGAACGCCGGCAGGGCCCCGATCGCGCCTTGGTAGCCGGTGGTGCAGTCGGCGATGCAGGTGCCGCTGAGGGTCGGTTTGCCGTCGGGCACGCCGGTCATGCTCATCAGCCCCGAGGACGCCTGGGAGATCGCGTCGAACAGGTCCTGCCCGAACTCCCGGCCGCGGACCAACCGCCCGCCCCGTTCCCGGTCGAGCACGACCCGCGGCCGGACGCCTGGGCGTGGCGGCCGCTGCCCGACGGCCGGGCCGGGCTCTCGCTGCGCCTGTCGGGCCGGGTGGACCGGGGAGCGTGGCTGCGGGCGCGGATGGGCCCCTCGGTGCTGCTGCGGGCCCGCAACGCCGCCGCGGGGTCGCTGCCCCGGCTGACCGGTGAACTGCCGGACGAGTCGGCGGCGCTGTTCGTCCTCGGCCCCGAGGAGCACCGGCTCACCGTCGTCTCCCGGTGCCCCGGGGCGTACAGGGCGGGCGCGGGGCCTTTCGTCCGCGGCCTGGTGGCGGCGCACCACGCCCACCGCACCGGCCGGGCGGAGCCGCCGGGGCCCGTACCCGCCGGCTCCGGAGCGGGACCGTCCGGCGCGGAACCGCCCGGCCCGGTCGGCACGCGCTTCACCCTTCCATGCCTCACGGTCCTCACCGTCCTCACCCCGCCGGATCCCGCGTCGGCTCGGTAGCCGCGACGGTGCCGGGGGCGGCGACCACCGCTTCGGGCACCTCGCCGCCCACCACTCCACCCTTGACGGTCAGTGATCGGACGTCCTTGCTGCACAGCGCCGCGAGGGTGACGGACAGGACCAGGCACACGCCGCCGAGAAGCGTCGCGCGCGAGCCGAAACGCTCGGAGAGGGTGCCTGCCGTCATCTCACCGACGGGCAGGGCGAGGATCGAGCCGAGCATGTCGTACGAGTAGACGCGCGCCAGCCGGTCGGGCGGAACGTTCTCCTGGAGCGACACGTCCCAGGCGACCCCGAACTGCTCCAGCGCGAGGCCGTTGACGAACATCGCCACCACCAGCAGCGCCAGGGGGGCCGCCTCGGCCAGTGCGATCAGCGGCAGGGCGTCGAGGGCCACCACGGCCACGCCGATACGCAGGGCGTGCCGGGAGCGGGACCGGCCCACCAGGAACCCGCCGATGAGCGCGCCGGCCATCTGCGTGGCCAGCACCAGCCCCCAGACGGTGCGCCCGTACGTGCTGTCGGCGATGGTCGGCCCGAGCACCTGGATGCCGCCCGCGGTCACGGCGTTCACCACGAAGAACTGGAGCACCACCACCCACACCCAGGTGCGTGCGGTGAACTCCGTCCACCCTTCGCGGAGTTCGCGTAGCGGCTGGGAGGGCGCGTCCGGCTCCGACTTCGCCCGGGGCACGCGCACGCCGTGGTAGGCGAGGGCGGCGGCGGCGAACACGACGGCGTTGGCGGCCATGCCCCAGCCGGGGCTGAAGACGGCCGTGATCATGCCGCCGACCGAGGCACCGACGATCATGCCGGCGTTCACGCCCATCCGGCTCAGGGCGTTGGCGGCGCGCAGTTCTCCGGCCGGAACGGTCTGCGGGACCAGCGAGGCCGACGCGGGCATCGACACGGCCGCCACCGCGCCGTTGACCACGCTCAGCAGGATGAGCACCCCGAGCGAGGCGGACTCGGTGAGCAGCACCACCGCGACCGCCCCCTGTACCGTCGCGGCGGACAGGCTGGACCCCTGCAGGATGAGTGCCCGCGGCACCCGGTCGGCGAGGATGCCGCCGAAGAGCACGAGGAGGACGTTGGCGATCGACCGCGAGCCGACGACGATCCCGACGTCGACCGCGGAGCCGGTCATGTCCAGGACGGCGAAGGCCAGGGCGATGGGCGCCATGGAGTTGGCGCAGTGGGTCATCGTGCGGCCGAACACCAGGTTGCGGAAGTTCCGGTGGCGTAAGGGCGCCAGAACGGACGCCCTCTCAGCTCGCTCGGTCACTCCGCGGTCCCCTTCCGGGCCATTTCGAACAGCATGAGCGTCGCGCTGGCCCGTACGGTCCCGGGTGTGTCCGGCGGCCGGGCCTCGGCGTGCATGATCACCCCTAGCTCCCCGGCCAGTTCCCGCACCCGCTCCCATGCCTCGGGGGGCAGCCACATCTCGGCGTCGGTGAACGCCCCCGGCGATCCGGCCAACCGCTCGCGGCTGCGGCGCTGCAGCTCCTCGGAGAGGGCGGAGGCCAGCACCGCGTAGTCGTCGGGCGATCCGCCGGAGACGGACTCCCCGCTCGCCGGATTGTGGCGGTACCGCTTGGCCCGGCCGCCGCGCACGGAGGTCTCCTCGACGATCTCCAGCAGGCCGGCGGCGTGGAGATGACGCATGTGGTAGCTCACGTTCGCCTGCGACTCGCCCAGTTCGCGGGCGGCCTCGCTGGCGCTCATGGCGTGCGCGGTGACCAGGGACAGCAGGCGCAGACGCAGCGGATGGGCCAGCGCGCGCAGCCCGCTGAGCTCCGCGCGTCTCTCGGCGGCGGACATGGCCCCGAGTATCCGGCCCCGGCGAACGCACTGTCAAACACTTCTTTTGGGGTTGCCCCGGCGAGCCTGCCGGAGGAGCGACACGTGCGCGTCGGGATCTCCCTCGCGTGGCCCCATTTGGAGCAACGTACAAGATTTGGCGCAGCCGTCGACGGGGGACTTCCGTGAATGGCGCTCCTGAGTCAGAGTGACGCCCATCACGATGCGGAAGTGAGTTTCCGTATCGTAGAACTCGCTCTGGAGGAATACCGTGCCACCGTCCGTACCCTCCCTGCCGCGGCGCGCCGCACGCACGCTGCGCACCTCACTGTTCGCGCAGGTCGCCTGTGCCCTCGTCCTCGGAGTCGCCGTCGGAAAGCTGTGGCCGGATGTCGCCACGGCCGCCCAGCCGCTCGGTGACGGCTTCGTCCGCCTCATCAAGGCGATGATCTCGCCCCTGGTGTTCTGCGTGGTCGTCGTCGGCATCACCAAGGCGGGAGACCTCAAGGCGTTCGGACGGATCGGCCTCAAGGCCCTGATCTGGTTCGAGGTCGCCACCACGCTGGCACTGCTGGTCGGCCTGCTCGCCGGAAACCTCACCCGGCCCGGGGCCGGCATGAACGTCGACCCGTCCACGCTGGACGCGTCGGCGGTCGACGCGAAGACCGGCGGCGGGTCGCTGCCCTCGACGTCCGAGTTCATCCTGCACGCCCTGCCCGACAGCGCGGTCGGCGCGTTCGCCGAGAACTCGCTCCTCCAAGTCCTGGTGCTGGCCTGTCTGGTGGGAGCCGCCGTACTGCATCTGGGTCACACCAAAGTGCCCAAGATCCTGCCGGCCGTGGAGCAGGCCCAGGACGTCGTCTTCGCCATAGTCGGCTTCATCATGAAGCTCGCCCCGCTCGCGGTCTTCGGCGCGACGGCCCACCTCGTGGGCGAGTACGGGGTCGGTGTGATGTCCACGTACGGCAAGCTCATCGCCGTCTGCTACGCCTCCGCGCTGCTCTTCCTGCTCCTGCTGGCCGTCGCGCTCAAATGGGTCGCCGGCATCAGTCTCTGGAAGTTCGTCCGCTACACCCGCGAGGAAATGCTGCTCGCCCTCGGCACCGCGTCCAGCGAGACCGTCATGCCCCGCATGATGCAGAAACTGCGTCAGGCCGGCTGCCGCGACGACGCCGTGGGCCTGGTGCTGCCCACCGGCTACTCCTTCAACCTCGACGGCGCCTCGATCTACCTCTCGATCGGCACCCTGTTCATCGCCGACGCGGTGGGCGTGGACCTTTCCCTCGGCCAGCAGATCACGGTCGTCCTGATCCTCATGCTGACGAGCAAGGGGATGGCAGGCGTGCCGGGTTCGGCGTTCCTCGCGCTGTCGGCGACCGCGTCGGCGCTCGGCGTCATCCCGGTGGGCGCCGTCGCGCTGCTCCTGGGCGTCGACCGCATCATGGACTCGATGCGCGTCGCCACCAATCTCCTCGGCAACTGCGTCGCCGTCTTCGCCGTCTCCCGGTGGGAGGGCGCGCTGGACACGGTCCGCGCCCGGAAGATGCTGGACGGCGAGATCACCTTCGTACCGGAGGAGGAGGCGCCACGGGAGGGGACACTGCTGGAGAAGACGCCGGAGCACGGCACCGCTGGGCCGGCTCCTCGGAGCGTGAGCGGCGCGGGCGGTCCGGCCGCCGACCGGACGACCGCGGAGGTGAGTTCACCCGCGCTGAACGGCGAACCCGAGGACGTCCCTCTGCCGTGACCCCGGCATGCGCGTGAAGAGGTGGTGAGTTGAGCTCGGCGTGGCGGCGACAGGCCTTTTCCCACGCCGAGTTCACCATCAGTTCCCGGACCGGGACGGCCGATCAGGGTCGCCGCGTACGTGCGCGCGCACCCCTTGCAGGCCGAACAGGATGAGAAGCTCGACCGCGCCGCCGTCGGCGCTGCCCAGCCAGTGGGGCAGGGCCGTGTCGAACTCGGCCGCCTCACCGGGCGGCAGCGTCAGATCGCGCTCCCCGGTGACGAGCCGCAGGCGTCCGCCGAGCACGTAGAGCCATTCGAAGCCCTCGTGGGTCTGCGGGGTCGGTTCGAGTGGCTTCGGCCGGGCGGGGATGATCATCTTGAACGCGTGCACACCGCCCGGCCGCCGGGACAGGGGCACGAAGGTCATTCCGAACCGGCTGATCGGCTTGAGGTGGATCCGGGGGTCGCCGGTGCGCGGGGCGCCGACGAGGTCGTCCAGCGGAACGTCGTAGATACGGGCCAGCGGCAGCAGCAGTTCCAGGCTCGGCCGGCGCTGTCCGCTCTCCAGCCGGGACAGGCTGCTCTCCGAGACCCCGGTCATCGACGCGAGGGCGGCGAGGGTGATGCCCCGGTCCCGACGGAGCGCGCGAAGCCGCGGCCCCACCGCCCCGAGCACATCGTCGTCCGTCCGGTGATCCATGCGGCAATCTTGCCATTACCGCAAGATTCCGTGCCAGGTCCCGGGGTCCCCGGCAAGACTGCGGGCACACCGACCCCAAGGAGTCCTGATGAGCACCACCGAAGCCGTCGCGTTCTGGGACGGCGTCCACGCTTCCCGGCCGGCGGCCGACGGCCCTCGGCCGAACGCCCGCCTCACCGAGACGGTGACGGGCCTGCCGGCCGGTGACGCGTTGGACCTCGGATGCGGCAACGGCGGCGACGCGCTGTGGCTCGCCCGCCAGGGGTGGCGGGTCAGCGCCGCCGACCTCTCGCCCGTGGCGGTCGAGCGGCTCACCGCGCTCGCCCGTTCGCACGGCCTGGAGGATCGCGTCACCGCCGTGCGGGTCGACCTGCGCACGTCCTTCCCGGCCGGCGCGTACGACCTGGTCTGCGCCCACTACCTGCACACCCCCTTCGAGCTGGACCGGGCAACCGTGCTGCGCTCGGCCGCGCACGCACTGCGCCCGGGCGGACGGCTGCTGGTCGTCGACCACGGCTCGGCCGCCCCGTGGTCGTGGAACCAGGATCCCGGCGCCCATGCCCCGAGCCCCCGGGAGGTCGCCGACGGGATCGGCCTGGCCCCGGAGACCTGGACGGTCGAGCGGGCCGACGCGCCCCGCCGGATCGCGACCGGACCGGACGGGCGCACCGCCGAGGTCACCGACCACGTCCTGCTCGTCCGCCGCACCGCCTGACACGGCGGCCGGTGACCGCCCCCCGCTCCCTGATCCCCGACGGAGAGACCTCCATGCCCACCACCACACGCCGCGACCGCCATCGCCGCGACACCCCGCCGCCCCGGACCGCGAACGGCGAGATCGAGGTCCTGCGCGGATTCCTCGACTACCTCCGGGCCTCGATCGCCACGAAGGTCGACGGCGCCCCCGAGCCGCAGGTGCGCACCGCCGCGGTCCCGTCGGGCACGAACCTGCTCGGCCTGCTCAACCACCTGACGTTCGTCGAACGTTCGACATTCCTCGGGGACGACGTCACCGACTGGCAGGCGACGTTCCACGCCGCGCCGGGGGACGGCGTGGCCGAGGTCGTCGCCCGCTACCGGGCCGCGGTCGAGCGTGCGAACGACGTGCTCGACGGGTGTCCCGATCCCGGCGCTCCGGTCCCCCGGCCGCGGCCGGGCCGCCCCGCTCCCAGCATCCGCTGGGCACTCACCCACATGATCGAGGAGACCGGCCGGCACGCGGGCCACGCGGACATCCTCCGCGAGCTCGTCGACGGCACGACCGGCCGCTGATCCGCCTTCTCCCGTTCCCCTACAGGTCCAGTACGGCCCAGAGCCGCCGCCCGTCCTCCGCGACATCCGTGCCGCACGTCGACGCACCCAGTTCGGCCAGCCGCGGCAGCACTTCCGCGTCGGTCACGGCCGGAGCCGCCTGATGCGAGAGGACGAGGATCAGCACCTGCCGGTCCTGCTCGGCGAGGTGGACGCTCACCCGCCGGCCCCCGTCCGCGACCGCGGTCCGCATGAGCTCCGCCACCAGGTCCCCCGCCGTCCCGTCGGCCGTCGTGCGGCCCCATGCGCGGAGCTGTGCCAGGACGCGCCGCCGGGCGGTGGCCACCGACCACGGCGCCGATTCCAGCGTCCAGTTGGCGCCGCGCCGGTTCGCCATCGTCACCCGTCGGCGCGCGGTCGCCAGCGGGGTCTTCGGCTTCGTGTCCGGCTCGGGCCGCGGCGGCTGCACGGGGCGCTTGGGCGGGGGCGGTGTCTTCGGCGGATAGTCCGGCAGGCGCTGCTCCGGTGGCGGTAACGGCATGCGTGCTCCCCGTCTCGACAGGATGTCAGCGTATGCCGCACACCGGGTGTTACCGGCCGGTTCGGACCCGGAAGGATGACAGCTCGCCACCACGAACGTACGGCAGAAACGATCCGCGCGACCGCACTCCCCGTCACGGCTCCCGTCGCCGCTCCCCGTCGCCGCTCCCCGTCACCGCTTCCGGACCGACGCGAACATCCGCCGGCGGACGCGCCTTTGAGGGCGCGAGGATCGAGGACCGCCGGCGGCGTCCGGACCGGGTGATGACGCACTGGGTTCCGATGCTGTCGTCGTAGGCGTCGATCCGCGGGGCGGCGGAACGCGGCCGCCCTGCGGCTACCCTTCCGGGGTGACGCAGCACCCCACGAACGAGCACCGCCCCGCGAACGACGGGCCGAAGGCCGCCGCCCGTAACCGGGCCGCCCTGATCTCCGCCGCCCGGGAGATCTACGCGGAGCACGGTCTGGACGCTCCGCTCTCATCCGTCGCGCGGCGGGCCGGGGTCGGGCAGGGCGTTCTGTACCGGCACTTTCCCGACCGGGCCGCCGTGGCGACCGCCGTTCTGGAGGAGAACGTACGGCAGGTCGAGAAGGCGGCCGAGGACCTGACCTTCGCGGGCGTCCTCGGAGTGATGACCTGGCATCTGACGGAGTCGGCGGCCTTCATCGGCCTCCTGCACGCCGACGAGGCGGGCCGCTCCGGTGTCCGCGCGTACGCCCTGGCCCTGTCGGAACGGGTCGAGCGCGCCCTGCGGGGGCATCTGCGGGACGGCCATCGGCTGGGCGCGGGCAACGACCTCATGCTGGCCGTCGCCATGGTCTCCGGAGCCGTCACCGGCCCCACCCGCGAAGAGCGGGAACGCCGGGCGCTGGCGGCCTGGCGGCTGCTCGACGTCGAGGTGGGGCCGGTGCGGCCCTTCGAGGAGTGAGAGGAGTGAGTGGCGCGGCGGCGTCAGCCGCCGTTGGACTGCCGGATGCCTTCCGCCAGCGCGTCGAAGGTGTACAGATACCCTCCGGCGGGCCCGCTGACGGTCATGTACGCCTTCTTCCCGCCGGGCGTGATGGCCACGTTCGTCGCCGACTCCAGCCCCTCGGCGCGGCCCGGGAGCTCGACGGTCGCCAGGCGCTCACCGTGCTGGTTGTACACGACCATCGCGGCCCGGCCGTGCAGCGCCTGGTAGAGGTTGCCGTCGGCGTCCACGGCGATCGAGTCGGTCTGGGCGATCCCGCCGTCGACGCGGATGGCGGTGTGCCGGGAGGTCACCCCTCCCTTCGCGTCGAGGCGGAGGTAGGAGATCCGGTTCTGGGTGAGCTCGCTGATCCACAGTCCGCGGTAGTCCACGTCGAACGAGATGCCGTTCGTCGCGGCCAGTTCGTCGGCAAGGACGGTGGCCTTCTCGCCGTCGCGGTCGATCCGCACCACCCGGCCCTGGTCCTTGCCCTCGGAGAGGCCGCGTGAGTCGCTGACGTACAGGTTGCCCTCACGGTCGAAGGCGAGGTCGTCGGGGCTCATCGGCGCCCCGTCGACCTCGCCGGAGAAGAAGGTCCGCGGATCACCGCCGTCCCGGGCCAGGCTCACGATCTCACCGCGGAAGTCGGTCAGGTAGAGCCGTCCGTCGTACGGGCTGAACTGCGCCGAGGTGTAGGCCCCCTGGCCGTCCGTGCGGACGGCGCGCGACGTCTTCCTGCCGACGTCGACCCGTATCACCTTCGGCTTGCCCTCGGGGGCGGTGACGTCGACGACGATCAGGCTGCCGTCCTTGTCGAAGGTCGGCCCCTCCAGCAGGGTCATCCCGGTCTCCTCGTGCACCTTCGTCAGCTGCATGACCTTCTGCGCGCGGATGGTCCGGCCCGCGCCCGTGGCGGCCGTCGTGTCCCCGCGGTCACCGGGGTCGCCTGTGTCCGTGCCGCATCCGGTGAGCGCCAGCGTGCCGATCGCGGCGAGCACGGCGAGGGATCGGATCGGGAGTCGTCGCATGGGGGGTCACTCTTCCTGTCCGTATATCTGCGGGTGGCGTCGGCAGGGAGCTTCGCGTGGGCCCGCCGAAGGGCGGACGTGCTCGTTCCGAGTGCCGCGGTACGCACCCGCACTCCAACCGGACAGCACTGTCCGGTAGTTGCTACCGTAGCGGAAGGCCGCTCCTCCCGGGCGGCCCGCACGACAGCGGACCAACCGGATCGAGGACCCCCACATGACGACTCCTCAAGCGCCGACCTCCGACGAACTCGCCGCGCTGAGACAGCGTTACCACCTCGAACGCGAGCGGCGGGTACGGCCCGACGGCGCCGGCCAGTACCGTCCCACCGAGGCCGAGTTCGGCTACTACGCCGCCGATCCGTACGTGGGCGACGTGGCCGGGCGCGAGCCGCTGCGCGACACCGTCGACGTCGCCGTGGTCGGTGGCGGATTCGGCGGCATCCTCGCCGGGGCCCGGATGCGGCAGCAGGGCCTGGAGCGCGTCCGGATCGTCGAGATCGGCGGCGACTTCGGGGGCACCTGGTACTGGAACAGGTACCCGGGCATCCACTGCGACATCGAGTCGCACGTATACCTGCCGCTGCTCGACGAGACCGGATACGTGCCCGAGTGGAAGTACGCGCCCGGCGAGGAGATCCGCCGCCACGCGGTGCGGATCGCGCAGAAGTACGACCTGTACCCGGACGCGCTGTTCTCCACCGGGGTCACCTCGCTGACCTGGGACGATCCATCCGAGAAGTGGATCGTGGCCACCGACCGCGGGGACGCGTTCCGGGCCACGTACGTCGTCACCGCCACCGGCACACTCTCCCAGCCGAAGCTCCCCGGGATACCCGGCATCGAGGACTTCAAGGGCCACACCTTCCACACGTCGCGGTGGGACTACGGCTACACGGGCGGCACCGCGGACGGCGGCCTGTCGGGGCTCTCGGAGAAGCGGGTGGGGGTCGTCGGCACCGGCGCCACCGGCATCCAGGTCATTCCGATGCTGGCCGAGGACGCCGGACACGTCTACGTCTTCCAGCGCACCCCCTCCACCGTGGACGTACGCGCCAACCGCCGCACCACCGCTCAGGATGTCGGCGCCGACCACGACGGCTGGGCACGCGAACGCCGCGACAACTATCTGCGCATCGTCTCCGGTGAGCCGGCCGAAGAGGATCTCGTGGCGGACCGCTGGACCATGTCGGCGGGCCTCCTGGAGAAGCTCCTGCCCAGCTTCCGCCGTCAGGGCGACCGGGAGACCTTCGAGGCCGCCTACGAGGCCGCCGACGCCGTCAAGATGAACGAGCTCCGCACCCGCGTCGAGCGGACCGTCACCGACCCGGACACGGCGGAGAAGCTCAAGCCCTGGTACCGGTACGCCTGCAAGCGCCCCACCTTCTCCGACAAGTACTACCCGGCGTTCAACCGCGCCAACGTCACCCTGGTCGACACGGCGGAAACCCACGGCATCGAGCGCGTCACCGAAGACGGTGTCGTGGTCGGCGGCACCACCTACGAGCTCGACTGCCTGATCTTCGCCACCGGTTTCTCCGTCGGTACCTCCGGCGTCCTCTCCGGAAAGCTCCCCGTCCACGGCCGGGAAGGAACCCAACTGCTGCACGCCTGGGCGCGACAGGGGCCGCGTACCCTGCACGGCTTCACCAGCAACGGCTTCCCGAACCTGATCCAGATGGGATCCGTGCAGAACGCCAGCAGCGTCAACTACACGCACATCCTCGACGAGCAGGCGGTCCATGCCGCCGCCCTCGTCGCGGCGGCCGAAGCCGAGGGGGCCCTCGTCGAACCGTCCCGCGAGGCCGAGGACGACTGGATCACCTTCCTGTCGAAGGACGCCCCCGACCACGAGTGGTTCCACGCAGAATGCACCCCCGGCTACTACAACGGCGAGGGACGCGGCCGGCCGAACGGGCCGCGCGCCTACCCCTACGGCGCATTCGCCTTCCATGAATTCCTGCAGCGCTGGCGCGAGGAGTCCCTGGGCGAGATCCTCCGGACCCGGACGCCCCGGCAGCTCTGAGGCGCGTACCGGACGTGCTCCAGGCCTTCCCGGGTGACCGGGGAGTGCCCGGGGCGGCGGCCGCCGGCTGTCGGCCCCCGCCCGGGGTCGAGGGCCGGCAGCCGCCCCGTACCGGGCGCTCCGCGTCGGTCACCCCTTTGCGCAGCACCGCTCGCGCCTCCTGCCCGCAGGCCATAAGACGGAGACTGCGGGCGACGCGCGGAGGAGTGGACCTGGATGCAGATCGTTGTCGACCTCAATCGCTGCCAGGGATACGCGCAGTGCGCGTTCCTCGCTCCGGAGGTGTTCGAGCTGCACGGCGAGGAGGCGCTGATGTTCACGCCCGTCGTCCCGGACGGCCGGCCCGAGCACGAGCGCGTGCGCCGGGCCGCGGCCGCGTGTCCGGTGCAGGCCATTCTCGTCGGCGAACGGGCGGGCCCCGGTGAAGGGTGAACCGAGGAGCGGCCGGATCGTCATCGTCGGGGCGTCCCTGGCCGGTCTGCGGGCCGCCGAGACGCTGCGCGACAAGGGTTTCACCGGATCGCTGACCCTGGTCGGGGACGAGCCGGAGCCCCCGTACGACAGACCACCGCTCTCCAAGCAGGTCCTGCTCGGGCGGACGGGCGCGGCCGACACCGGGCTGCCGCTCCGCCGGGAGGTGGATGCCCGCTGGAAGCTCGGGGTGCGCGCCGAAGGGGTCGATCCGGTCGGGAAGCGAGTGATCCTCGCCGACGGCGAACGGCTGCCGTTCGACCGGCTGCTGATCGCCACCGGAACCCGGGCCCGCCCCTGGCCGAACCCCGGCGAAGCCCGTCTCGACGGCGTACTCACGCTGCGTACGAGCCAGGACGCGGCGGCGCTCTCGTCCCGGCTCGACGCGGGGCCGCGCCGGGTCCTGGTGATCGGCGCGGGGTTCACGGGCTCGGAGATCGCGTCCGCCTGCCGGGAGCGCGGCCTCGAAGTGACCGTCGCCGAGCGCGGGCCCTCACCGCTCGTCGGCGCGCTGGGCGGCACGCTCGGCGCGTTCGCCGCCAACCTGCAGCGCGCGCACGGCGTCGATCTGCGCTGCGGTGTGACGGTCACCGCGCTGAAGGGCAGCAACGGACGGCTCACGGGCGCCGAGTTCTCCGACGGCGGCCGGATCGAGGCCGATGTCGCCGTGGTCGCCCTCGGCGCCGTACGGAACACCGAGTGGCTCGCCGGATCGGATCTGGCCGCGGGACCGCGGGGCGTCGCCTGCGACGCGGGATGCCGCGCCTTCAACATGTACGGGATCGTCACCGACGACGTGTTCGTCGCCGGTGACGTCGCCCGCTTCCCGCATCCGCTGTTCGAGTACCAGATGCTCGCCCTCGAACACTGGGGCAACGCGGTCGCGCAGGCCGAGGTGGCGGCCCACAACATGGTCACCACGGGGCCGGACCGGCGTCCGCACCTGGCGGTGCCCGCCTTCTGGTCCAGCCAGTTCGGTCTCAACATCAAGTCCGTCGGCGTACCGACCTTCTCCGACCACGTGGTCATCGCCCAGGGGTCGCTGCGGGAGGGCCGTCTCGTCGCGGTCTACGGCTACCGGGGACGCGTCACCGCGGCCGTCAGTGTGAACCGGGCGAAGTGGCTGGAGCACTACCAGCGCCTCATCGAGACGGCGGCCCCCTTCCCGCCCGCGCGCGGCGCCGCCGACCGGCCCGAATCGGCCGAACCCGTCCCCTCCGACGTGCCGGACCCCCGGCAGCTCTCGCACGGCCCGACCGTGGCGCTCACCGGCCATCTGCCGGACCGGCGCCTGACCCTGGTCCGGCACGAACCAGCCCCCGCCGTCGCCCACCGTCCATGAGGAGCCCCGCGCATGCCCCCGGACACCCTTCTCCAGCGCATCACGGACTACGCGAACCGCGCCGACCCCTATCCGCTCTACGCCGAACTCCGCGAGAGCGGGGTGACGCGGCAGACGGACGGCAGCTATCTGGTCGGTACGTACGAGGACATCGCCGCGCTGCTCCACGACCCGCGGATCAGCTCGGACTCCCGCAACCGCACCGACCAGGACACGGTCCCGCTGCTCCGGAGGGGCACGCAGCCGGCGGCGTTCATCGGCTTCGACGACCCCGAGCACGACCGGCTCCGCCGTATCGCGATGCGGCCCTTCGGGCCGCCCCACTCCCCCGGCCGGATCGACGCCCTGCGCACCGACATCACCAGGATCGCCGACGAGCTGGTCGACGGTTTCCGGGACAGGGACCGGATCGATGTCGTCGAGGACTTCGCCTACCCCTTGCCGGTCACCGTGATCTGCCGGCTGCTGGGGGTGCCGCACGAGGACGTGCCGCGGATCCGCGGCTGGACGAACGAGGTCGTCGCCGGTCTCGACCTGCGGCCCGGGAAGGACGGCGAGGACCGCGCCGACAAGGGTCTGGAAGCCCGGCAGGCGATGGGTGCGTATCTCGGGGACCTCGCCGACCGGCGCCGGGACGATCCGTCGGACGACATGCTCTCCGCCCTCGTACACGACTCCGGCCCCGACGGACACCTCACCAGGGGTGAGCTGATGGCGACCGCGACGCTGCTGCTCATCGCCGGGCACGAGACGACGGTCAACCTCATCACCAACGGAGCGCTCACGCTCCTGCGTCACCCCGGCGCCCGGCGGCAACTGCGGGAGAACCCCGGGCTGATGCCCGGGGCCGTCGAGGAACTCCTGCGCTACGAGCCCCCTGTTCATCTGCTCCCGCAGCGCACTCCGCTCGCCGATGTCGAGGTCTCGGAGGTCACCGTGCCCAAAGGCGCCCCGCTGATCCTCGTACTCGCCTCCGGCAACCGTGACCCGCTGCGGTTCGACGAGCCGGACCGGTTCGACCCGGCCCGCGAGGACAACCAGCACTTCGGCTTCGGCGGCGGAGTCCACAACTGCTTCGGCGCGCCGCTCGCCCGTCTGGAGACCCAACTCGCCCTGCGCGCGCTCCTTCCCCGGCTGGAAGGCTTCCAACTGGCCGAGGAGCCACCGCCGTACCGCCGCAGCCCGATCCTGCGCGGCCCCCGGCATCTACGGATCGAGCGCGTGCCCGGCTCGTGACGACGGGGTGTGCCGGGCTCGTGACGACGGGAGTGTCAGGCTCGTGGCGGCGGGGCGTGTACGTCAGAACGCGCGGCGGCCGATGGCGAAGGCGGCGCGGCGCACCTCGACGCCGAGCTGCTCGACGCGCTCGGCCGGCAGGTCCTCCTGGTTGCCGGAGACCTGGACCGCGGCCGTCGGCGCCCCACCGGGTTCGGGGTCCGGGACGGGGGCGGCGACGGAGGCCATGCCGGGCTCGCGCTCGCCGCGGGCCTGGGAGTAGCCGAGGTCGCGGATCCGCTTGAGGTCGGCGAGAAAGCGGTCGCGGTCGAAGCCGGTGCCGTCCGCGTTGGCGGGATCGGTGAGCTGGTCGAGAAACCGGCCGAGTTCGTCGGCGTCCATGCCGGCGGCGAGGGCCTTGCCCGCACCGAGGTGCAGGGGCATCCGCTCGCCGATGGGCAGTTCGTACCGGAGCGGGCGGGCGCCGTCGACGCGGGCGAGCACCACGCGTACCCAGCCGATGCGCTTGAACAGCGACGCGGTCAGGCCGGTCTCGGCGGCGAGGTCCTGGAGGACGGGACGGGCGGCGACGAGCAGCGGGCTGCTCGTCAGGTAGGCGTGCGCCCCGAAGATCAGGCCGACCCCGGGGCGATAGCCGGTGGCGTCGCGCTCGACCCGGCCACGCGCCTCCAGCACGCTGAGGATGCGCTGGGTGGTGGCGACGGGAAGACCCGCCCGGCGGGCGATGTCGCTCAGCCGGAGGGCGTGGTGGCTCGTGTCGAGTACTTCGAGGACGTCGATGGCCCGTTCGAGGGAACGCATGCTGGTCGCTGGGGTCCTGGCCGGCTCCATGGGCGGGTCGACGCCTCCTCTTGTCCGCAGCTTTTCTGCATCTTCCCACACAGTGGTGAAGGTGCCCGCGTTTCGGGAGCCGGCCCCTCCCGAGACGCGTTTTCAGCGGATGGCGGTGGCGTTCGGCGGCGACCCGACGCCGCCGACGAGATGGAGCGGTTTGACCACGACGAGGGCGTCCCAGCGGCCGGTGCGGCGGCTGTCCTCGGCCAGGGCGGTGAGGTCCCACAGTTCACCGAGCGGGACGCCCAGTTTGGCGATCAGCTCCTGGTGCATCATCCCGGCGTCCTCGGGCGCGCTGTCCAGGAACGGGCTGTCGGCGACGACGGGCAGTACCTCGACCGCGAAGGTGTCGGTGGCGAACAGGGCGACCCGGTGGTCCCAGAGCCAGGCGGGGAGTTCGAGGGACTGCCGGAATCCGGTGGCCCGGCGGGCGTCGCGGACCTCGGCGCGCAGCGCGGGGCCGGCGTCGAGGAACCAGCGTGCCCAGCCGGTGTGTACGAGCACCAGGTCGCCGGGGCGGACCGTTACGCCCTGGGCGCGCAGGGCGCGGTCCAGGACGGCGGTGTCGAGGGCCGGTCCGGCGCGGTGGTCGGGTGGTGTTCCCTCGGCGGCCAGTTGCCGTTCGACGTCCACCAGCACGCCCCGGCCCACGATGGGTTTCTCGGCCCAGCGCTGGATCCCGAGCGCCGGGTGCCCCGGGCGGATGTCCCCGTCGGGAACGCCGTTGTAGAAGCCGTGGCCGGAGGCGCGGCGGTGGCGCAGGCCGTCGACCTGGGAGGTGGCCTGCGGGTAGAAGCCGTGCAGGACGTCGTCGCGGGCCTGCGCGTGGGAGGCGAGGAGTTCGTGGCGCGGCGCCGAGCGGGCCCGTGCCATCGGCGGGTCGAAGGCGTCCAGGGCGTGGTCGAGGCTGAAGACCGCGCCCCGGGCGACGGCGGAGGCGGCGTCACGGACCTGCGCGGCCCCCGCGAAGTTGGCGGTCCCGCGCTCGGGATCCTGCGCGAAGACGCCCCAGCTGGAGCCGGGCGGGACGCGCTCGCGCAGCGCGGCGTACGCGGGCACGTCCCGGTCCCGGGGTTCAGTCACGGTCGTCCTCCCCCGCCCCGTCCGGCTCCCCGGGGCCGCCGCCGGGGCGGTAGGAGAGGGCGAAGGAGAGCAGTCCGGCGACGGACGCGCCGCCGAAGGCGTAGGGGGCGAGCTCGGTGGCCCAGTTCCGGGCGGCGGTGGCGTCGCCGGCGGCGAGTGTCACGATCTGGCCGAGGACGATCGCCACGCCGGCGAGCAGGAAGAACACCACGGCGACGGCGAACAGGAAGGTCGTCAGGTGGGTGGCGCGGGCCGGGGCCGGTGCGGGGGCCGGCGAGTTCATCGTCGAACTCATCAGTGCTCCTTGGTGCTTGTGGTGCGGGAGGGCCGGACGGGGAGGGTCAGACAGGGAGAGTTCAGACGGGGAGGGCGCCGACGGCGATCAGGACTCCCATGCCGAGAATCGGCAGACAGTAGTACTTCAGGAGGGGGAGGAAGGTCTTCACCGGATCGACCCGAGCGATGCCCGCGGCCACGTAGATCGGCGCGCCCGACGGCGGGGACGCCCCCTCCGTGGAGGCGAAGATCAGTACGGCGGCCGCCGCGACCGGGACCGGGATCCCGGCGTTGGCGAGGGCCACGACCGCGACGGGTCCGACCGCGGCCATCGTGGCGCTGGCGGTGAGCGGGATCGCGATGGCCACGATGATCACCCCGATGGCGACGGCCATGATCCAGCCCGGTGCGTCGAGTCCCGCCAGGACGCTCTGGAGCTGGCTCGCCAGTCCCAGGTCGCCGAGCAGGTTGGAGGCGGAGAAGGCGGCCACGATCGTGACGCCGATGACGCCGAACGACGGCGCGGCCCCGCCGATCGTCCGCCACCAGCCGGCGGCGGTGCGGGGCAGGTGCCTGCGCCCCAGGAACAGCACCAGGGCGATCATCAGCACCGGTATCCAGGTGATCAGGCTGATCACGTCGGGCATGGCGTACGGCTGGGCCGCCAGCAGGGTGCCGTCGGCGAGTTCGACGGGCTTCTTCAGCACGTCGCCGACCGCGGAGTGGTCGCCCAGCGCGCCGGCGAGCGGGCCCCGGGTGAGCAGCAGCGGTACGAGGATCGGGAGGAACAGCAGCAGGGACGTCCAGCCGTTGCGGAGGCTGACCCCGAACGGGATCCGGTCCTCCGGGGCGATGGGGTCGATGCCGTTGCGGCGGACCAGGAAGTACGCGAGCACCAGCCGGTAGCCCAGGCACCACAGGCCGGCCAGGGCCAGCGGCCGGACGATCTCGTCCGGCTGCATGACGCCCTGCGCGGCCAGTCCGCCGACCAGGATGAACATCGTCGCGGAGAACGGGAAGCTGACGCCCATTCCGGCGCCGCCGGCCACGACGGTGGCCGCCAGTTCCGGCCTGACGCCCGATCGCTTCATCCAGGGGACGGTCACCGACCCGACCGCGGCGGTGACCGCGGCACCGACGTGCGCGATGGCGCCGAAGATCCCGCCGGCCACGGTCGCGGTGTAGACCGGCCCGCCGCGCAGCCGGCCGAGGACGGAGTTGAGCAGGTCGATCAGCTTGTCCAGTACCGGCGTCCGGGTCAGCACGTACGACATGAACACGAAGGCGAGACCGGCGAAGGTCACCTCCTCCTGCATGGATTCCAGGACGGCCTCCCGGATCGCCTCCCAGCCGGACCCGCCGTGCTCGGTGCCGGCGACCAGGACGAAGCCGCACACCGCCAGGAAGCCGACGATCATCGCCTCGCCGATGTTGCGCTTGAACACCGCGTTCCAGACGACGATGACACCGACGAACGCGAGCAGCGCCCACACCCCGGCCATCACGCGGTCCCGGCGAGGATCGCGGCGCGGCGCCGGGCCTCGTCGGCCTCCACGGCGCGCCCGCCCAGCAGGCCGGCGGCCGCCTCGGCGGCGGGGACGACGATCACACCGTCGTCGTCGGCGACCACGAGGTCACCGGGGCAGACCACCACACCGCCGACCGCGACCGGCACGTCGACCTGGCCGGGACCGTTCTTGTACGGGCCGGCCGGTGTGACGGCCCGCGCCCAGGCCGCGAACCCGATCGCCTCCAGCTCGCCGATGTCGCGCAGGGCCCCGTCCACCACGATGCCGACCACACCGCGGCGCTTGGCGCGTTCGGCCATCAGTTCCCCGAGCAGCGCCCGGGTGGTGTCGCCCTGGCCGTTGACGACCAGCACGTCGCCGGGGCGGGAGATCTCGATCGCCCGGTGGAGGGCCTGGTTGTCGCCGCTGCGTACCCACACCGTCCGGGCGCGGCCGACCAGCCGGGCGCCCCGCCACAGCGCGTGGATGCCGCCGTCGAGCATGCCCATCCGGTCCCGGGCGTCGCCGATGTTCGCCACCGCGAGGCCGGAGAACCGGTCGAGCAGGTCCCCGTCCGGCACCAGCGCGGCGTCGGCGAGCGCACGGTGGGCCTCGGCCGCGGCCCGGGTCATCACCGGGCGCTGTCCCAGGGCGTCGAGCAGGTCGGCCGCCGCCGCGGACTCCCCGGCCCGCCGGGCCGCGTGGCGCAGGGTGCCGTCGTGCAGCCGGTCCAGGGCGGCCGCACCGCCCGCGAGTTCGTTCACGATCTGCGTACGCACCCATTCCTCGGCCCCCGCCGCGCGGCCCGCGGCCGACGACTCGACGATCAGCGCGCCCAGTCCCTTCATGAACGTACTCCGCAGCAGTTTGCGCGCGGAAGCGTCCCCGGGCGCACCGGCGATGTCCTCGACCGTCGCGTCCAGCGCGGCGAAGAGCCGCGCGGCCGGTGCCGACCCGGCACCGCTGATCACCACGGTGGTGGCCGCGCCGTACGTCGGCACCGAGCCGATGACCGACACGTCGGCGAACCGGTCCTCGCCGATCGCCGCGGCGATACGGCGTTTGACCGCGGGGGCCGTGGCGTTCATGTCGGCGAAGACCGACGCCGGTTCCAGGAAGGCGGCCACCGAATCCGCCGCGGACTCTGCGGCCCGGCCGCCGACCAGACTGAGCACCACGTCGGCATCGCGCACGGCGGCCTGCGGCGTCCGCGCTCGCGCCACCCCTTCCGGTGTGGCGTTGTCGGCCGGGTCGTAACCCGTCACCGTCCAGCCCCGCTCGACCAGCCCGGCCGCGTACAGCGACCCGGCCTCGCCGAGACCCAATACCGACGCTCGCATACTGCCTCCTTGCAGTCCCGCATGTCTCACACAGTGGTAAGTGCTACCGCTGCGTGGAGAGTATTGGCAGACAATGGAAGGAGTGTCAATGGATCGCGAGCACGCACCGCTCGCGGAACGCGAAAGGCGGCGTCCGGCCCGGGGCGGTACCCGGGC
>NZ_JBHYZP010000040.1:0-86409 GCF_042752355.1 Streptomyces sp. NPDC059255
ACCCTGTGGGAGAGTAGGACGCCGCCGAACAATTATTGTGGGAATGCCCCGCACCGTATGGTGCGGGGCATTTCTGCGTTCAGGGGTCATGCAGGAGCCGTTTCCCGGTCCTGAGGTGTTTGTCGAGGTGCTTATTCCGGGGTCACCAGGCGGCTGTCGTATGCCAGGATCACCGCCTGGACGCGGTCTCGTGCGCCCGTCTTGGAGAGAATGCGGGAGATGTGCGTCTTCACCGTCGATTCGGCGAGATGGAAGCGCCCTGCGATTTCCTGGTTCGTCCAGCCCCGGCCGAGGGCGGTGAGGATTTCCTGCTCCCGATCGGTGAGCCGGGCCAGTTTGGGGTGGGGCGTGTCGTCGGCCGGCCCGGTGGCTGCCGGGGGTGTGCCGTCCGTGGGCAAGTGGTGCACGTACGCGTCCAGGAGACGGCGCGTCAGGCTCGGTGCGACCACGGCATCGCCGCTCGCGACCGCGCGGATCCCGGAGAGCAGTTCCTCCGGGAGGGCGTCCTTGACCAGGAATCCGCTGGCGCCGGCCCGTAGCCCCGCGTACGCGTACTCGTCCAGGTCGAACGTCGTCATGATGAGAATCCTGGTACGGCTGCCGGCAGCCACAATTCTGCGGGTGGCCTCGATGCCGTCCAGCCCCGGCATACGGATGTCCATCAGGACGACGTCCGGGTGCAGTTCCGCCGTGAGCCGCACCGCCTCCGCGCCGTTCCCCGCCTCGCCGAGGAGCGTCATGTCGTCCTGGCTCTCCAGGAGCATGCGGAACCCGAAGCGCTGCATGGGCTGGTCGTCGACGACGAGCACGGTGGTCACTGTTCTGTCGACCCTTTCCGGGGAGCGGAGGGAGGCGGGAGGGGGACCCTCGGGAGTCGGACGCGTACACGCCAGCCGTCGGCCGGGTGGGGCAGAGGGCCGGCCTCCAGTGTGCCGTCGTACAGGGCCGCACGCTCACGCATTCCGGTGATGCCCCGGCCCGTGGCGGACTCCCGCCGGGTGCGGGCCCTCGCGGCCCCGGAGTCCGTGATCGTCACCGTCACCCCGTCCGGTGCGTAGGACAGCTCCACCTCGGCCGTGAGGCCCTCTCCTCCGGAGGCCGTCCGGCCCGCGTGCTTGAGCGTGTTGGTGAGGGCCTCCTGCACCACCCGGTAGACCGCGAGCTGCTGCCCGGCAGGCAGCGCGCCGGGGACGTCGGCACGGCCTCGCACCGTCACATGTACGGGCAGCCCGGCGGCCCGTACGCCGTCGACCAGGTGGTCCAGATCGGCCAGTGCGGGCTGCGGCGTCAGTTCCGCGGTGGGGGGTTCGCGTAGTACGCCCAGGAGGCGGCGCAGTTCCGCGAGGGCCTGGCGGCTGGTCGTGCCGATGGCCTCCAGCGCTTCCACGGCGCGCTGCGGGTTCTTCCTCGCCGCGTACGAACCGCCGTCGGCGAGGCCTGTGATGACGGAGAGGTTGTGGCCGATGATGTCGTGCATCTCGCGTGCGATACGGGCGCGTTCGGTGGCGGCGGCGAGCCTGGCCTGCTGGTCGCGCTCGGCCTCCAGCCGCTGTGCCCGTTCGACGAGGGCCGCCGTGTACTCCTGGCGGCTGCGTACCGCCAGTCCCAGCAGCGCGCCGAGCACGAGGACGTTGACCCCCGGCACGATGTACTGGTTCCAACTGCCCGCCGTGTAACGGGCGAGAGCGGGGACGAACGGCACCAGCGCCACGGCGGCGGAACCGGCGAGCGTGCGGAGCGGGAGTCGCAGCGCGATGTTGTACAGGGTGACCGCCTGGAGGAATGACACCTGAAGGTGGGCGCCGCTCCACGTGTTGACCACGGCGAACGGCAGCATCACCAGCAGGACGGTGATCGGGTGGGTGCGCCGCCACAGCAGCGGTACGGAGAGGCCGAGACTCAGCGACACCACCAGCCACACCGGTGCATCGGGGTCGAGTGCGGTGCTCCGCCAGCCGCCCGAGGCATCGATGAACGCCGCCACCACGAGTACGGCGGTGAGATGGAGGTCCCAGACCAGGGGACGCCGCCGGTCGAAGCGCCGTATCCGGCCGGCGCACCGGTTCAGCCGGCCGGTCAGCGGCTGGGCGCCCGTCGACCAGCCCTGGTTCGGCACCCCTCGGCCGTGGGCCTGCCCGTCGTCGGCCATGTACTCCTCGTGTGGTGTGTGCACATCCGTACTTTCGTTGTCCTCGTGACGTCGACGGTAGGCGCTGGGTGCGCGCCGATCGTCGTACCGGGGGCGGGTGAGAAGGGAGCACGTAGTACCAGGGGAGGAGGGGGAGGGGGGAGGGGAAGGGAGGGAGGGGAGGCTGCTGGGGAAACCCTGTTGCGGGCGGGGCCGGGGCGCGCGGAGGATCGGTGCATGGACCACGTGATACGTGCGGTACGGCCCGGCGAATGGGCCAGGGCCAGGGAGCTCCGGCTCGACGCGCTCCGGGACCCGGCGGCGCCGGTGGCCTTTCTGGAGACGTACGAGCAGGCCGTGGAGTACCCCGACGCCGTCTGGCAGGAGCGGGCGACCGGCTTCTCGGCGCGGCGCGGGACCCGTTCCCTGGAGTTCGTCGCCGAGGCCCCGGACGGGAGCTGGTCGGGGTCGGTGGCCGTGCTGATCGAGGAGGCCGGGCGGGAGGACTTCTTCGGAGCCCGCGTCGAGCGGGACCAGGGGCAGCTCGTCGGCGTCTTCGTGCGGCCGGAGCACCGCGGCGGCGGGGTCATCGGGGCGCTGGTCGCGGCGGCGCTCGACTGGGCGTGGGCGCTGGAGGACCCGCGGCTCGCGCGCGTACGGCTCTACGTGAACGACGGGAACCCGCGGGCCGCGGCCGCGTACCGCAAGCTCGGCTTCGTACCGACGGGCGGGTACGTCCCGATGACGGGGGATCCCTCGGCGAAGGAGCTGGAGCTGGCGGTGGGGCGGCCCTGAGGGCGTGGTCTGATGGTGGGGTGAGCCGCGCCGCAGAAGAGACCAACCGCCGCATGCTGCGGGCCAGGGACGCGATGGACCGCTCCTACGCGCAGCCGCTGGACGTCCCGGCCCTGGCGAGGATCGCCCATGTGTCACCGGCGCACTTCACCCGCACCTTCCGGGCGACCTTCGGCGAGACGCCGCACCGCTACTTGCAGCGCCGTCGGGTCGAGCGTGCGATGTTCCTGCTGCGGGAGAGCGACCACAGCGTGACGGACATCTGCTTCGAGGTCGGCTTCGGCAGTCCGGGGACCTTCAGCCGTACGTTCCACGACATCGTCGGCCGGTCACCGCGGGATTACCGCAAGCAGGCGAGGGAGGCGGCGGCCGGGGACGTGGCGGCCGCCGCGGCGGCCGTGGGCGTACCGAACTGCTTCACCATGGCGTGGACGCGGCCGAGCACTTTTGGATAAGTTTTCGCCGGGATTGCCCACTACCGTGATGTGCATGTTCAACGCCATCACACACTCGCAGATCTACGTACTCGACCAGGACGAGGCCCTCGACTTCTACGTCGGCAAGCTCGGCCTCGAAGTCAATGCCGATGTCGACCTCGGCTTCATGCGCTGGCTCACGGTCAATGTCCCCGGCCACCCGGATCGCCAGGTCCTGCTGGAGAAGCCGGGGCCTCCGGCCATGTCAGAGGAGACGGCCGAGCAGGTCCGTGAGCTGGTCGCCAAGGGCGCGACGGGCGGCTCGCTGATCTTCAGCACGGACGACTGCCGCAAGACGTACGAGACGCTGCTGGCCCGGGGCGTCGAGTTCACGGAGGAGCCCACGGAGCGTCCTTACGGGATCGACTGCGGCCTCCGCGACCCCTTCGGCAACAGCATCCGCTTCACGCAGCCCGCCGGTTGACCCAGCCGGCCGGTTGACCCGGTCCGTCGGTCAACCGAGCCCGTCGGCTAACCGGCGCCCGGCAGTTCCCGTTGGGGCCAGCGGTCCTTGCCCTGCTGCCGGGAGCGCAGCAGGGCGAGCGTCGGCATGCCTCGGTCCTGGCCGGTGGCGAGCAGCTCCGGGACCAGGGGGAACGGGGCCACCGCGGCCACATCGTCCAGGACGAGGGACATTGGTGGGTCGAGCCGACCGTCAGATGACCGTGCGGCCATGCGGCGGCCGTGCTCGACCACGCTTGAGGTGAGTGCGGTGAGCAGCGGCATCGCACCCGGGCGGGCGCGGGGATCTTCGATCGGCTCGCCCACCACATAGAGCGTGCCCCCCTCGCTCACAAAAGAATCCAGCGCGAGGGCATCGGTTCTGTTCGGCGTGCAGGCGTCGCGGATGTGCACCGATG
The DNA here is from genome assembly GCF_042752355.1 of Streptomyces sp. NPDC059255. Classification (NCBI taxonomy): domain Bacteria; kingdom Bacillati; phylum Actinomycetota; class Actinomycetes; order Kitasatosporales; family Streptomycetaceae; genus Streptomyces; species Streptomyces sp. NPDC059255. The sequence continues at coordinate 4,260 of NZ_JBHYZP010000040.1, forward strand.
AGAGGGCGGAGAGTGCCCGGGCCGTCAACTGCTGGGCGACGTCGCGGCGTTCGGGGTGCGCGGTGAGCGCGGACTCCAGCAGTCCGGCGAGGCCGGAGGCCGCCTTGGGGTGCGAACGGAGGATCCGTACGGCTTCCTGGGCACCCCCGCCCTGCGCCCAGCGCAGCACCTGTTTCACCGGTCGCGTGTCCACGGCCGCAGCATGCAGCCAGCAGCGCAGGAGGGTCTCCGCCGTGTCGGCCATGGCGGCGTCGAGCAGTGCGCGCGGGCGTACGGGGGAGAGCAGGGCGGTCGCGCGGGCGGCGGCGACGGCGGGGTCCTCGCATCCGGCGGTGGGGGACCAGTGGAGCCGGTCGGGGGTGTCGCAGAGGTGGCCCGGGTCGTAGACGAGGACGGGGCCGAGCTTGGCGCGCGCGTCCTTGGTCTCGTCCCACACGGCGGGGGCGGAGGTGACGACGAGGGCGGGGCCCGCGGCGTCCAGGACCGCCTGGACGGCGGCGGGGCGCCGGGTGGCGGGGTCGCCGTACCGTACGCGCGGGGCGGGGGCGGACACCGTGGCGGGGGCGGGCGCTGGGGGTGATTCCTGGAGCGGGGCCGATGCGGGGTGCGGGGCAGGGGCAGGGGCCGGATCCTGGGGCTGACCGTGAACCGGTGCCGGGCCCGGTCTGCGCTGTGGGTCCTTGTTGAACGGGGCGTGCGGCGTGTCGTGCGCCGGCGGCGCGTGCTCCAGGGCGGGTTCCGGCGCCGACCCGTGGACGGGGTGGTGGGCCTGCGCGGGAGTCGGCGCCGGGGCCTGTCGGGGCACGACGTCCCGTGCGTACCGCGCGTTCTCCGGGTTCCGTCCGTCCTGTCCGTACGGTGCGTACCGTGCGTCCTCCGCGTCCCGTCCGTCGCGTGCGTCCTGCTCGTACCGCTGTTGCTCCTTGCGTCTCGCCCGTACCACCCGGTACCGCGCCGTCACCCCGAGCACGAACACCGTCAGAACGGTCAGCACCATGAGCTGGCTGATCAGCAGGCCCCAGAACAGCCCGTATCCCGACAGCTCCCCCGGCGGGGTCTCCGGCCAGGCGCCCGGGAGGTCGTGGGGCGCGGAGGCCAGTTCGCGCATGGCCATGGGCGTACGGACGAAGGTCACGCCCCGTGGCCAGGCGCCGTGGGTGAACAGTCCCGCCAGCCCCGTGGCCGTCCAGACCAGCAGCGTCAGCCCGAGCAGGAAGCCCAGCAGGCCCACCAGCAGTCCGTCGGGGATGCCGCCCTGGCCGCCCTGGCCGCCCGGTCCGGGCCGCTGCTCCTCCTGGTGGCGCGGCATGTCACGCCACCGTCGACTCGGAGGACTCGTTGTACTGCCGTTGCCGTTCGAGCAGGGCCGCCCGCTGTTCCGCCTCCCACTCCGCGGCCCGCATGTCCTCGTGCGGCTCGCGCGGTTCGTACGGAGCGGGTGGCAGCAGCCCGGCGCGCCGGGCCTGGGCCGCGTCGGCGGCGTCCGATGCCTCGGAGTTCTCGGTCATCGCCCGGTCGGTGAAGACCAGCGGCCGTTCCGCCTCCGTCACCAGGTGTTTGACGACCTGGACATTGCCGTTGACGTCCCAGACCGCGATGCCGGGGGTGAGCGTCGGGATGATCTCCACCGCCCAGCGGGGCAGGCCGAGGACCCGGCCCGTCGCTCTGGCCTCGTCGGCCTTCTGGGCGTAGATCGTCCGGGTCGACGCCATTTTGAGGATGGCCGCGGCCTCGCGGGCCGCCGCCCCGTCGACCACGTCGGAGAGGTGGTGGACCACCGCCACGAAGGAGAGGCCGAGCCGCCGGCCGAACTTCAGCAGTCGCTGGAATAGCTGGGCGACGAAGGGCGAGTTGATGATGTGCCAGGCTTCCTCGACGAGGAAGATGCGCTTCTTGCGGTCGGGGCGGATCCAGGTGTGTTCCAGCCAGACGCCGACGATCGCCATCAGGATCGGCATCGCGATCGAGTTGCGGTCGATGTGCGAGAGGTCGAAGACGATCAGCGGGGCGTCCAGGTCGATGCCGACGGTCGTCGGGCCGTCGAACATGCCGCGCAGGTCACCGTCGACCAGCCGGTCCAGGACCAGGGCGACGTCGAGGCCCCAGGCCCGTACGTCGTCCAGGTCGACGTTCATGGCCTGGGCGGACTCGGGTTCGGGGTGGCGCAGTTGCTCGACGATGTCCATCAGCACGGGCTGCCGTTCGACGATCGTCTCGTTGACGTAGGCGTGCGCGACCTTGAGGGCGAAGCCGGAGCGTTCGTCGAGGCCGTGGCCCATGGCGACTTCGATGATCGTACGGAGCAGGGCGAGCTGCCCGGTGGTGGTGATCGACGGGTCGAGCGGGTTGAGCCGGATGCCGTCGTCGAGGGCGGCCATCGCGTCGAGCCGGATGGGGGTTATGCCCAGTTCCTGGGCGATGAGGTTCCACTCGCCGGCGCCGTCCTCGCCCTGGGCGTCCAGGACGACGACCTGGCGGTCGCGGAAGCGGAGCTGGCGCAGGACGTAGGTCTTCTCCAGGGCCGACTTGCCGTTGCCGGACTCGCCGAGGACCAGCCAGTGCGGGGCGGGCAGTTGCTGTCCGTACAGCTGGAAGGGGTCGTAGATGTAGCCCTTGCCGCTGTAGACCTCACGGCCGATGATCACGCCCGAGTCGCCGAGGCCGGGGGCGGCGGTGGGCAGGTAGACGGCCTGGGCCTGGCCCGTCGACGTACGGACGGGCAGCCGGGTCGTCTCCACCTTCCCGAAGAGGAAGCTGGTGAAGGCTTCCGTGAGGACGGACAGCGGATCTCGCACCACAGGCCCCTTTCGACTCTTCCTACGGCGGGTACGGCGGATATGTGGATTTGGCGGGTACGGCGGTGAGGGATGCGGCGGCCGACGGTGTCAGCAGCGGCCGACGGTGTCAGCGGCGGATACCGGTCGCGAACGGCAGGGTGTTCACGAAGGCCCGGTGGTGCTCGCGGTCGCACCACTCCAGCTTCAGGTACGACTTGCCGGCCGAGGCTCTGATCGTCCGCTTGTCCCTGGCCAGGGCCTCGGGGGACCTGGACGACACGGTGATGTACCCGACGAGGTTGACCCCCGCCGCCCCGCTGGCGAGGTCCTCGCCCCGCTGGTCCAGCCGGCCGTGCGCGGCGATGTCGCGCGGGTCGACCGTGCGGTTCATCTTGGCGGCGCGGCTGGCTTCCGCGTCGTCGTTCGTCTTCTCCGTCAGCATCCGCTCGATGGCGATCTCGGTCGGTTCGAGGTCCATCGTGACCGAGACCGTACGGATCACATCGGGGGTGTGGACGAGCAGCGGCGCCAGGAAGTTGACGCCCACCGGGGTCATGGGCCACTCCTTGACCCAGGCGGTGGAGTGGCACCAGGGGGCGCGCGTCGACGACTCGCGGGTCTTGGCCTGGAGGTACGTCGGCTCCATGGCGTCCAGCTCGGCCGGCCAGGCGTTTCGTTTCGTCATGGCCTGGATGTGGTCGATGGGGTGGTCCGGGTCGTACATCGAGTGGACGAGCGAGGCGAGCCGTCCCTGGCCGAGGGGCTGCCGTACGCGGATGTCCGCCTCGGCGAGCCGGGCGCAGATGTCGGTCAGTTCGCGGGCCATGACGACGGCGAGGCCCGCGTCCCGGTCGAGCTTCTTCGTGCCGGCGGCCGTGCGGGCGGCGCGGGCCATGGCCTGGCCCTCGGCGGCCAGTTCGCGGGTGTAGTGCATGCAGGCGACGAGATACGCGCGGTGCTGCTCGCTGGAGGTGGAGACCATGGACTGGAGCTGGTCGTACGAGTCCTGGAGCCAGCCGGGTGAGTGGACGTCGCCGCGCTGGGCCACGTCCTTCTCGTGCGCGTCGGGGTCGGCGGGCAGCGTACGGGCGAGCATCTGGAGGCGGGTGACGAAGCCGTCGCCGTTGGCGACATGCTTGAGGAGGGTGCCGAAGCGGTCGACCAGGGCTTCCTGGTCCTCGCTGTCGCGCAGGCCGACGCCCGGGCCCTCGATCTCGATGGCGGCGGTGACGGTGCGCCGGTCGGCGTGGAGCAGGACGGCGATCTCGTCGGGGCCGAAGGGCGCGGCCAGCCAGTTGATCCGGCCGATGCCGGGCGGCGGGCCGACCTCGACCTCGCGGCCGTCGGCACGGGTGCCGGCCTCCATGGCGCCGGAGCGGTAGGCGGTGCCGTTGCGCAGGGTGCGCTTGAAGCTGCGGTTGATCTCGAACCACTTGTAGACCGTGCGCTGCTTGTACGGCATGTAGACGGCGGCGAGCGCGAGGAGCGGGAAGCCGGTCAGTGTCACGATCCGCAGGGACAGGACGGGCACGAGCAGGCCGCACATCATGCCGATGAACGCGCCGGCGATGATCAGGGCGATCTCGCCGGTCTCGCGGTTCTTGCCGACGATCGCGTTGGGCCTGGCGCGGCCGATGAGATACGTACGGCGGGGCGCCATCGGTTGGGACTGAGTCGTCAACGCCCTCCACCTCCAGTGCTGTTGTTGCCGGTACCGGTGCCGCGGGAGCCGCGTGCGCTGTGGGGGGTGGAGCTGGTGGGGCTGCTGCTGCGGGGCGGGGGCGTGGCGGAGGGGACCGGCCCGCCGCCTCCGCCTCCGGAGGTGCCGCGGGAGCTGTGCGCGGCGACGCCGCCGGAGACCGGGTTGGCGGGGCGTGCGCCCGCGCCGCCTCCGCCGTCGCCCTGGCCGCCGCGGCCGCTGTGGGTCTTGATGCCCTGCGAGACGAGGGCGGCGGGCGAGCTGATGAGGGCGGCGGCCTGGGAACCGTCGGTGGCCTGCTTGCGGTTGGTGCGGGCGGAGGCGATCTCGTCGCCGAAGCCGGGTACGAAGCGGTAGATCATCGCCGAGGCGAAGATCGCGAGGATGATGATGGCGAGGCCCGAGACGACGGCGGAGAGCGCGTCGGGGCCGCTGTCGGCGGAGAGCGCGCCGGCCAGGGCGAGGACGATCACGATCACCGGCTTGACCATGATGACGGCGATCATGATCCCGGCCCAGCGGCGGACGTGTCCCCACATGTTCTTGTCGACGAGCCCGGCGTAGACGACGGTGCCGAGGAGCGCGCCGACGTACAGGAGGGCCGCCCGGATGACCAGCTCCAGCCAGAGGACACCGGCGGCGAGGATCGACACGAGCGAGACGACGATCAGCATGATCGGTCCGCCGCCTATGTCGTTGCCCTTCTTGAGGGCTTCGGAGAAGCCGCCGAAGAAGACGTCCGTCTGGCCGCCGCTGGAGGTGGAGATGATCTCGGTGACGCTGTCGGTGGCGGAGACGACGGTGTAGAGGATGAGCGGGGTGAACGCCGAGGCGAGGACCGTCAGCCAGAGGAAGCCGATGGCCTCGGAGAGCGCGGTGGTGAGGGGGACGCCCCGGATGGCTCGCTTGGCGACGGCGAGGAGCCAGAGGACGAGCGTGAGGACGGTGGAGGCGGCGAAGACGACGGCGTACTGGCGGAGGAAGGAGGCGTTGGTGAAGTCGACGTTGGCGGTCTCTTTGACGGCGTCGCTGAGCTTCCCGACGATCCAGGCGGCGGCGTCGGCGCAGCCGCGGGCGAGGGAGGCGAGGGGGTCGAGGGCGTCGGTGACGCTGGGCGTACCGCTGCCGGAGACGCCGGAGTCGCCGCTCTCGCAGTACTGCTTGCTGAGTCCGGACAGCGCCTCGCAGTCGACGTTGTCGTCGCTCGGCGTGGGAGTCGGGGTCGGGGTCGGTGCCGCCGCCGCGCGCGCGGCGAACAGGAGAAGTGCCGTTTGAAGGCCCGCCAGTACGGTGACGACGGAGCGGACGCGGCGCCGGGAGCTACCTGGCATAGGTGAAGCCTCCGTACTGCTCGACAGCCTTGCTCATCTCGTCCGCCGTGGACGCCGCGACGTCGCCGGGCACCGGCGCCGGGCCGTCCTTCTGCGAGTCCGCGACGATCTTCCAGTCGTCGCCCACCCACTTGAGCTCGAAGGTGCCCGTCTGCCAGGTCGTACGCACGGGGTCCGTGGAGTCGGGGCCCGACATCCCGATCAGGCCCGTGTACCAGACCGATACCTTCGCCGTGTCCCCCGCCATGGTCTCGACCTTCGTCCCCACGGGGATCGTCCGGGAGATGAAGTCGCTGCCCTGCGGGGGGTTGCCGTCGGCGTCCAGGCCCAGTTTGCTCAGGAACTCCGTGGAGTACGCGCGGTCCTGCGGCCCCTTCAGGCCGGCCGCCGCCTCGGGGGTGTAGACGCTGTCGACGATGGTGTGGCGGCTGTCCTGGTGGAACATGCCGTTCGAGCCCAGGACCACCGCGTAGTTCGCCGCCGCGCTCGCCGCGCCCTGTTCGTTCTTGGCGAAGCCCGACGGGATCGTTCCGTTCTTGCCCGTCACCGGTTTCACGCCGGTCGCCGCCGTCGGGTCGGCGCCCGCGCCCGCCGCGCCCTTGGTGCCGTTGCCGTTGCTGCCGGTGTTGCCGCTGCCGCCGCGGTTCACGAACGCGATGGCGGCGATGAGCAGGACGACGACGCCCACCACGGTGACGAGGGAGCGCGAGGTCCGGGCCGGGCGGCGCGGGCCGCCGTAGGGGTCGGTGCCTCTGCCGTCGGGCAGGCGGGTACGGGTCTGGCCCGAGCCGCCGAAGCCGTCGCCCTTACGGCCCGGGTCGCCGCCGTAGCCGTGCTCGTCGCCGAAGCTCATGCCGGGTACGCTCCCTCAGCCGTGTGCGATTCCGCGTAGTACGACGGTAGCCGTGCTGGTTCCCGCGCGGGCGCGGTGTGGTGACTCGACATCAGGGTGACGCAACCTCAGCGGGTGGATGCGAAGGACAGGTGGGGTCGAGGGGTGGACGGGGGATAGGAGGGGCAGAGGGAGGGCTGGGCCGGGCGAGGCGGGTCCGCGTCAGACGGCCATGCCGTACACGATGGTGAAGAGCGTGCCCAGCGAGCCGATGATGAAGACACCGGTCAGCCCGGCGACGATCAGGCCCTTGCCCTGCTCGGCGCTGAACGTGTCCCGGAGCGCCGTCGCCCCGATCCGCTGCTTCGCCGCGCCCCAGATCGCGATACCGAGGCAGAGAAGGATGGCCACGGCCATCACGACCTCGATCATGACTCGGGCCTCGTTGCCCAGTGTCCCGAAGGGCCCCCAGTTGGGCGCGATGCCACCGATGATGGTGGTGATGTCGCCCTTTTCGGCCGCCAGGTACATGTAACTCACCGCCCCTGTTGGGTCATTCACGCCCGTGCCCCATGACACGGGTCACGCTCTATCTTCGCTGATGGAACGGGCCACGTATGCCGGTTGGCGGCTCTCTTTACCCGATCCCCGCACAGATGACCGACCCGGGGCGCTGACCTGCCACGGATCGGAGAATGCGCGGACGCGTATGGTTGCTCTGTTGGTTACTCTGTGTATCACGGGGCGTGACTCCGGGCAATGACTGTCGTTGATACACCTTTATGGCCTCGGTCACCCTGGCTCGATCTCCCCGTCCCGATCTCCGCTCGCTCCTCGCGGGCAAGGGGCCCGGCCGTGCGGCGCCGTGCGCCCCCTGTGTCCTCATGTCCTCGGAGTGCACCCCCTGCGGGGTGGGCCTCCCGCCTACACTGGCCAATCGGCAGTGGCCCTGAGGCGGAGGGTGGGTGACGGTGCGTAAGGCATGGCTGGTCGTGGCCGGCGTGGGCGGACTGTCGACGTCGTTCGTCGCGCTGCTCGTCGTGGGGACCTACTCCGCCGCCGCCGGACTCGTCGGGGGTACGGCCGGGGGCGGCCGGGCCGTGGGGCTGGCCAAGGGGGCCGTTCCGGCGGCGTACCAGAACACCGTGTCGACCTGGGGCAACCTCTGCCCCGCCATCAATCCCGCCCTGCTCGCCGCGCAGTTGTACCAGGAGAGCGGGTGGAACCCGAGAGCCCAGAGCCCGGCGAACGCCAAGGGCATCGGGCAGTTCATCCCCGGCACGTGGGAGGCCCACGGGATCGACGGGAACAAGGACGGCGTCCGGGACATCTGGAACCCGGAGGACGCGATACCCTCCGCCGCCTCGTACGACTGCGAGCTCGCCAAGTACGTGAAGGACGTGCCCGGCGACCCGACCAGCAACATGCTCGCGGCGTACAACGCCGGGGCGTACGCGGTCATCAAGTACCAGGGCGTCCCGCCGTACCGGGAGACCCAGAACTACGTCAAGATCATTCGTACGCTGGAGAAGAGCTTCGCCCGGCCCGTGGGACGCGTCGAGCCGTCGAAGCAGGCCGCCGCGGCCATCTACTTCGCGCAGCAGAGGCTCGGCACGCCCTACCTGTGGGGCGGGAACGGGACCGCCGACCAAGGAGGGCGGTTCGACTGCTCGGGGCTGACCCAGGCGGCGTACCGGACCGTGGGGATCGAGCTGCCCCGGGTGGCCAACGACCAGTACAACGCGGGCAAGCATCCCTCGCGCGACGAGCTGCTGCCCGGGGACCTCGTCTTCTTCTCGGACGATCTCACCGACTCGCGGGCCATCCGGCACGTCGGGCTCTACGTGGGGGGCGGGTACATGATCAACGCGCCGTACACCGGTGCCGTGATCCGGTTCGACAAGATCGACACCCCGGATTACTTCGGGGCGACCAGAGTTACCGAGGACGGCGCGAAATCGCTCCCGACCGATCTGCCGGGGAGCCGGCCGGAGAGCTGAACCGGGCCGCACAGCCGCCTGCGCGGACCGGGTACGGAGCGGATGTGAGCCGGACGCGAGCCGTGCGTGAACCGGCCGATTGGCCGGAAGTGGTTGTCCTCAGCCGTCCCGGAACGGCGCTGAGCTGCGACTTTGTGTCACTCTTCGATAACGTCATGGTGATCGTTCGGTAGAGACCGGAACGGCGGCGGTGTGTGGGCCGTTCCCTGGACGAGAGCTGCGGTACTGATCACTTCGATCACGCGGCAGGTCGCGCGGCGATTCCGTACCGACCACGGGGGTTGGCGGAAGCGGCGCACCCGGAGGTGCGCCGTGGCGGGCTACAAGGCTTAAGGGGCCGCAGCAGATGGCTGGACTCGTACTGGACGGATCGAACCCCGATGTCGGTCTGCTCTACGACATCAACGGACTGGCCAAGGACGCCCCGTCCTGGTTCGACCGCGTCATGGGGTTCACCGGCGAGTACGGGATCATGCTCGCGCTCGTCCTCGTCGCGCTCTGGTGCTGGTGGAGCGTGCGCGGGCGCGGCTCCGCCGAGGACTCGGTCACGGCCGTCGCCGGGCTGGTCTGGGCGCCGCTCGCCGCGGGGATCGCGCTGCTGGTCAACATCCCGATCCGCGGGTTCGTGGAACGGCCACGCCCGTTCGTCGACCACAGAGGCCTTGAAGTCCTCGTCACGGGCAAGACGGACTACTCGTTCGTCAGCGATCACGCCACGATGGCGATGGCCATCGGCGTCGGGGTCTTCATCGCCCACCGGAAGTTCGGTCTGGTCGCCATCGGCCTGGCCCTCCTCGAAGGCTTCTGCCGCGTCTACATGGGCGTCCACTACCCGACCGACGTGATCGGCGGCTTCGCCCTCGGCACGGCCGTCGCCCTGCTCCTCACCCCGCTCGCGCTCGCCCTGCTGACACCGCTGGTCTCGGCGGTCTCCCGCTCGGAGCGGCTCGGCCCGCTCGTACGGTCGCGGCGGGCGCGCGAGGCGGACCGTACGGCGGGCGCCGAAGCGGTCGGCGGTACGCGGCCCCTGGGCATCCCGGAGCAGCGCCCCGACGACAACAACCTGGCCGCCTGAGCCGCCCGTTGCGGAGCGCCTACCGGACCGCCGCCGCGCTGACCACCACGTTCGAGTCCCAGTGGCCGTTCGCGTCGATGACGCCGCCGCAGGTGATCAGCCGCAGCTGCGGGTCGGGCACCGGACCGTAGACCCGCTCCGTCGGGAACCGCCTCGTCGGGTACGTGTCGACCGCCGTCACCCGGAACGGCTGCCGCGTGCCGTCGCCCGACTCCGTCTCGATCAGATCGCCCAGGTGCAGCCGGCCCAGCTTGGCGAAGACCGCGTTCTTGATGTCGTCCCGGCCGTTGCGGACCGGGACGGTGCCCGGGTTGGCCGGGGCGTCCCGGTGGCCGACCAGCACGGCGGGGCCCGGCTCGCCCGGGCGCGGTCCCGCCGCGTACCAGCCGACCTTCATCGCGTGCCGGAAGCTCGGCGGGTCCAGCGTGCCCTCCGGGGCGAGGGCGAGCGGCTGGATCGCGGCGGCGACGCCGAGCGCCGGGATCCGCAGCCGTACGGGCGCGGAGGGCGGATCCGTGACCTGGACGAGCCGGGGCTCCCTGACCGCGGCCGGCGGGGGCGGTGCGGTGGGGCGGCCGGCCGTCAGGTGCAGCAGTACGGCGGTGGCCGCGCCCAGCACCGCGACGGTGAGCAGGGTGCGTATCGCCACGTCCGAGGGAGTGGTGGTGGCGGGGCCGGAGGCCGAGGCGGGCGTGCCCTTCGCCCGCCTCGCCCGTCCGGTCAGGGTTCCCCGCCCGTCGAGCGGCGCTGGAGGCGGCGTACCACCAGGATCGTGCCCGCGAAGGCGGCGGCGGTGGCGCCGATGGCGAGGGACACCTCGGCGACCTGGTCACGGCCGGAGCGGCCCGTGTCCGCGGCGGCCACCGGGTGGTCGGCCCCGCCGCGTGCCGCGCCGGACGGGGTGACCCGGAGCGCCCCTACGGACGGGAGGCCGGTGGCGGAGGTGTTGCGGGTGGCGGAGGTGTTCCGAGTTGCGGATGCCTGGGGAATCGCCGATGTCCTCGGTGTGACGGGAGTTCGGGGAGTGACCGGAGCCTGGGGAGTCACCGCGGTTCTCGGCGCGGTCGTGGACTTCCTGGGCGCCGGAGGTGTGCGCGGGGGCGTGGGCGGGGGCGTGGTGGTCGGGGGTCTCGCCCTCGACGTGGCCGAGATCGTCCCGGCCGTCGACGGTTTCGGTGAGTTCGACGGTTTCGCTGAGGCCGCCGGCCTCGCCGGTGCCGGCCGCCTCGGTGACGCCGACGCGCCCGCGCCGGCCGTCGCCGTCAGGGCGGTGCCGTCCGGGGCGACCAGGCTGAAGCCCGGAATGTGCTGTCCGCGCGGCCGGTTGGGCCGGTCGTTCTTGTAGTAGTACAGCGGGTGGTTGTTGTAGACGACCTGCGGCCGGCCGCTGTTCGCCGCGCGCAGCAGGGTCCGGGAGGTCGTGCCCATGACGCCGCGCGCCTTGGCGGGGAAGCCCGTCGCCGCGGGCCAGGTCCTGGCGCACTCGCCCATGCACGGCGGGGCGTCCGGCCGGTCCGCCGTCCGGATGTAGAGCGGGTTGCCCGCCCGGTCGGCCAGTGCCGGGCCCGCCGCGGTGTCGATGAGCGTCAGCTCGCCCGGATCGGTGGGCCGGTCCACGGCCGACGCGGCGCCGGCGCCGGGCGCGAGGAGGAGCAGGGTGGTGGCGGTGCCGAGTACGGCTATCCGGAGTCCGGTTCCGGGGCGGTTTCCGGGTCGGTGCATGAGTACGCCCTTGCGGTCGATGGCCTGGCGGGGAACCCGGCGGTGCGGGTCTGGTACCAGGTCATCGCCGGGCGTACCGGGGGGCCACCGCGGTGGGCCGTACGGCCTAGACGAGTAAGCCCGCGGTAGCGCACGGCCCGCGTCCGTCGGCCCCGTCCGTCGGGGCCGACTGTTCCCCCGGGCCGGGGACGATCCGACGGCCGCTCCCGCGCAAGCCGCTCCCGCGCAAGCCGCTCCCGCGCAAGCCGCTCCCGCGCAAGCCGCTCCCGCGCAAGCCGCTCCCGCGCAAGCCGCTCCCGCGCCGGTCGGCCCTTCGGAGGCCGGCGCTACAGCGCCTGAGGGAAGTCGAAGAGCCGGTCCGGGTCGTACTGCCGCTTCAGCCTGCTCAGCCGGTCCGCCGCCGTTCCGTAGTAGGCGGTGCGCCAGTCGGTCAGGGTGGCGTCGACGTAGTTCTGGTAGGCCGCGCCCGACGCGTACCTGCGCATCGACCCATGGGCGTTTTTCAGCCAGGCCTGCTGCTGCGTTCCCTCGATGCCGGGATGCCACGCGCCTATGTACTGGGCGAGCATCCGCGAGCGCCGGTGGACGAAGGCCGTCGCCGCCGGATCGACGCGGTTGACCGCCCCGCCGAGCGCGGTGAGCGCGACCGAACCGCCGCCGCCCTGGGCCGCCGGGAGCCGGGTGAACCCCTCGACCGCCGTGGTGAGCGCGCGCCGTCCCGCAGCGGACAGGGAGCCGTCGAAGAAGTCGGAGGCGGCCGCGTACGTCTCGCGCCCCAGCGCGCCCCGGGGGTCGCGGCCCGGGGTCGTACCGGGCAGCCTGCACTGCTCCTCCGGGTAGTCGGCGCAGCCCGCGTAGCCGCGCATCGCCTCCTCGTAGCCGCGGCGGCGTACGGAGACGGAGCGCGCGGAGCCGGGGCCGCCGGGGCCGTCGGCGAGGCGGTCGATGGCGTTCTTGAGGTCCTGCTCGGTGCCGAGGGAGAGGACGGCGAGCGAGACGGTGGGCGTGCTGCCGCCGGGGCCCGCCGCGAGATGGAGCGCGGACCAGATCTCGTCCGGCTGCTCGGGCCCCCACTTCTGCCAGGCGGCGAGCAGCGTGTCCGCCTTCGACCAGGGCCAGCTCGCGTCCGCGACGACCACCTCGGGCGCCGGGTGCGTACGGAAACGCAGCTCGGTGACGATGCCGAAGTTCCCGTTGCCGGCGCCGCGCAGCGCCCAGAAGAGGTCCTGGTTCCGCTGCGCGTCGGCGGTCAGCCGCCGGCCGTCGGCCGTGACGACGGTCGCGGAGAGCAGGCTGTCGCAGGTGAGGCCGTACGCCCGGGAGGTGACGCCGTGACCGCCGCCCAGGGTGAGCCCGGCGATGCCGACCGTGGGGCAGGAGCCGGCGGGGATCGTACGGCCGCGGGCGGCGAGGGCGCGGTAGACGGCGGAGAGCCGGGCGCCCGCGCCGATCCGGGTCTCCGTGCCCGCGTACGAGAGGGAGTCGAGCTTCGACACGTCGATGACGAGCCGGCCGTTGCCGCTGGACCAGCCCGCGTACGAGTGGCCGCCGCCGCGGATCGAGACGGGTGTACGGTGCGTGCGCGCGAAGGCGAGGCACTCGCGGATGTCGTCCTCGCCGGCGGCATAGGCGACGGCGGCGGGCTTCAGGCGGTCGTAGCGGGTGTTGTAGAGCTGCCGGGCCGTGGCGTACTCGGCGTCGCCGGGCCGGACGAGGTCGCCGGCGAGCCCCCGTGCGAGGGCGTCCCAGCGCGGTGACGCCGAGGCGGCGGCCGCGGTGGAGTCCGGAGCGGAGGACGTGCCCCTGCCCGGCGCCTTGCCGGAGTCGGCGCCACCGCTCCCGGCTCCCGTACCGCTCTGCCCGCCGCCTCCGGTTCCGCTCTCCGTACCGCTTCCCGGGCCGGAGCAGGCCGTGGCGGTGGCCGCCAGTCCGGCCCCGGCGGCGAGCAGTGTGCGCCGTTCCATCTGTGCCCTCCCCATGACGACGTCCCGGTGTACGGGACGGTCCACGGGGTGCGGCGGGTTCCACCGGGCGTGGCCGGGCGGTCAGCGGGGGGCTGTCCCGGCGTGGTCGTCGGAGTGGCTGTCGGCGTGGTTGTCGGCGTGGTTGTCGGCGTCGGCGCGGGCACGGTCGCGGGCTCTTCGGGCCGGGCCCGACCAGCCGCAGGTGCAGCGCGCCAGACAGAACGACCCGCGTTCGACGGTCGTGGCCGTATGCGCCGCGGCGGTGACGGGCGCGGGGGGCGTGGGGGACGCCGGGGGTATGGGGCGGAGGGTGGTGGGGGGTTCGGAGACGTCCTGCTCGCTCACCACTCCACCGTACCGGTGAGTTCGCGTCCCGTGACCGGCGCGGCGTGACAGGGAACGGAGTGGTGGGGAACGGCGTGACGAGTCACGGCGGGCGTCGTTATCCGGGTTATCCGGAACGGGCGGGCCGCGGACGGGCGCCGGTCACGCGTTGGGGGTTGGCAGGCGATGGTGGTGCGGCAGCACGGGCACAGAGGGGCGGCGTTCGCCGCCATGGCCGTGGCGGGGGTCGTGGCCACCGCCGGCGGCTGTGCCGGGCCGGGCGGCGCGGCCGCCGACGACCGGCCGGGCAGCGACCCCGGGGCGGTGCGGAAGGCGGCCGACGTGCTGCGTGCCTCGGGCAGTTCCAAGGCCCGTACGTCCATGGAGATGGCGGCCGGCGGGACCCGGGTGACCATCAGGGGCGAGGGCGGATACGACTTCGGCCGGCGGATGGGGCGGCTGCGGGTCCTGCTGCCCGGTGACGCCGCGGGCACCAGCGAGCACCGGCCGATCACCGAACTCCTCTCGCCGGGCGTGCTGTACATGAAGAACCGCGGCGCCGGGGTGCCCGCCGACAAGTGGGTCCGGGTGGACTCGACGGCCCTGGAGGACGGGAATCTGGTCACCGGCGGGGTGACGGACCCGCTCATCTCCACCGAACTGCTGCGCGCCGCCCGGGATGTGACCTTCGTCGCGGAGCAGGACCTGGCCGGGGTACGGGTCTGGCACTACCGGGGGGTCACGGAGCTCGGCCGGGCGGCGAGGACGGCGTCGGCGGACGTGCGCGGGGCGCTGGCCGCGGCGGCGAAAGGGTTCGGCGAGGACGCGGTGCCGTTCGACGCGTATCTGGACGAGGAGGGGCGGCCGCGCAAGGTCAGGCTCCGCTTCAGCTATCTCAACCAGGGGCACCCGGTCGAGGTCGCCTCGACGACGCTGCTCTACGCGTTCGGTGAGCGGGTCGCGGTGACGCTGCCGCCGGAGGACGACATCTTCACCGGAGAGATCAAGACCTGAGCGAGCGGCTTTCGTTCGGCCCCTCGGACGGCGCGGCAAGATCAGATCAAGCCGTAACCGGGGAGGACCAAGCCGGAAATGGTCCGGACGTGCCATGCGCGGTGTGTATCACCCTCCCTACGCTAGGAAGCCGAGACCGGCGGGACCGGACGGACCGGCAGGAAGAGGTGAGGGCACGTGGCTCTGGTGCGTACGCCGCCCGTTCACGACCATGTGGCCCTCGCCGAGATCGAGTGGTGCGGCGAGCTGATGATCGCGGCGTCCGCCACGGACGGGGAACGGCTCAGCCCGGACCGCATCGACGAGGTGCTGAACGTACGGGCCGAGCGCCCCGCACCCCGGACCGAGCGCCCCGCGCAGCCGCGCCACCCGCAGCCGCCGAGGGCCCCCCGCCGCCGGGAGTCCTGTCCGGAGTGAGGCCCGGCAACCGGGGCGGGTGACGTCCGGGGCGCCGGGGCAGGCGCGGAGGCGGGGCGGGCCCCGGTACGGAAGCGGGTCAGGTGCGGAGGCGGGGCGGGCCCGGTACGGAAGCGGGTCAGGTGCGGAGGCGGGGCGGCCCGGCGCCGGAGGCCGACCGGGCGCGGCAGCCGGACCGAAGTGCGGCAGCCGGGCCGGGCGCGGCAGCCGGGTCAGCCCGGCGCGGAAGCGGACCGGGCGCGGTAGCCCGGGCACGTGCGGCGGCCGAGGCAGGTGCGGCAGCCCGGGTCGGGCGCGGCGGCCGGGGCAGCCCGGCGCGGACGCGGACCAGGTGCGGCGGTCGGGTCAGGTGCGGAGGAGCCGGGCGATCGCCTTCGTCGCCTCCTCCACCTTCGCGTCGACCTCGTCACCGCCCTTGAGGGCGGCGTCGGCCACGCAGTGCCGCAGGTGCTCCTCCAGGAGCTGGAGCGCGAAGGACTGGAGCGCCTTCGTCGACGCGGAGACCTGCGTGAGTATGTCGATGCAGTAGACGTCCTCGTCGACCAGGCGCTGGAGCCCCCGGATCTGGCCCTCGATCCGGCGCAGCCGCTTGAGGTGCTCGGCCTTCTGGTGGTGGTAGCCGTGCACCCCGCGGTCATGGTCGGTTTCGGTCACGGCCGGTGCGCCGGCCGGGTCCGTGGCCGCCGCCGCGGATGTGCTGCCCATCGTGTCCGTCGCTTTCGTCACGTTCGTCACGGAGGGCGCGTCGCCCGTCGCCGCGCCGGCCGCCTCTGTGGTCGTCATCGCGTCCTCCTGCTGGTGTTCTGTGCGCTCCGTGCGCGTTGCCCGAAAAGGGGGATATACCCCACGTGGGTATATCCTACCCGTCTGTGAGCCTTGGGGCAGGGCCCTGTGCTCATCTCCTTGACCCATGAGTGACACTGGTATGCCGGTTAGCTGTGGCCGGATGATGCGCCTAGCATCACCTCTGACCGAATCCATGTAACCCGAGGACCCCACGTGCGATTTCGTCTGACCCCCAGGGAGACGAGCTTCTACGACATGTTTGCCGCGTCCGCGGACAACATCGTCACGGGCTCCAAGCTCCTGATGGAACTCCTCGGTGCGGATTCCTCCGCCCGGGCCGAGATCGCGGAGCGGATGAGGGCAGCGGAGCACGCGGGCGACGACGCCACTCACGCGATCTTCCATCAGCTCAACTCCTCCTTCATCACACCGTTCGACCGCGAGGACATCTACAGCCTGGCGTCCCAGCTCGACGACATCATGGATTACATGGAGGAGGCCGTCGACCTGGTCGTCCTGTACAACGTCGAAGAGCTTCCCAAGGGCGTCGAGCAGCAGATCGAGGTGCTCGCGCGCGCCGCCGAACTGACCGCCGAGGCCATGCCGCACCTGCGGACGATGAACAACCTCACCGAGTACTGGATCGAGGTCAACCGGCTGGAGAACCAGGCCGACCAGATCCACCGCAAGCTGCTGGCCCACCTCTTCAACGGTAAGTACGACGCGATGGAGGTGCTCAAGCTCAAGCAGATCGTCGACGTGCTCGAAGAGGCCGCCGACGCGTTCGAGCACGTCGCGAACACGGTGGAGACCATCGCGGTCAAGGAGTCCTGAACCACGTGGACACCTTTGCGCTGATCGTGACCATCGGTGTCGCGCTCGGCTTCACGTACACCAACGGCTTCCACGACTCCGCGAACGCCATCGCCACCTCGGTCTCCACCCGGGCCCTGACGCCGCGCGCCGCGCTCGCGATGGCCGCCGTCATGAATCTCGCGGGCGCGTTCCTGGGACAGGGCGTCGCCAAGACCGTCAGCGAGGGGCTGATCGCCACCCCGCACGGTGCGCGGGGTATGGGCATCCTCTTCGCGGCGCTGGTCGGGGCGATCGTCTGGAACCTGGTCACCTGGTACTTCGGGCTCCCGTCCTCCTCCTCGCACGCGCTGTTCGGCGGCATGGTGGGCGCGGCGCTCGCCGGCGGTACGGAGGTGATCTGGTCCGGAGTCCTGGAGAAGGTCGTCATCCCGATGTTCGTCTCCCCGGTCATCGGCCTGGTCGCGGGCTATCTGGTGATGGTCGCGATCATGTGGATGTTCCGCAGGACCAACCCGCACAAGGCCAAGCGCGGCTTCCGGATAGCCCAGACCGTCTCGGCGGCCGGCATGGCCCTCGGGCACGGACTCCAGGACGCGCAGAAGACGATGGGCATCGTGGTGATGGCGCTGGTCATCGCCGATGTCGAGGACTCCGGCGACGCGATCCCGATCTGGGTGAAGGTCGTCTGCGCGCTGATGCTCTCCCTCGGTACGTACGCGGGCGGCTGGCGCATCATGCGGACGCTCGGCCGCAAGATCATCGAGCTGGACCCGCCGCAGGGCTTCGCGGCGGAGACGACCGGGGCGTCGATCATGTTCGGCTCGGCGTTCCTCTTCCACGCGCCGATCTCGACGACGCATGTCATCACCTCGGCGATCATGGGTGTGGGGGCGACGAAGCGGGTGAACGCGGTCCGCTGGGGCGTCGCCAAGAACATCATTCTCGGCTGGTTCATCACGATGCCGGCGGCGGCGCTGGTGGCGGCGGTCAGCTTCTGGCTGGTCAACCTCGCCTTCGGCTGACGCGCCGAGCCGTAACAGCCACAACAGCCGGAACAGCCGGAACAGCCGGAACAGCCGGAACAGCCGTAACAGCCGTAACAGCCGTAACAGCCGTAACAGCCGTAACAGCCGTAACAGCCGGAACAGCCGGAACAGCCGGAACAGCCGGAACAGCCGGAACAGCCGGAACAGCCACAAACGATCATGCCGTACCGGTTACGGCTGTCCCGTACATGTGATGGGGCCCGCCCCCCTGGGAGAGGGGGCGGGCCCTTCGTCTTGCGGTGGCACCGCCATGCAGCACCGCAGGACGTCTGTGTCGCCGGATCCGACTATCCGAAGCGGCCGGAGATGTAGTCCTCCGTCGCCTGTACGGACGGGTTGGCGAAGATGCGCTCGGTCTCGTCTATCTCGATGAGCTTGCCGGGCTGGCCGACGGCCGCCAGGTTGAAGAAGGCCGTACGGTCCGAGACCCGCGCCGCCTGCTGCATGTTGTGCGTCACGATGACGATCGTGAAGCGTTCCTTCAGCTCGCCGATCAGGTCCTCGATCGCGAGCGTGGAGATCGGGTCGAGCGCCGAGCACGGCTCGTCCATCAGCAGCACCTCCGGCTCGACCGCGATCGCACGGGCGATGCAGAGCCGCTGCTGCTGGCCGCCGGAGAGCCCGGAGCCCGGCTTGTTCAGGCGGTCCTTGACCTCGTTCCAGAGGTTCGCGCCCTTGAGGGACTTCTCGACGACGTCCGCCAGCTCGTTCTTGCGGGCCGAGCCGTTCAGCCGCAGCCCCGCCGCGACATTGTCGAAGATCGACATGGTCGGGAACGGGTTGGGGCGCTGGAAGACCATGCCGACCGTGCGGCGTACCGCGACCGGGTCGACGTTCGTCCCGTACAGGTTCTCGTCGTCCAGGAGCACCTTGCCCTCGACGCGGCCACCGGGGGTGACCTCGTGCATCCGGTTCAGGGTGCGCAGGAAGGTGGACTTGCCGCAGCCGGACGGGCCGATGAAGGCCGTCACGGAGCGGGGCTCGACGGTCATCGAGATGTCGTCGATGGCCCGGTGGGAGCCGTAGAAGGCGGTCAGTCCGCTGACGTCGATGCGCTTGGCCATTACAACCACTGCTTCTTTCGTGGCTCCGCGCGGCGGAGCCGGGTCTCGGGCCTCAGCGGCCGGTCTTCGGGGCCTTCCAGCGGGCTACACCGCGCGCCACCAGATTGAGGATCATCACGAACGCGATCAGCACCAGAGCCGCTGCCCACGCACGGTCGAACGCCGCCACTTCGCCGATTTTGTACTGCTCGAAAATGTAGAACGGAAGCGACGACTGGGCGCCTTCGAAGGGGTTGCTGTTGATCAGCTGGCTGCCGTAGACCAGCAGCATGATCGGCGCGGTCTCACCGGCGATGCGCGCGATCGCGAGCATCACACCGGTCGTGATGCCGCCGATCGCGGTCGGCAGGACCACCTTGAGGATCATGCGCCACTTCGGTACGCCGAGGGCGAGCGCGGCCTCGCGCAGCTCGTTCGGTACGAGCTTGAGCATCTCCTCGGTGGAGCGGACCACGACCGGGAGCATCAGGATGGTCAGGGCGAGCGAGCCCATGAAGCCGGACGGCCCGGTGCCGGTCATCAGCATCAGCGAGAGGATGAACAGACCGGCGACGATCGACGGGATGCCGGTCATGACGTCCACGAAGAACGTCACCGCCTTGGCGAGCGAGCCCTTGCCGTACTCCACCAGGTAGACGGCGGTCAGCAGACCGAGCGGGGTGGCGATCACCGTGGCGATGCCGACCTGCTCCAGCGTGCCGATCAGCGCGTGGTAGACGCCGCCGTTCGCCTCGGAGCCGAGGACCCCGGCCATGGAGTGCGTCAGGAAGTCGATGTCGAGGGCCTTCACGCCGCGGACGATCGTCGTCCACAGCAGCGAGAAGAGCGGGATGACCGCGAGGAGGAAGCACACCCAGACCACACTGGTGGCGAGGCGGTCCTTGGCCTGGCGCTGGTTCTCGACGGTGGTCGTGACGGCGTACGAGATGACGAGGAAGGCGACGACGGCGATCAGGCCCCACTGGACCTTGCTGGTCAGGCCCGCGCCCGCGCCGACGGCGCAGCCGATCAGCAGGCCGGTCGCGGCGAAGCCGGCCGGGGCCCAGCGCGGCAGACTCCGCTGGCTGAGGCTGCCCCGCCGGCCGCTCGGCGGCGGTACGGGGGTCTGCGTGTCCTGGATGGTCGCGTGGCTCATGCGTTGGCCCCCGAGTACTCCTTGCGGCGCGCGATGATCAGCCGGGCCGCACCGTTCACCAGCAGTGTGAGGATGAAGAGGACCAGACCGGAGGCGATCAGGGCGTCGCGCCCCAGCTCGTTGGCCTCGTCGAACTTCGCCGCGATGTTCTGGGCGAACGTGCCGCCGCCCGGGTCGAGCAGGTGGAGCGAGATCAGGTAGTTCGGGGAGAGGACCGTGGCGACGGCCATCGTCTCACCGAGCGCGCGGCCGAGGCCCAGCATCGAGGCGGAGATGACACCCGAGCGCCCGAAGGGGAGCACCGAGAGCCGGATGACCTCCCAGCGGGTGGCGCCGAGCGCGAGCGCGGCCTCTTCGTTCATCCGCGGGACCTGGAGGAAGACCTCCCGGCTGACGCTGGTCACGATCGGCAGGATCATGATCGCCAGCAGGATGCCGACGGTCAGCATGTTCCTGGCGGGGCCGGCCTGCGTCTGGTCGAAGATGTACGTCCACGCGAAGTACTCGTCGAGCCAGCTGTTGAGACCGCCGAGATACGGCACGAGTACGAGGGCGCCCCAGATGCCGTAGATGATGCTCGGCACGGCGGCGAGCAGGTCCACCACGTACGCGAGGGGCGCGGCGACCTTGCGCGGCGCGTAGTGCGAGATGAACAGGGCGATGCCGACAGCGACCGGGACCGCGATGACCATCGCGATGATCGAGCTGACGACCGTGCCGAAGAGGAGGACCGCGATGCCGAAGACCGGCGGGCTCGCGGAGGGGTTCCAGTCGAAGGTCGTGAGGAAGTTGCCCTCGTCCTTCGAAATGGCGATGGCGGCGCGGTAGGCGAGGAACCCCGCGATCGTCGCCATGAGGACGAGCAGCAGAATGCCCGAGCCCTTGGAGAGGCCCGAGAAGATCTTGTCTCCCGCGCGGCCGGTGGAGGGACGGGGCGCGGAGTCGGCCGGGGATAGCGGCGGACGTTCTGTGGGTGTGGTGGAAGCCATGTCTTTCCGGTCTGTGTGGGGGAGCGCCGGCTCCCCTGGCGGCGGTGCACCGGATGGGATGGGCGACGGCCACCGGCCCGGAGGGGTGCACCGGGCCGGTTGCCGTCACCGTGGAGCGTGCGGTACGGCGGACACTTCGACTGCTGACTGCTGACTGCTGCCGGAAGTGCCGGTGCCCTGCCGGTACGGGGATCCCGTACCGGCAGGGCGTCAGGGCCTAGGAGAGCGACGCGACGGTCTCGCGGACCTTGGCGTTGATCTCGGCCGGGATCGGGGCGTAGCCCGCCTCGGAGAGCACCTTCTGGCCGTCCTCGCTGGAGGTGAAGGTCAGGAAGGACTTCATCGTGGCCAGCGTGGCCGGCTTGTTGCCCTTGTCGCAGGCGATCTCGTACGTGACCAGGACGATCGGGTAGGCGCCGTCGGCCTTGGTGGTGTAGTCGAGGTCGAGCGCCAGGTCCTTGCCGGTGCCCTTGATCTTGGCGGCGGCGATGGCCTTGGACGCGTTCTCCGAGGAGGCCTCGACGGGGGCGCTGGCACCCGTGTCGATCTTGACCGTGGAGATCTGCTGCGAGGTGGCGTAGGAGAGCTCGAAGTAACCGATCGAGCCGTCGACCTGCTTCACCTGGGTGGCGACACCGGCGGAACCGGAAGCGGCCTGGCCACCGGGGGCCGGCCACTTCTTCTCAGCCTCGTACTTCCAGTCGGAGGCGGCGGAGGCGCCGAGGTACTTGCCGAGGTTCTGCGTGGTGCCGGAGTCCTCGGAGCGGTGGAACGCCTGGATCGGCTTGTTGGGGAGCTTGGCGTCCGGGTTGAGCGCCTTGATCGCCGCGTCGTCCCAGTTCTTGATCTTGCTGTCGAAGATCTTGGCGAGGGTGGGGGCGTCGAGGACGAGGCTGTCCACACCCTCCAGGTGGTAACCGATGGCGATCGGTCCGCCGACCATCGGCAGGTTGATGCCCTGGCCGCCGTCCGTGCACATCTTCTTCGAGTCGGCGACCTCTTCGGGCTTGAGCGCCGAGTCGGAGCCGGCGAAGCCGACCGTGCCCTGGTTGAACGCGACGATGCCCTCGCCGGAGGAGGAGGACTTGTAGTTGACCTCCACGCCGGAGCAGGTGGCCATGTAGTTCTTCACCCAGAGGTCCATGGCGTTCTTCTGCGCGCTGGAACCGGAGGCGAGCAGCTGGCCCTTGGCGTCCTTGCACACCTCGCTGGAGGCGGTGGTGGGCTTCGCGCTGTTGTCCCCGCCGCCGCTGTTGTCGTCCGAGCCGCACGCCGTGAGAACCAGGGCGCCGGAGACGGCGAGGGCACCGAGCGCGGTGGCGCGCAGCCCGTTCTTGCGCTTGAGCTTCACTTTTCGGGTGTTCCTTCCAGGAGCCGCCGGTCTGAACCGTTGTACGGCGGCGTGCGTCGGGGTGGCCGGTGCGGCGCTTGAACCGTCACCGTGTAAGGCCGAAATTAGGCAGATCAGGTGAAGCCGCCGACGGAAGAGAGTGAACGGAAGGTGAACCTCGTCGGACACCCTGGGTTCGGGTGCAGGCCGCTCGTGTGAGGCGCGCAGAGGGCGTAGAAGGGAGCGTGGAGGGGGGCGTGGAAGGGGCGGCGTTCGGTGAGTTTGTTGGGGCCGCCAGGGCCACGGGGACCGCTGGGGCCGGTGGAGTGCGCGCCCCGGGCCTGCCCGGGGCGCGGGCCGATCTTCTCGTCCGATTTCCGCCAGCGGGCAGGGGGAAGGGCCGCCAAGACTTGACCCATGACTACCGAGACCACCTTGACCGCGTACACGCCCCTGCCCATCGCCCCCGGCGCGCTCCGGGAGCTCCGCGGGACGGACGACTCCGGGCGGCCCGTACGGCCGTTCACCGCGGGGGCGGACGACGCCCCGGTCGACTGTGTGGGCAGCCCGCTGCGGTGTTGTCTGCGGGGCGTCGTCCCCGGCGACCGGGTCGCGCTCGTCTCGTACGCGCCGTTGCGGCGCTGGGCGGCGGCGCGCGGGGCCGAGCCGGGGGCGTACGACGAATCGGGGCCCGTGTTCATCCACGCCGGGGAGTGCGGGGGGCCGCGGGGCGCCGCCGGTTATCCCTTCGCGCGGCCGGGGGCGCTGCGGACCGTCCGGCGGTACGACGCCGCGGGGCGGATCGTCGGCGGCCGGCTGTTCGAAGTCCCCGAGGACGCCACGGCCGGATTCGACCGGGCCCTCGGTGAGGCGTTCGCGGAGCCCGGGGTGGTGCTGGTGCACGTGCGGGCCGTGGAGTACGGCTGCTTCCAGTTCGAGGTACGGCGGCCGTAGGCGGGACCCGTTATGCGGAGTGCAGGGCGTTCAGCAGGGCGTCCACCAGGACGCGGTCGCGGGGCTGGGTGAGCCGGTCCCGGGCCGCCGTGGGGGTCAGCCAGGCGAGGGTGTCCACCTCGTGGTTCGGGACGAAGACGCCGGCCGTCGCCTCGGCCGCCCAGTAGGTGACCTCCTTGGGGCGGCCCTGGGCCAGGTAGTGGACGGTGTCCAGGCGGGCCCCCGGCGCGCAGTGGTGGCCCGTCTCCTCCAGAACCTCGCGGACCGCGCCGGCCAGGGCGGACTCGCCGCGCTTGAGTTTGCCCTTCGGGTGCGACCAGTCGTCGTACTTGGGCCGGTGCACGAGGCAGATCTCGACGCCCTCGTCCGCCGACGGCACCCGGCGCCACAGCACGCACCCCGCCGCCAGGACCGTCCCCCGGCCCTTCGGCGTATCCGTCGGGCCGGACGCCGTGCCCGCCTCCTCGGTCATCGGGTCACCTCGGTCATCCCGGTCATCCCGGTCCGGGTCGCCTCGGTCATCGTGACACCGCCGCCTTCTGCCAGAGCTGCTGGAACGCGAAGCGCGCCGCCTCGACCTCGTGGCGCTGGTCGGCGTGGAGCACGCCCAGCGCGTACGCCGTCGTCGGGGCGATCCGGGGCGTACGGGCCGCGTTCGCCGCCGCCGCTGCCGCCTCGGCGGCGTCACGGTGCCGGTCCAGGGACCGGCCCGCCGCGAGCAGGGCCGGGTCGGGGATGCCGCCCGCGCACCACACCTCCTGGGTGTAGCGGTGCAGCCGCAGCAGCCGCCGGACCTGGTGCCACGGGGCGTCCTGCGCCTCCCCGTCGGCCGCCGTGGCCAGGCCGTTGACCAGCGCCTCCGCGTTGTAGGGATGGGCCGCGCGGGTCAGCGGCAGCGCGGCCACGGCGTCCAGGAGCTGGGCCTCCGTCGTCTCGCCGGGCCCCGCCAGCACCTCGATCGCGGGCGCGCCCGCCAGCGGGGCCAGCGGCACCTCGGAGGCGAGTACGGCCACCGCGTCCGCCACGGCGTGGAAGCGCGACGAGCCCAGCGCCTGGAGCGCCGAGGAGTGGGCGCGCGTCCTGGCCAGGGTGAGCTGGCGCTCCAGCAGCGCGCCCGCGCGGGACGCCCCGACCGTCAGCGTGCCCGCGGGCAGCGCGCCGGCCGTCGGCACACCTGCCGGAACGTCGGATTCCGTCCGCGAGGACGGCACGGGCACCGCGCCCGAGAGCCGGGCCAGCGCCCCCACCAGCCGGTGCAGCCGGGCCGTACAGGCGTGTTCCTGGGCGAGGGTGCCGGAGAGCCAGGCCAGTTCCGCACGGAGCTGGTCCGCCGGACCCTGGTCGAGCAGTGGCCGGTACGTGTGCAGCGCGCCGCCGATCCGGCGCGCCGCGCCGCGCAGCGTACGGGCCGCCTCCTCGGCGGCGGCCGTGTCCGCGCCGCTCTCGCCGTACATCCGCAGCCCGCGCAGGAAGTCGCCCGCGCGGGCGTGCAGATACCCGGACAGGACCTCGCCCGCGGTGTGCCGCCCCGGGACGGCGGATTCGGCGCCCGGCACGGCCTTGCCGGGCGCCGTCACGCGGCCGGTGACCCGGCCCGTCAGGCGGCCCGTCACCCGGTCCGTGGCCTGGCCCGTCACCCGGTCCGTATCACGGTCGGCGTCACGGTCCGTGTCACGCTCGGTGTCCACTTCATGGTGCTGCACGCCGGCGCCTCCGGGCGTCTATGAGCATTTCCTGTACGTTCCGCAGCGGCTGGCCCTCCGCGTCCGTGGAGTGCCGCGTCCAGTTGCCGTCCGCGCCCAGGTGCCAGGAGGACGTCGTGTCGGACATCCCGGTCTCCAGGAGCCGGGTGAGTGCCGCGCGGTGCGCCGGGTCGGTGATCCGGACCAGCGCCTCGATGCGGCGGTCGAGGTTGCGGTGCATCATGTCGGCGCTGCCGAGCCAGACCTCCGGCTCACCGCCGTTGCCGAACGCGAAGACCCGGGAGTGCTCCAGGAAGCGCCCCAGGATCGACCGCACCCGGATGTTCTCGGACAGGCCCGGCACCCCGGGCCGTACGGCACAGATCCCGCGTACCCAGATGTCCACCGGGACGCCCGCCTGCGACGCCCGGTAGCAGGCGTCGATGGTCGCTTCGTCCACCATCGAGTTGACCTTGAAACGGACATACGCGGGCCGCCCGGCGCGGTGGTGCGCCACTTCCTTGTTGATCCGCGCGATGAGCCCGTCCCGCAGGGACTTCGGGGCGACCAGCAGCCGCCGGTAGGTCTCCCGGCGCGAGTAGCCGGACAGCCGGTTGAACAGGTCGGAGAGGTCCGCGCCGACCTGCGGGTCCGCGGTGAGCAGCCCCAGGTCCTCGTAGAGCCGGGCGGTCTTCGGGTGGTAGTTGCCCGTACCGACATGGCTGTAACGGCGCAGGGTGTCGCCCTCCTGCCGCACCACCAGCGAGAGCTTGCAGTGCGTCTTCAGCCCGACCAGCCCGTACACCACGTGGCAGCCGGACTCCTCCAGCTTCCGGGCCCACTTGATGTTGGCCTGCTCGTCGAAGCGCGCCTTGATCTCGACGAGGACGAGGACCTGCTTGCCGGACTCCGCCGCGTCTATCAGCGCGTCCACGATCGGGGAGTCGCCGGAGGTCCGGTACAGCGTCTGCTTGATGGCCAGTACGTCGGGGTCGCCCGCCGCCTGCTCCAGGAAGGCCTGGACGGAGGTGGAGAAGGAGTCGTACGGGTGGTGCAGCAGCACGTCGCGCTCGCGCAGCGCGGCGAATATGTCGGGTGCGGAGGCGGACTCCACCTCGGCGAGATCGCGGTGCGTGCCCGCGATGAACTTGGGGTACTTCAGCTCGGGCCGGTCCAGCGACGCGATCCGGAAGAGCGCCGTCAGGTCGAGCGGCCCCGGCAGCGGATAGACCTCCGCGTCGGACACCTTCAGCTCGCGCACCAGCAGATCGAGGACGTACGGGTCGATGGACTCCTCGACCTCCAGGCGCACCGGCGGCCCGAAGCGGCGCCGCATGAGCTCCTTCTCCAGCGCCTTGAGGAGGTTCTCGGCGTCGTCCTCCTCGACCTCCAGGTCCTCGTTGCGCGTGACCCGGAACATGTGGTGCGCGAGCACCTCCATGCCGGGGAACAGTTCCTCCAGGTGGGCGGCTATCACGTCTTCGAGGGGGACGTAGCGCTGCGGCGACGCCTCCAGGAAGCGGGCCAGCAGCGGCGGCACCTTCACCCGCGCGAAGTGGCGGTGGCCGCTGACCGGGTTGCGGACGACGACCGCGAGGTTGAGGGAGAGCCCCGAGATGTACGGGAAGGGGTGGGCCGGGTCCACCGCGAGGGGCGTGAGGACCGGGAAGATCTGCTGGCGGAAGAGGGTGAAGAGGCGCGCCTGCTCCTTCTCGGTCAGCTCGGGCCAGCGGATGATGTGGATGCCCTCGTCGGCCAGCGCGGGGGCGATGTCCTGCTGGTAGCAGGCGGCGTGCCGGGCCATGAGCTCGCGGGAGCGGGTCCAGATCAGGTCCAGCACCTCGCGCGGCTGGAGGCCGGAGGCGGAGCGGGTGGCGACCCCGGTCGCGATGCGCCGTTTGAGTCCCGCGACCCGGACCATGAAGAACTCGTCCAGGTTGGACGCGAAGATCGCCAGGAAGTTCGCGCGTTCGAGGAGCGGCGTCGTCGGGTCCTCGGCCAGCTCCAGCACCCGCTCGTTGAACGCGAGCCAGCTCCGCTCGCGGTCCAGGAACCGGCCCTGGGGCAGCGCGTTGCCGCTGCCGTGACCGTTGCCGTCCTGGCCGCGGTCCTCCTCGTACGCGTCGAGGTCGGAGTCGAGATCGGGTTCGAGGTCGCCCGCCGACCCGGTCGTGGCGACCGCGCGGGGCCGGTGGGCGGCTATGAAGCCGACGGACGGCTGCTGAGGGTGCTGGGACGGCTGGACCGGAACCTCGGCGGGCTGGTGGCTCATGTCCCCATTCTTCCGCGCGGAGGGTACGACGGGCGCGTCGGAGAGCGCGGGGGTGAGACGGACCCTCCCGTTCGCGGCGGTCCTGCCCTTCGGGGTGCGGCTCTGAGTGCCGTTCGGAGTGCCGTTCGGAGTGCCGTTGGAAGTGCTTTTCGGGGTGCCGTTCGGGGTGCCGTTCGGGGTGGGGGGTACAGCGGGCTCGGGCTGCATTCACCGAGGGTCGCAAGGGCTTCTGAATGGCCGGTAACGGCGACATGACATGCAGGGAAGCGGGGCGGGTCCCCCGGGGGGCGGCCCGGGGACCGGCTCGTACGGATCTCTCGTACGGATCTCTCGTACGGCCCGGCATGTACGGCCCGGCAGGTACGGCTCGGTGTACGACCTGGTTCGTACGGCCCGCTCGTACGGGCTCCGCGTACGGCCTGGTGGTCCGGCCGCCGCGTACCGCCGCCACCCGCGGGCGGCTCGTCGGCCGCCCGTGAGCCGACCGTACGGTACGCCGTTCGGGTGCCCGGGTCCGGGTCGGGCCAGGACCCGGGGGCCGGGACCGAAACCGGAGCCGAAACCGGAGCCGTGGGCCGGACCGGGGCCGGACCGGGCCCGACCAGTGGACCGGACCCCGGGCGCCGGAGCGGACCCGGGCACCCGAACGGGCTCAGGACTCCGTGCGGTACATCAGGTCCACCTCGTGCGTGGCGAAGCCCAGCCGTTCGTACACCGTCACCGCCGCCGTGTTGTCCGCGTCCACGTACAGCATCGCGGTCGGCAGCGCCTGCGCCGCGAGGTGGCGCAGGCCGGTCGCGGTGAGCGCCTTGCCGAGGCCGCCGCCCTGCGCGTCCGGGCGGATGCCGACGACGTACACCTCACCGAGCTGCTCCTCGGCGTGCACCTTCGTCCAGTGGAAGCCGATCAGCTCCCCGTCCCGCTCGGCCAGGAAGAACCCCTTCGGGTCGAACCACGGCTCGGCGATCCGGTCGTCCAGGTCCCGCTGGGTCAGCGCGCCCTGCTCGGGGTGATGGGCGAAGGCGGCCGCGTTGACCGCCAGCCAGGCCGCGTCGTCCTGCCCGGGGACGAAGGTACGGACGGTGACCCCCGGCGGCAGCACCGGATCCGCGATGTCCAGCGGGGCCAACGGGCGGCGGAGCTGCCGCAGTTCACGGAAGAGCGTCAGCCCGAGGACCTGCGCGAGATGCCGGGCGGCCGGCTTCCCGCCGTGCGCCCAGGCCCGCAGCCGCTTCCCGGAGGCGCCCAGCAGCGCGTTGCCGAGCGCCCGGCCGTGGCCCCGGCCGCGGCGCCCGGGGCGTACGACCAGCTCGACGGCGGGCGCCTCGATCGGGTCGGTGTCCTCCAGCTGCCCGTACCCGACCAGCTCCCGCGCCCCGCCGTCCCCCTGGCCGGCGGCGGACCCGGCGGACGGGGTGGATTCGCCGTCGCCGCCCTCCTGGTCCGCGGTGACCAGGAAGTGCCGTACGCCCTCCCGGTGACCGCCCCGCAACTGGAGCCGCCCCTGTTCGGAGACGGCCTGCACGCCGTCCGTCGCGGCTGCTTCTGCCAGCAGGCCGAGGACGTCCTCCGCCTGTTCGGGGGTGAGCGCGTCGAGGGTCTGGATCTGCCGGCCGGACTCGCGGGCTACTGCGTCAGTCATGCGTCGAGGGTACGGCGGCGGCGCTCCCCCTGGTCGCGTACCGGCCGCACGCGGTGCGCGCGGCACCGACCGGTGACGTACGTGTAAAGGCAACCCACTCGTAACCCGCGAGCCCTGTATAGCTACGCGCGTTGACTCTAGGCTGCCGCTCGCAACCTCAGACTTTTGAGTTCATAAGGGGATCCATGTCAGCGACACCGCAGAAAAACCGAGCGGCACGGCGGGTGTTCGCCGCTGCCGCAGGTCTGGCCACCGCGGGCGCGCTCTTCGCCGCGCTCCCGGCCTCCGCAGGGACGCCCGCCGAGAGCGCCCAGAGCGCGGCGAACGGCTTCGGCCACTCCAAGCCCAAGCCCGACCCCAAGACGGTCGACGTACAGCTCCTGTCCTTCAACGACCTGCACGGCAACCTGGAGCCCCCGGCCGGTTCCGCCGGAACCGTCAACGAGAAGCAGGCCGACGGTACGACCAAGGCGATCCCCGCCGGCGGTGTCGAATACCTGGCGACCTCGCTGCGCGACGCCCGTAAGGGGCACCCGTACTCCGTCACCGCCGCGGGCGGCGACATGGTCGGCGCGAGCCCGCTGCTCTCCGGTCTCTTCCACGACGAGCCGACCATCGAGGCGCTCAACAAGATCAACCTTGATGTGACGGCCGTCGGCAACCACGAGTTCGACGAGGGCGCCACCGAGCTGGGCCGCCTCCAGAACGGCGGCTGCCACCCGACCGAGGGCTGTTACGAGAAGGGCAAGAAGTTCAAGGGCGCGGACTTCCCGTACCTCGCCGCCAACGTGACGTCGGAGAAGACCGGCAAGCCGGTCCTCAAGCCGTACACGGTGTGGAAGAAGAACGGCGTCAAGATCGGCTTCATCGGGGTGACCCTGGAGGGCACGCCGAACATCGTGACCGCCGAGGGCGTCAAGGGCCTCAAGTTCCACGACGAGATCGAGACGGTCAACAAGTACGCCAAGGAGCTGGACAAGCAGGGCGTCAAGTCGATCGTCGCGCTGATCCACGAGGGCGGCGCCCCGGCCTCGACCTCGTACAACTACAACTGCGACAGCCCCGGCGCCGGTGACGGCATCTCCGGTCCGATCGTCGACATCGCCAAGGGCATATCGCCGAAGGTCGACGCGCTGGTGACGGGGCACACGCACCAGGCGTACGCGTGCACGATCCCGGACCCGTCCGGCAACCCGCGCCTGGTGACGTCCGCCTCGTCGTTCGGCAAGCTCTACACGGACACCACGCTCACCTACGACCTCCGTACCAAGGACATCGTGCGGACGAGCGTCAAGTCGGCGAACCACGTCGTCAGCCGTGACCAGGCCAAGGCCAAGGACATGACCGACCTGATCACGCGCTGGAACAAGCTGGCCGCGCCGATCGCCAACACCGCCAAGGGCTACATCTCGGCGGACATCAACGGCCGCGGCGCCACGACGCCCGAGACCCCGCTCGGCGACGTGATCGCGGACGCGCAGCTCGCGGGCATGTCCCCGGCGGACAAGGGCGGCGCGCAGATCGCCTTCATGAACCCGGGCGGGATCCGCTCCGACCTGGTCTTCAAGGCATCGGGCAGTGAGGGCGACGGGGTCGTCACGTACGGCGAGGCGTTCACCGTGCAGCCGTTCACCAACATGATGAACGCGGTCGACCTGACCGGCGCGCAGGTCATCACCGCGCTCCAGCAGCAGGTCAGCGGCTCGAACGAGGCGTCGCCGAAGATCCTCCAGGTCTCGAAGGGCCTCACGTACACCCTGGACATGACGAAGTCGGGCGCGGCCCGTGTCGTCACGGACTCGGTGAAGCTGAACGGTGCGGCGATCGACCCGGCGAAGACGTACCGCGTCGCGATGAACGAGTTCCTCGCGGGCGGCGGCGACGGCTTCGCGGCCCTGGGCCAGGGGACGAACAAGCTGGTCGGCGCGTCGGACCTGGACATGTTCAACGCCTACCTGTCGGCGAACTCCACGGCGCAGGCGCCGCTGGCGCCTCCGGCGGCGGACCGCATCACGATCGTCAAGTAGTCCACGATCATGAAGTAGCAACTGGACGAGAATCCCTGCCCGAAGGGCGGTGGGCCGCCGGCCCGCCGCCCTTCGGCGTACGCCGGGCCTCGAACGCGGGCAGCCGGGGGCCGGTCGGCGCGCGTGAGGCGCAGGGGATGCCGGGCGAGGAGGGTGAGGCGCGTTACGCGGGCGACGGCGCGGTGCCGCCCCGGTCGTCCAGGAAGATCCGGTCCAGCTGGTGGTGGAGCGTGGCGGCGGCGGACTCCGGCGTCCGGTGGCCGACCAGGATGCTCGTGCCGAGCCCCGCGGCCAGGGCGAGCAGGCTGATCGCGTCGCTGCGCGGGTCCGTGCCGGGCCGCGTGAGACCGGCCTCCCGCGCCCGCTGGAGCAGGCGGGCCACGGCGTCCTCGGCAGCGGCCGGATTGTCGGTGAACCGCTGATCGGCGAGGGCCCTGTCGGTCACGGACAGTACGGCGTAGGAGGTGTAGACGAGGTGGAAGGTGCGGCTCTCCTCGTCGGTCGGCAGTGACACCAGCAGCAGTGCCTCGATCACCGCGCGCGGCCCGGGATCGTCGCCCATGGCGGCGAGCCGGGCGGTGATCCGCTCGGTGAACCGCGCGGCCAGCTGCTCCAGCCCGTAGAGCAGCAGCTTCTCCTTGGTCTGGAAGTAGTACTGCACCAGCCGCAACGACACCCCCGCCTCCGCCGCCACGTCCCGCATCCCCACGGCGTGCAGGCCCTGCCGCCCCGCCACCCGCACGAGCGCCTCGGCGATCTCGGTGCGCCGTTCCTCGTGGTCCACCCGCTTGGGCATCGGTCGCGTCTCCACTCGTCGGTTCCGTACGTGTCGGTTCCCTCGCCGCCCGCGGCGTCATGGTACAGCCGTATCATCATCATGGTACGGTCGTACCACGAAGAACGGATGGCTCATGAACGCCTCTGGAGGTGGCCCGCCATGCCCGAGACGACGACCCGTGCCCGGCCCGACGTCGGTCGCTATGTGAGCGACGCTCTGCGGGACCGCTACTTCGCGGCCTGCGACGCGCTGTACGCGATGGGCGCGCCGGCCGTCGCCGAGACCGACGTGGAGACCGCCTTCGGTACCACTCACGTCTACCGGTACGGTCCCGCGGACCCCGCCGCCGGGTCCCGCACCCCGGTGGTCCTGGTGCACGGGGCGGGCGGCTGCTCCGCCATGTGGTACCCCAACATCGCCGCGCTCGCCGCCGAACGCCCGGTGTACGCGATCGACACCCCCGGCGACCCGGGGCGCAGCGTGCAGCGGGAACCCATCCACCAGCCCGAACGGGCCGCGCAGTGGCTGGACGAGACGCTCGCGGGCCTCGGCCTCGACCGCGTGCACCTCGTCGGCAGCTCGTACGGCGGATGGCTCGCCCTCAACCAGGCACACCGCAGACCCGGCCGCCTCGCCTCGGCCACCCTTCTCGATCCCGGCGGGCTGGAGAAGGTGGGCCTCCGCTTCTTCGTCTGGATATTCGTCAGCCTCTTCGCGACCTCCGCCCCCAAGAGGCTCCGCCCCCGGCTGGCGGCCTGGCTGGAACAGCCGGTGCTCGTGGTGCCGGAGCTGCGCGCCATGGCCAGGGCCGGTGTCCGCGCGTACCGCGTCCGCCGCCCGGCGCCGATCCCCCTGACCGAGGACGAACTGCGCACCATCCGCACCCCGCTCTACCTGGTGCTCGGCAAGCGGAGCCTCCTCCTGCACCCGGAGCGCCAGGCGGAGCGCGTCCCGCGCCTGATCCCCGGCGCCCGCGCCGACATCATCACCGGCACGGGCCACGGCCCCCAGATCGACCACGCGGACCAGGTCAACCCCCGGATGCTCGCCTTCATGCGCACGGCTGAGTGAGCGGGGGCGGACGGGGAGGGGGCGGGCCACGGTGACCAACACACCACCGGGCAACTCCGCTGCCTATGGGCCCAGCAGGCCGACCAGCCCCGCGAAGCCCTCGCGTTCGTGACCGTCCTGGGCGCGGCGCTTCATCAGGTTGAAGACGGGGGTGAGCAGTTCGGGACTGACGTTCTGTTCGTGCGCCGTGTCCAGGAAGGACTGGACGCCCGCGACCTGCATGGCCAGACCCGACGCGACGCCCGACTCGTAGTCACCGCTCTCCAACTGCCGGCCGATCTGCGGAATCATCGCGGACATCGCCACCACCCACTCCGCGAGCAGCGGCGCGAACTCCGACGGTGAGATGTCCTTCTCCCCGCGCACCAGCGCGAACGCGTGGGCCGCGCCCGCGACCATGCCGTACATCCCGCTCAGCAGCGCCACGTCCTGGAGCGCGGCATGGCCGGGGTTCTCGCCGGTGAAACGGGTGCCGGCGGGGACCGCCAGAGCCGTCCGGTGCGCCTCGAACAGTTCGGGCGATCCGCTGTAGAGGACGTAACCGCCCGCCTCGGGGACACCGATCATCGGCGGTACGGCCATGATCCCGCCGCTGAGGAATCGCGCGCCCCGTGCCTCGGCCCATGCGGCGCGGGCACGGGCCTCGGACGGGGTCCCCGTGGTGAGGTCCACCAGGTCCTTGCCGGTCAGGTCGGCCCCGGCCAGCGCCTCGCCGACCGAGGCGTCGTCCAGCAGGCAGGTCACGGTCAGCGCGTTCGCGGCCACCGCGTCGGCGGCGCCCGCGGCGAGCACGGCGCCTTCGGCGACCAGGGCGCCGGCCCGGCCGGGCGTGCGGTTCCACACGGTCAGGGAGTATCCGGCGGCGAGCCAGGCGCGGGCGAACGCCGTACCCATGGCGCCGAGTCCGAGAAGGGTGAGAGAGGGGGTGACAACGTCGGAAGCGGTGTGGTCAGTCATGACACATAAGCTGGTCAATGACGCGGAGACGGACAAGTACCCACTTCGAAGTGCGCACTTCCTCCGAGGTATGTGTCCAGGCAGCCGGGTCGGGCCGGTGCGCGGGGAGGGGAGAGGGAGGGGGCGAGGACGATGGCGACCGTAGGCAGACCGGGCGCACCTGACGCGTACCACTGCGGGATCGACGCGGCCATGGACGTGATCGGCGGGAAGTGGAAGGTCCTGATCCTGTGGGCGCTTCAGGAGGGCCCGCGCCGCTTCGGCGCGCTCCGCCGGATGCTTCCCGGTGTCACGGAGAAGGTCCTCACCGCGCAGCTACGGGAGTTGGAGGCGCACGGCATCGTCTCCCGCGAGGTGTACGACGAGGTGCCGCCGAGGGTCGAGTACGCGCTGACCGCGTCCGGTGTCGCCCTGGAGCTGGCGCTCCGTCCGCTCGGACGGTGGGGACGGGAGCACGTGCTGGGGAAGGCCCCGCACCCGCACCCGCACCCGCACTCATACCCCACCGACGCCCCGCAGCCCGAAGGGGCCCGGCAGCCGGAAGGGCCCCGGTAGCGCCGGAACCGCCCCCGCAGCCGGAACCGCCCCGGTCCCGATCCCGGTCCCGGTCCCGGTTCCGGCCCCGGTTCCGGCCGCCGGTTCGCCGTTGCCGCGTTACTCCATCCGGCCATCAGTGCGCGAGAGCGCTCAAGCCGTGCTGGTGGCCCGGACGAAAGAAGGGAGATCGGACTTCGCGGACGGGTCCCGGCCGGGACACGTTCAGCGGTCAGCCACCTTCAAGGAGTACATATGCGCCTGCGCGCACGCTGGGCATCGGCCGCCCTTCTGCTGCTCGTTCCCCTGCTCGCCGGTACCGGTACGGATGCCGTGGCGGCGGATCCCGGCAGGGGGCTCGTACCGGTCGAGCGTTCCGCCCAGGCGGTCCCGGGGCAGTACATCGTCTCCCTCAAGTCCACGCACACGCCGCGCACCGTACTGCGGCAGCTCGGGCTCAACCCCCTGCACACCTACGAGAAGGTCTTCTCGGGGTTCGCCGTCACGCTCAGCCCGAGCCAGCTGGAGCTGGTACGCGGCTTCCCGGGGGTCGCCGCCGTGGAGGAGAACGCGGTGGTCACGGCCGACTCCCCGACCGCAACACCGGCGACGGCAACACCCGCGACGACAGCCCCGACCCGGGCCGCCGGCGAACCTCAGGCGCGGGTGCCGGCTCTGAGCTGGGGGCTGGACCGGATCGACCAGCGGTATCTGCCGCTCGACGGGCAGTACGACGCGACCGGCACCGGCAGGGGCGTCACCGCGTACATCGTCGACACCGGGATCGAGACCGCGCACAGCGAGTTCGGCGGCCGGGCGAGCGTCGGGTTCGACTCCATCGGTGACGGACGGAACGGGCAGGACTGCAACGGCCACGGTACGCATGTGGCGGGCACCACCGGCGGTTCGGACCACGGCGTGGCCCGTGACGCCTCGCTCGTCTCGGTCCGGGTGCTCGGCTGCGACGGCAGCGGCTCCTGGGCCGGAGTCCTCGCCGGGTTCGACTGGGTGGCCAAGAACGCCAAGCAGCCCGCGGTCATGAACGCGTCGCTGGGCGGTCCCCGGTCCACGGCCGTCAACACGGCGGTGAACGCCGTCGCCGACAGCGGTGTCGTGCCGGTCGTGGCGGCCGGCAACGAGAACCGAAACGCCTGCGACGTCTCGCCCGCCGGCGCGTCCAAGGTGATCACGGTCGGGGCGACCGACGAGCAGGACCGGCAGGCGAGCTTCAGCAACTGGGGTACGTGTCTGGAGCTGTACGCGCCGGGGGTCGACATCATCTCCGCCAAGCTCGGCGGCGGTTACAAGGCGCTCAGCGGGACCTCGATGGCGAGCCCGCATGTCGCCGGCGTGGCCGCGCTGCTCAAGGAGGAGTACCCGACGGCCTCCCCGGCGGCCGTCTCCCGGTGGATCGTCGACGAGTCCACCAGCAACCTGGTGACGTCGACCGGAGCGGGCTCCCCCAACCGGCTTCTCTACACCGACAGCCTCTGACCCGCGTCGGATCGGTGGGCGACGGGGCGGGGCGGAGGGCGGGGCGGAGGGAGGCGGGTGGAACGGAAGGGGCAGCGCATCTGCCTCCACCGGTGTCCTCCGGGTCCTTCCGTTCCTGGCTCCCTCATTGGTTGAGTTACTGTCGGCCTGTGTCGGTGCTGCGCGAATGAGGCGATCCCTTGCTTGGTCACGAAGAGAAGTCGGACAAGGGCGCCCGGCGGGGGATGCCATTGCCCACCGTCGGCGCGCGTGGCCGGGCGACTGCCCCGCCCGCTTCCCCCCTCTCGCCGGTCGCGGCACCGGGCGGCCGGAGCGGGGAGTCGGTGCTGGCGCTGCAGCGGTCCGTGGGCAACGCGGCCGTCGCACGGATGCTGGCGGACGAGCGGCACAGCCACAGCCCGACGTGCGGTCATGGGGACGCCGGGGCGTCTCTCCCCGTACAGCGTCGTATGCGCGCACCCGAGCCCGAGGCCGAGAACGAGACACACGCTCTTGACCTCGTGAAAGAAGTGACGCAGTCCCGTGGGAAGCAGCTCGCCGGGTCGGAGCTCCGCGAACTGGAGGCGTGGCACGGTGGTGCGGACCTCTCCGCGGTGCAGGTGCACGACGACGCGAAGGCGCAGCGTGCGGCGGCCGGTATCGGGGCGCGTGCGTACACCGCCGGCGAGCACATCGTGCTCGGCAAGGGCGGCCATGACATCAAGACCAAGCGGCACGAGACCGCGCATGTGCTCCAGCAGCGCCAGGGTGCGGTCTCGGGGACGTCGGTCGGCAACGGGATGACGATGAGCAGCGAGGGTGACCCCCACGAGCGCGCGGCCAAGGCCGCCGAGACGACGCAGGTCGTGCCGGTGCAGTCGGCGCCGCGGCGGAAGGGCGATTCGCAGGAGGAAGAGCAGTAGGAAGAGCGGTAGGAAGGGCAGGAGGAAGGGCAGTGTTCGAGTGATCGGACGCTGCGTGCCGGGCCGGCGTGTGCGGGGAGGTTCAACCTCCGTGCGGAGTGCCCGGTCGGGGTTCGGCGGAGGCGAGCGGGGATCCTGGTATGGACCAATCTCCGTGAACACGTTCCGCTCGTGATGTGTACCCGTCATAATCCGAGGGCTGTTTCCCTGATGCCCTTACGGACGACGGAGGCACCCCCACATGAGCACATCCCCCGGTACCCGGCGCGGCTTTCTCGCCGGCGCCCTTGCCATGTCCACCACCGCCCTGGTGGGCGTGGGCGCCGGTGGCGGGACCGCTTTCGCGGCTCCCGCCCGCGCGGCCGCGTCCCCGCGCGTTTTCGCCACCCATGACTGGATGGGCGGCTTCGCCGACTCGACCCCCGTGCAGCGCCTGACCATTCCCGGTACGCACAACGCCGGCGCCCGTTCCGGCGGCCTCTTCGTGGCCTGCCAGAACACCTCCATAGCCGAGCAGTTGACCAGCGGCGTCCGCTTCCTGGACATCCGCTGCCGGCTGTTCGAGGGCGCGTTCACCATCCACCACGGCGCGTTCTACCAGAACCTGAACTTCGACGACGTCCTCAATGCCTGCCGGAACTTCCTCCGGGCCAACCCCTCCGAGACCGTCCTCATGCGGGTCAAGCAGGAGTACTCCACCGAGAGCGACGCGGAGTTCCGGCGGATCTTCGACACGTATCTCGACGGCAAGGGCTGGCGTTCCCTCTTCCGGCTCGACGGCGGACTGCCGACGCTCGGTCAGGCGCGCGGGCGGGTCGTGCTGCTCGGGGACAACGGAGGGCTGCCCGGCCTGCGGTACGGGGACGCCGGGCTCTTCGACATCCAGGACGACTACCAGGCGGAGCCGGGCGCCAAGTACTCCAAGATCGAGGCCCACTTCCGGAAGGCCGCGACCCAGCCGGGCAAGCTGTACGTCAACTACGTGAGTACGGCGTTCCTGTCGACGCCCCGCTGGAACTCCGACCGGCTCAACCCGCAGGTGCACACCTTCCTGGACGGGTCGGAGGCGAGCGGCTGGCGCGGGCTCGGGATCGTACCGCTGGACTTCCCCGCCACCCGGGCCGGGCTGGTGGAGTCGCTGATACGGCACAACGGCTGAGGAGAGCGAGCGAGGCGGCGAGCGAGCGGGGGAGGGAGCCGGGTGGCTGTCCGGCGTTCCGGGGAATCGCGAGATCTCCCACATGAATAGCCGGACAGCCGTGGGTAAACGGGTCGATAGCGATGCCGGGGCGGGTGTGCCCGGCCGGTGGGGCGTGTTGGTATGAGTCGATGCGACGCCCCACACGCATACCCGAGCACGTGTCCGACCCCGACCCCGAGCCCGGCCCCGAGCTCCGCCCCGCGCCCAACCCCTATGACGAACTGGCGCGGCTCGCCCCACCCGAGGGGGAGGGCGTCCCCGGATCGCGCGGTCCCGGTGGCCCGCGTGAGCCGGGTGATCCGCCGCCCCTCGGGGTGCCGTCCGACCGGGACGACGACGACTGGTCCCCGCCCGACCACCGGCGGAGAGGGAGGCGCGGCCGCCGCTCCGGCCCCCTCTCCGCCGCGCTGAAACTGACCGTCGCCCTCGCCGTCTGCGCGGCGTTCCTGCTGCTCGCGGACCGTGCCGCCGAGTTCTACGCGCAGGACAAGGCGGAGGAACGGCTTCAGGAGTCGCTCGGTCTCACGGCCCGGCCGGCCGTCGACATCCACGGCTTCCCGTTCCTCACCCAGGTCCTCGGCAAGCGGCTCGACCGCGTGGACGTCACCGTCCCGCATGTCGCCGCCGACCGTGTCTCACTGGCGGAGGTGCGGGCCAGCGCCCGGGACATCCGCGTCGTCGGTGATCTGCCGTCTTCCGTCAAGGGCGCGGTCGTCGGGCGGATGGACGGTGACGTACTGCTCAGCTTCGACGATCTCAGCCGCGAACTCGGTGCCTCCCAGGTGAAGTTCACCGACAGCGGCGCGGGCTCCGTACGGTTGGCGGGTTCGCTGCCGGTGGCCGGTTACGACCTGCGGGTACGGGCCGAGGCGCACATCGGGAACGAGGGCGGCCGGGCCGTCACCACCACCGTGGACGGCATGCGGCTCGACATCCCCGGCGTGGCCACCTACCGGCCGGGCCGGGACCGCGCCCACTCCGGGCTGCGGCTGGCACCCGAGGCCGCCGGACGGATCGCGGAGGAGAAGGGCCGCGCCCGGGAACTGCTGGAGGTGCCCGCCGTCGTACGGGCGCTCGGGGTGCCGCGGGCGGACGTGGACCGGGCGCTGCGCAGCGAGGCGGCGCTGAGCCGGTTCACCGGGCGGCCCGGCTTCGTCCAGGAGCTGATGCGGCTCAATCTCGTCGATGTCGTCGCCGACAACCCGGGGCTGCTGAAACGGGCCGGCGTCGACCCGACGCTGGTCGACGCGCTGCTCAACCTCCGCCCGCCGGAGCTCTCCGACCGGCTCTCGCTCTCCTTCGAACTGCCGAAGACCCCGGGTGACCTGCGGTTGCGGCACATCACGGTGGAGCCGGACGGGATCAGGGCACGGCTGGTGGGGTCGTCGGTGCCGGTGGGCGGAGCGGCCTGACGCGATCGGTGGGCGGGTAACGGACACCCGGACCCTCAGCCATCACCCCCACCCCTCACCCCCCAACCCTCCCGGCGCTCACACCCGGTGCGCGCCGTCCAGGTTGTTGCCGAGACCGCTCAGCCCGTCCAGGCCCTCCGGCGGCGGTGTCGGGGCGCCGGGGATGCGGATCGCCGCGACCGTTCCGCCGCCCGCCGCCTGGCGCAGCGCGATCTCGCCGCCCGCCTGCTGGACCGTACGCGCGACGATCGACAGGCCGAGCCCCGAGCCGGGCAGTGCGCGCGCGGTCGGGGAGCGCCAGAAGCGTTCGAAGACGTGCGGCAGGTCCTCGGCCGGGATGCCGGGGCCGTGATCGCGTACGGTCAGCTCGCCGGTGCCCCCCTCCCCGCCGCTCAGCGCGACCTCGACCGTACCGCCGGACGGGCTGAACTTCACCGCGTTGTCCAGCACGTTGACCAGCGCACGCTCCAGGCTGGCCGGCTCGGCCCGTACGTACCAGGGCCGCAGGTCCGTGCTGATCGTCAGGTCGGGGCCGCGCAGCCGCGCCCGTTCCAGCGCGCTCCCCATGATCTCGTGGAGCGCGACGACCTGGAGGGGCCCGGGGTCGGCGGCGTCCGGCCGCGACAGCTCCTGGAGGTCCCCGATGAGCGAGGCCAGCTCGGTCATCTGCGCCTTGACGGACGCCATCAGCGCCCTGCGGTCGGCAGGCGGGATGGCGCGGCCGGTCTCCTCGCTCCGCGCGAGGAGTTCGACGTTGGTACGGAGCGAGGTGAGCGGTGTCCGCAGCTCGTGCCCGGCGTCCGCGATGAGCTGCGACTGCCGGTCCCGGGAGGACGCGAGGGCCGCGGTCATGGAGTTGAAGGAGCGCGACAGCCGGGCGATCTCGTCCTCGCCCTCGACGGGGATCCGGACGGTGAGGTCCTCCGTACGCGCCACGTGCTCGACCGCGCGGGTCAGCCCGTCGACCGGCCGCAGCCCCGACCTGGCGACCCAGAGGCCCGCCAGCCCCGCGCCGATCACCCCGACCCCGGCGACGAGCGCGAGCAGCACGGCGAGCTCGTTGAGGGAGGCGTCGATCTCGGCGAGGGGGCGCGAGACGGAGACGGTGACCAGTCCGCCGCCCCGGTAGGGGGCGCGCTGGGTGAAGACACGGACCTTGGCGCCGTTGTCGGTCACGCTGTCGTGGAGCGAGGTGTGGACGGTGCCGTCCGCGACCTCCAGGTCGTCCTGCTGGACCTTCACGGGCTCCGAGCCCGGGGCCACGCAGCGCTGTCCGTTGGGCAGTACCACCTGGACGTAGGCGAAGCCGGAGGTGGCGGTGGTCTCGGGGTTGGTGCCCGCGTTGCAGGCGGCGATGGCCTCCTGCACCGAGCTGGGTGGCGCGGAGGTGTTCTCCAGGGACGAGTCGAGCTCGCTCGGCAGCTGGGTGCGGGTCAGCAGCCAGCAGGTGACGGCGACGGCGGCGACGGCGAGCGCGACGGCCGAGGCCACCAGCAGGGCGAGGCGGGAGCGCAGCGGGAGCGTACGGAACCGCTGGACGGGACCGGTCACGCCGGGCCGCCGTTCCGGTACCGGTGGCCGTGGCCGCCGTATCCGCCCTGCCCGCCGTGTCCATCAGGTCCGCGGTGCCCGCCGTCGGTGACGAAGCCCGTACCGGAGCCCGTACCGAAGCCTGTACCGGAGCCCGTACCGAAGCCTGTACCGAGGCCCGTACCGGAGCCTCCGGCCCCTCCTCCGCCGGGGCCCGTTCCCGTGCCGCCGCCCGTGTCGCCGCGCAGCGCGTATCCCACCCCGCGCACCGTGTGCACCAGGCGCGGCTCGCCGCCGCTCTCCGTCTTCCGGCGCAGGTACATCACGTACACGTCGAGCGAGTTGGAGCTGGGCTCGAAGTCGAAGCCCCACACGGCCTTGAGGATCTGCTCCCGGGTCAGTACCTGGCGCGGGTGCGCGAGGAACATCTCCAGGAGCGTGAATTCGGTGCGGGTCAGCTCCACGCGCCGGTCGCCCCGGGTGACCTCGCGTGTCGTCAGGTCCATCCGCAGGTCGGCGAAGGAGAGGACGTCCTCGGCGGCCACCTCGCCGGAGCCGGCCGACGCGTACGAGCTGCGCCGCAGCAGCGCGCGGATCCGGGCGAACAGCTCGTCCAGCTCGAACGGCTTCACCAGGTAGTCGTCCGCGCCCGCGTCCAGACCGGTGACGCGGTCGCCGACCGTGTCACGGGCTGTGAGCATCAGGATCGGCACCTTCGAGCCGCCCGCGCGCAGCCGCCGGGCGGCGGTCAGGCCGTCCATGCGGGGCATCTGGATGTCGAGGACGATCAGATCCGGCGCGTAGGCGGCGGCCCTGGCGAGGGCGTCGACCCCGTCGACGGCGACCTCGGTCCCGTATCCGTCGAAGGCGAGGCTCCGCTGGAGGGCCTCCCGTACGGCGGGCTCGTCGTCGACGATCAGGATGCGCTGCGGATCGCGATCGCCTTCGGCGGGACTCATTCGCTTCTACCTCGTCGGTCTCGGTCAGCGGGTGGGCGCTGAGGTGTGCTGCCTGCCTTCAGCCTCGCACGGCGGCCTTGCGGCGGCGGCCCGTTCCACGCCTCTTCGACGCGGCGGCGGTACGTATCTCGTCGGCGCGGCGGGTGGGCGCCGCGGCCTGGGCAAGATCATGGACGAGGGCGAGCGGAAGCGCCAGATCGCTCGGTCCCGCCGGACGGGTGAGGGGGGCGTCGGTGCCGTTCATGACTGTCTCCTGCGGGGTCGTACGGGGTCGTACGGGGTGGTCGTCCACGGCGATGGCGAGATCAGCCGGTGCCGCCGGAGCGCAGCGCCGAGAGGTCCGCCTTGACGGTGTTGATCGGGATGGCGAAGCCCAGGCCCACGCTGCCGGCGCTGGAGCCACCCATCGAGGACGACGAACTCGGCGCGTACATCGCGGAGTTGATGCCGATGATCTGGCCGTTCATGTTGATCAGGGCGCCGCCGGAGTTGCCCGGGTTGAGCGAGGCGTCGGTCTGGAGCGCCTTGTACGTGGTCTTCGAGGAGCCGGTGTCGCCGTTGAACTGCTGGCCGCCGAACTCGAACGGCCAGTTGCCGCCGCCGTTGCCGCCCTGCTGTTGCTGCTGGCCCTGGTCCTGGTCCTTGGCGACGGTGACATCGCGGTTCAGGGCCGAGATGATCCCGCTGGTGACGGTGCCGGTCAGGCCCTCGGGGGAGCCGATGGCCACGACCTCGTCACCGACCTTCACCTGGCCGGAGTCGCCGAGGGAGGCGGTCTTCAGGCCGCTCGCGCCCTCCAGCTCGATCAGCGCGAGGTCCTTGTCCGGGTCGGTGCCGACGACCTTCGCGGTGTAGGTCTTGCCGGTGCTGAGCTGGACCTTCACGGACGAGGCCCCGGCGACGACGTGGTTGTTGGTGACGATCTCGCCGTCGGACGTGATGATCACGCCGGAACCGGTGGACTCACCGCTGTTCGAGGCCGCGTTGATCTCGACGATCGCCGGGGACACGGACTGCGCGACACCCGCGACGGTGCCCGTGCTGCTCTGCGAGACGGTCGTCCCGTGGACGGCGGTGCCCCCGTTGCCGACGCCGTTGCCGTTCCCCGTGTACGCGCCGATCAGCGCGGCCGACCCGCCCCCGACGACGGCGGCGGCCAGCGCGACCGCGGCCAGCAGCGCGACAGGCGCCTTGGCGCGCCGCGCGGTCCCGCCGGAGGCGTGCGCACCGTGCGGGTACGGACCCGCGGCAGTGGCGGCGGGGCCGGGCGCGGGGGTGGCGGAGTATGCCGGACCGTACGAGGGCGGCGGCGGGTAGGCCGGGCCCTGGAACCCCTGGGTGGGGTGCTGCTGCGTGCTGTCTGCGTCGCCGCTGCCGCGGTAGTTGTCGGTCATGGCAACGACTCTCGGCGCCGTACATGAGAACAGGCTGAGGAGGCGCTGAGAAGGGCAACAAAACCGCGTATGCCCCATATAAAGGCCGAGCGGATCAGCCGGCCCGGCCGGGGCCGTGCGCGACCCGGGGCCGTGCGTGACCCGGGGCCGCGCACGGCTCCGTGGCCGGGGCTACGCGCAGCCGCAGGAGCGCCGCACTATCAGCGCCGACGGGAACTGCTTCACGCGCTCGCGCCGCGAGCCCGCCACCCGCAGCCCGTCGTCCAGCACCAGGTCCACCGCCGCCCGCGCCATCGCGGGCCGGTCGGAGGAGACCGTCGTCAGTGGCGGATCCGTCAGGCCCGCCTCCTTGACGTCGTCGAAGCCGGCCACCGCCAGGTCGCCCGGGACGTCGAGGCGCAGCTCGCGGGCGGCGCGCAGGACGCCGATCGCCTGGTCGTCGGTGGAGCAGAAGATCGCCGAGGGCCGGTCGGGGCGGGCGAGGAGTTCCAGGGCGATCAGGTACGTGTCGTAACGGTTGTACGGGGCCTGGAAGAGCCGCCCCTCCACCGGGATCCCCGCCTCCAGCATCGCCCGGCGCCAGCCCTCCACGTGGTCGGCCACCGGGTCGCCGACCACCGGGGTCGACTCGACGCCGCCGAGGCAGGCGACGTACGGGTGGCCGTGCTCCAGGAGGTGGCGGGTGGCGAGCTGCGCGCCGCCGATGTCGTCCGTGACGACCGCGACGTCGTCGATGCCCTCGGGGCGCTCGTGCAGCAGCACGACCCGGGCGTCCCACGCCTCTATCTCGGCCGCCGCGCGCTCGCTGAAGCCCTGGCTGACCAGGATCAGCCCGGAGACCCGCATGCCGAGGAAGGCCCGCAGGTAGTGGACCTCGCGTTCGTCGCGGTAGTCCGAGTTGCCGACCAGCACCATTTTCCCGCGCTCGGCCGCCGCCTGCTCCACCGCGTGCGCCATCTCCGCGAAGAAGGGCTGCCGGGCGTCGGGCACGACCATCCCTATGAGGTCGGTCCGCCGCGACGCCATGGCCTGGGCGACCCGGTCGGGCCGGTACCCCAGCTCCTTGAT
The DNA here is from genome assembly GCF_042752355.1 of Streptomyces sp. NPDC059255. Lineage (NCBI taxonomy): Bacteria > Bacillati > Actinomycetota > Actinomycetes > Kitasatosporales > Streptomycetaceae > Streptomyces > Streptomyces sp. NPDC059255. The sequence goes on from NZ_JBHYZP010000040.1 coordinate 48,458, forward strand.
GGCGTTGACCACCCGCTCGCGCGTGGCCGGGGCGACCGGCCGGGGTCCGTTGTTGATGACATAGCTGACGACGGCGGTGGAAGTCCCCGCCAGCCGTGCCACATCGTCCCGCGTCACCTTGGCCACGCGCGGCAGTCTACGCGTGGTGACCTATCGCTGGGCAGGCCGTACGGAGGCTTCTTCGACCGACTCCTGCGCCGCGTCCGCTCCGGCGTCGCTGCCGGGCGCCTCGGCCTTCTCGTGACGGGGCTCCGTACGGTCCCCGGCACGGTCCTCCGCGCGGGCCGCGGACTTCGCCCTGGCGTCCTCGGAGCCGCGCTCGGCCTTCTCCGGGGTGACGAAGCGGTAGCCCACGTTCCGTACGGTCCCGATGAGGGACTCGTGCTCCGGGCCGAGCTTCGCGCGCAGCCGCCGTACGTGCACGTCGACCGTCCGCGTACCGCCGAAGTAGTCGTACCCCCAGACCTCCTGCAGGAGCTGGGCGCGGGTGAAGACCCGGCCGGGGTGCTGCGCGAGGTACTTGAGCAGCTCGAACTCCTTGAAGGTCAGGTCCAGGACCCGGCCCTTCAGCTTCGCGCTGTAGGTGGCCTCGTCGACCGACAGGTCCCCGTTGCGGATCTCCATGGGGGAGTCGTCCGTCTGGATCTGCTGGCGGCCCATCGCGAGCCGCAGCCGCGCCTCGACCTCGGCCGGGCCCGCGGTGTCGAGCAGGACGTCGTCGATGCCCCAGTCGGCGGTGACGGCGGCGAGACCGCCCTCGGTCACGACGAGGATCAGGGGGCAGCCGGGTCCGGTGGAGCGCAGGAGCTGGCAGAGCGAGCGCACCTGCGGGAGGTCTCGGCGGCCGTCGATCAGGATCACATCGGCACCAGGGGTGTCGACGAGGGCGGGCCCCTCGGCGGGGGCCACCCGCACGTTGTGGAGCAGCAGTCCGAGGGCCGGCAGCACCTCCGTCGAGGGCTGGAGGGCGTTCGTCAGGAGCAGCAGAGAACTCATCGCCGCTCACCTGCCTCGGCCGGACTCCTGCCGGGACTCTTGCCCGGACTGTTGTCGTTCACGGTTCGTTTGCCCATTACGTCGGTTCCTCCTCGGTCCCTGCGAGGACGTATGCGGCACTGCTCACTGCTCAATGCTTACTGCGTCATGCCTACTGCCTACTGCTGTTGTACTGCCGTACGGTCCGCGCTGCCCCTCGTCCCCGGGGGCGCGGCCCGGATGTCCGTGTCTTCCGTCTGTGACATCTGGCTGTAACAACGATCGGAAAACACAAAAGGACCCGGGGGCTGCTTTGCCCGGATCCTCTTCGGAGGAGAATAACCCACATTCCTTCCGTGTCAGAGGGGCAATCGCGCAGATCATGCGAGGACACCGGTCCGCCGGACCCCGGGCGCAGGCCCGTGGAACCGCCTCTGAGCAGCACCGGAACCGCGTGGGGAGGGCCCGGAACGCGCACGAAGAAGCGGTGTACTGCCTGTGTACGGAGGGTTTCGCGCGGGGGGTCCGTCCGGGGGTTCGCGGGGGGATTCACGCAGGACTTGGACCGTAGACCGCCGGGCACCGGTTGTGCGGATCGCACAGGGGGCGCACAGAGGCGTGTCCGCGCCGTACATCATGGAGTCCGACGAAAGGAGTTGCCTCTATGGCAGCCGGCACGATCCGCTACTGGGCGGCGGCCAGAGCAGCGGCAGGCATCGCGGAGGAGCCCTACGCGGCGGACAGCCTGGCCGAGGCGCTCGACGGCGCGCGGGTCCGGCACCCGGGTGAGCTGACCCGGGTACTCCAGAGGTGTTCCTTCATTGTCGACGGTGACCCCGTGGGCACTCGCGAGCATGAGACCGTACGCCTTGCCGAGGGCGGCACGGTCGAGGTGCTCCCGCCGTTCGCAGGAGGGTGAACCGCACATCATGAGCAACGATCAGCAGTATCCGTACGGGCAGCAGGACCCCTACGGGCAGCACGGCCGGCAGGGGCAGTTCGGTCCGCCGGACCAGGGGCAGGACGGCCCGCTCCACGCGCAGTCCCCGTCGGCCGCGCAGCATCCGGCCCAGGGGTGGACCGCGCCCGAGCAGGCCGGGTCGGGGCAGCCGGGCGGGGAGGCCGCCCAGACGTGGGAGGGGCAGACCTGGGACACCCAGTACCAGCCCCATGTGCCGCCCCTCGCGCAGCCTCCGGTCCAGCAGTCGGCCCCGCAGCCCGTGCAGCAGCCGGCTCCGCAGCCCGTGCAGGGGACCTACGGGCAGCCGTCCTACGGGCAGGCCCCGGCCCAGCCCCACCCGTATCAGCAGCAGGCGGCGCAGCCGTATCAGCAGCAGGCCGCCGCCGCTGCCGACACCGCGTACCTGCCGCCGCAGGGCGCCTACACGCCCCCGCCGCAGGCGGCTCACGCCCCGACCCCCGCGCCCGCGCAGGCGCCCCCGCACGCCCCCCAGGCCCAGCCCGGGGTCCGGCCCCAGCCTCAGCCCCAGGCACAGGGCCAGGCACAGGCCCAGGGGCAGTCCCAGGCGGGCGGCCCCGGCTCCCTCGACGCCGCCGGCTACAGCGCGCCCACCACGCTCGGCAACGCCCGCGTCACCGACGCCCAGCGCGCCCGCGCCGAGGGCCGGTCGCCGATCATCCCGCCGGGTGTCCAGCCGGCCGCGCTGACGGCGGCGCTGGGGCTGCTGCTCGTCGGTGGCGCGGCCCTCGGCCCGTACGCGCTGCTCGTACCGCTCGTGCTGCTCCAGGCCGTCACCGCGGCCGGCTGGTTCCGGCTGAACGGCATGTGGCCGGCCCGGCAGGGCATCGCGCTCGCCTTCCTCGGCGGGGTCGTCGCGGACATCGCCGTGCTCGCCGCGGGCCGGGCCAACGGTCCCGCCGCGATCATCGGGACCCTCGGTGTGTGGGTGCTGCTCGTCCTCGTCCTGCAGTTGCGCAGCCGCGCGAGCGCCGACGAGCGCATGACGGGCCTGATGGCCACCGTCGTCTCCGCCGCGCTCGCCATCCTGGCCGCGGGCCACCTGGCCGGCGCCCCGGACGCGGTGGTCGTCGGCGGCGTGGCGGTCGCCGCGGCCACGGTCGCCCGCGCGCTGCCGCTGCCGGGCTTCGTCTCGGTCGCGGTGTCCCTGCTGGCCGGCGCGGGCGGCGGGATCGTGGCGGGCGGGCTGACGGACCTGGGCGCCCAGGGCGCGCTGCTGGGGCTCGGAGCGGGCGTCTGCGCGCTGGTCGGGCTGCGGGCGGCGAGCTACGACTACCCGTCCAAGTTCGTGCACATGACGGCCGGGGTGGCGCTGCCCCTCACGGCCGCCGCGCCGGCCGTCTACCTGCTGGGCCGCGCGCTGGCCTGATGCCCGCCGCGGGCATACGGCGGGTGACGGCGGGAACCGTACGGCGGGAACCGTACGTCTCCGCCAAACGTCCTGCGACAGTACGACCGGATCCGACCAGGGGACGGCCGGGGAGCGAACCGGACCACACAGACCGGTCATGACCAGGGTTGGGGACACCGAACGATGCGCGCACTGCGGACATTGCTGATACTCGTCGTGGTCTTCGGCGGGCTGTTCGTCGCGGCCGACCGGGTCGCGGTCTCCTTCGCCGAGGACCAGGTGGCGAGCAGGATCAGGTCCGGCGCGGGCCTCGGCTCCGACCCGGAGGTCTCGATCAACGGGTTCCCCTTCCTGACCCAGGTCGTGAGCACGTCCCTGGACGACGTCCGGATCAGCCTCGACGGCGTCAGCGCCAGCGCCGACGGCCACGCGGTGCGGGTGACCGAGGTCAAGGCGGAGCTGAAGGACGTGAAGTTCGACAGCAGCTTCTCGACGGCGACCGCGGCGAGCGCCACCGGTTCGGCGCGGATCTCGTACGCGGACCTCTCGGGCTCCGCACCGGAGGGCGCGACGGTCGGTTACGCGGGCGCCGAGCGGGCCGCCAAGGGGCAGGTCAAGCTCTCGGGCCCGATGGGCGACGTGCTGGACGGCGCGGGCATCACCGTCCCCGGCCCGTTCAAGGGGCTGCTGGACGGCAAGACCCTCACCGCGTACAGCGCGGTCTCGCTGGTCGACGGCGACACGGTCCGGCTGAAGGCGGCGACCCTGCCCGAGCTGTACGTGCCGGGGGCCGAGGAGCGGATACGGGAGGTCGTCGACTACGACCTGAAGATCGACGGGCTGCCGTCGACCATCAAGCTCGACAAGGTCACGGCGACGGAGACGGGCCTGAGCTTCTCCGGGACGGGCACGGACGTCTCCCTGTCCGGCTGACGGGCGGCTGCGTACGGCCCGGCGCAACGGTCCGGCGTACGGACCGACCGAAATGCGTACGACCGATGTGCGTACGGCCGGTATGTGTACGGCCGGTATGTGTACGGCCGGGCCGGATGCTGAGACGGCCACGTCCGCTCCCCAGACGCTTCCCGGACGGCGTCCCACACCGATCCGCCGGGGCGGGCCCGGGCGCCGCGCCGCCTTCCCCGGGCGGGCTTCACATGCCACCCTTAGGTCCCACATTGTGGATGATCGTGTCTTGGCATGTGACACACCGGTGACACGACCGCCCGGTCGTCCCTACGATCGGACCCATGCAGTGCTTTATCGGCGGTCTCCCTCAGCGGGGACAGGCGGACCTCACGAAGCGGCGGGCAGTAGACCTGTGCCGCGTCGCCGCCATGCTCTGTCGCACTGCCTGAGCGGGACGCCGGACCGGCGGGACGTTCAGTCCCGCATACTCCCCGCCCCGTCTTCCCGGGCCCTTCGAGCGCTCTCAGGGCCACTCGCGCGCCGTACGCCCGCACCATCACCTCGCAGCACACTGCCCCCCGCACACTGCCCCGGAGGAGAAAAGCATGAGCCGCAGCGACGTTCTGGTCGACGCCGACTGGGTCGAGGCCCACATCGACGACCCGAAGGTTGTCATCGTCGAGGTCGACGAGGACACCTCGGCCTACGACAAGAACCACATCAAGAACGCGGTCAGGATCGACTGGAAGAGCGACCTCCAGGACCCGGTCCGCCGTGACTTCGTCGACCAGGAGGGCTTCGAGAAGCTCCTCTCGGCCAAGGGCATCGCCAACGACGACACCGTCGTCCTCTACGGCGGCAACAACAACTGGTTCGCGTCCTACGCGTACTGGTACTTCAAGCTCTACGGCCACGACTCCGTCAAGCTCCTCGACGGTGGACGCAAGAAGTGGGAGCTGGACTCCCGCGACCTGGTCGAGGCCGTCCCGACCCGCGCCGCCACCACGTACACGGCGAAGGCCCAGGACACCTCGATCCGCGCCTTCCGCGACGACGCGGTCGCCGCGATCGGCACGAAGAACCTGGTCGACGTCCGGTCGCCCGACGAGTTCAGCGGCAAGCTGCTCGCCCCGGCGCACCTGCCGCAGGAGCAGTCGCAGCGTCCGGGCCACATCCCGTCCGCGCGCAACATCCCGTGGTCGAAGAACGCCAACGACGACGGAACCTTCAAGTCGGACGACGAGCTGAAGGAGCTGTACGCGCAGGAGCAGGTCGACCTGGCGAAGGACACGATCGCCTACTGCCGCATCGGTGAGCGCTCGGCGCTCACCTGGTTCGTCCTGCACGAGCTGCTCGGTGTCGACAACGTCAAGAACTACGACGGTTCGTGGACCGAGTACGGCTCGCTCGTCGGCGTGCCGATCGAACTCGGCGCCAACAAGTAATCCCGCCCCGACCTGGAGGACTGAACAATATGTGTGGAGCACAGGCCGGTGGCCCCGACGCTTCGACGATCAAGCCCGGCGAGACCACGATCCAGGGCTCGGTGACCCGCGACGGTGAGCCCGTCACCGGTTACGTACGCCTGCTGGACTCGACCGGCGAGTTCACCGCGGAGGTGCCGACCTCAGCGACCGGACAGTTCCGCTTCTACGCGGCCGAGGGTACGTGGACGGTGCGCGCCCTCGTCCCCGGCGGCTCGGCCGACCGTACGGTCGTCGCGCAGACCGGTGGCCTCTCCGAGGTCGCGATCGCGGTCTGACGCTCGCGCACGCGTAGGGCCGCACCCCGGGGGGACCGGGGTGCGGCCCTACGCGCTGCTCCGGCTCCGTTCCGGTCGGCGTTCCGGTCGGCCCCTGCGAGTCGTACGCTGAAGGTATGTACGCGCGACGCCGTCGCCGGTATTTCACGCTGATGGGCGGATGTCTCTTCCTCTTCGTCTCCGCCTGGGCCTTCGTGCGTATCTGGTCCGTCCCCGCGGCCATCGCGCTCTGCGTGGTCGCCCTGCTGATCCCGCCGATCGCCGCCATCGTGGGCAACACGAAGGACAAGGACGACCGCTGGTGGGACGAGCCCCCGCAGGGCCACGAGAACGACGAGGCGGACCGCTGGCTGGACGAGCTGGAGCGCCGGAACCGCCCGTAGCGCGACAGCAGCGGTCGGCCAGGGCCCGTCACATCGCGAGGCCGAGCTGACGCAGCATGCCGAGTTCGTCGCTGCTGCCCCAGCGCTCGACGAGTTTTCCGTCGGCGAACCGGCTGATCTGCATGCCCCGGTAGCTCACCGTCCGTCCCGTCGCGGCGTGCCCCATCAGCTCACCGAGGTGGGTACCCGTGATCGTGTACGCGAAGGCGACTTCGTCGTCGGTGGCGACGACGTGCTCGACCTCGATGTGCAGATCCGGGAAGGCCCGCCGCATCGTGGCGAACATTTCTTCGTAGCCCTCGGGCCCCGGGACCTGGCCGGGAGCCGGGTCGTGATCCAGCGAATCGGAGACGAAATAGGCGTCGAGTTCGCCGAGACGGTTCTCGTTGACCGCTGTTCCGAGCTTTTCCAAGGTGGCGAGGTTGCTGTTGCGAGACATGGCGCTCCCCGGCGTCGTGGTGTCGGGCGGGCCACGCCGGTCCGGGCTGCCGTGGCCGCCCCTTCCTCTTCTTCCACGGTAGAGGCGACGGCCTTCGGCTGCCTGTTTCCGCCGGTCCGCGTCGCGCCAGGCAGACGAGCCGGTCGGCCTCCGCCTGCTGATCACCGCCGGCGGGGGAGTGAGGTCGAAATGGAGCCGGCTCTTCCCGGTCCTCGGCGTCAGGGCCAGTGGCCCGCACGGCCTGCTGGGTCAGGTCCCGCTGATGAAGTGGTCGAACTGACCTGCTTTGACGCCGCGTATGAAGACCGAGAGGTTCTTGTGGGTGGCGGTGACGATGATGCCGGGCTCGTCGCTCTCGCGGAGCTTGACGGTTCCGTCGTCGGCTGCGGCGACATTGACGCAGTTGCCGGCGGTTCCGCTGTAGGAAGACTTCTGCCAGTCGTAGTGGGACATGCTCAATACCTCATCACATGCTCTGCCCGTCTCCCGATAGGGAATTTCCGTGACCGCATCGCCGCAGGACCCTGCCCCGGAGTCGTCCGATTTTGAGCGGGAGTTCGAGCAGGAGGTGTACGAACTCGTCCGTGACACCGCACCCCGGCTCTTCGCGGTCGTCGTGGAGTACCGCGAGGGCCCGGGGGACCAGGACCGGGACGCGGTCGTCGTCGCGTGGGGGCTGGACTACGGGGATGGGAAGGCCGAGGTCACCTCGGTCGAGAGCGAGTCACGGTGGCGGCTGGCCTCGGCGGATCGCGCCGTGCGGTATTTCGGGCGGGCCGAGGGATGTGTTTCCCGTCTGGTGTGGCCGGGCGTGCCCGATGTTGACGGTCAGGCGCGGGAGGAGAAGGTGGAGCGGGCCGCCTGATCCCTGCTGCGGGAGCCTCGGCAAGAACTTGCGGCCGGGGGCTCCCGCAAGTTCTTGCCGATCGAGGCAGGGGGGACCGCTGATCAGCCCTGAGGAACGGTCAGCACGCGGAACTCGTTGCCGTCGGGGTCCGTCATCATCACTCGGCCGGCCTTGTCCTGGCCGAGGTCGATCCGCGTCGCCCCGAGGGAGGTGAGCCGGTCGACCTCCGCCTGCTGATCACCGCCGGCAGGGGGAGCGAGGTCGAAACGGAGCCGGTTCTTCCCGGTCCTTGGCATCAGCGGCGGACCGCCCCACGTGACCTTCGGGCCCCCGTGCGGCGAGCGGATCGCGGTCTCCTGGTCCTGGTCCCAGGCCAGCGGCCAGCCCAGCGCCGCGCTCCAGAAGTAGCCGACCTCCTGCGAGCCGTCGCAGGCGAGCGCCCCGATGAATCCGCAGTCGGCGAGGAAGTTGTTGCCCGGTTCGATGACGCAGAATTCATTGCCCTCGGGGTCGGCGAGCACCACATGACCCTCCTCCGGGCGCTGACCGATGTCGATGTGCCGGCCGCCGAGTGCGAGCGCCCTCGCCACCGTCTCCCGCTGGTCCTCCAGGGACGTGCTCGTCAGGTCGAAGTGCATCAGGTTCTGGGCGGTCTTCGGCTCCTGCGCAGGGAGGAACCGGAGTCGGAACCCGGTGTCGTCGCTAGGGAGGAGGGTGAGGCCGTTGTGGGCGTCGTGGGCGTTGTGGGCGTCGTCGATGGGCTCCCAGCCCAGGACGCCGGCCCAGAAGTCCGCGAGGCGGCGCGGGTCGTGCGCGTCGAGGCACAGCGCGTGGAGGTGGGAAGTCATCCCTCGGTCCCCGATTCAGGAAGGCGTTCGTCCAGGTCCTGGCTGGAGCCTGCCCAGACGGTGCCACCCGGTCAACCGATTAACGGCCCACCCGCCCCGGATCGTTCAGCGGGGCATGCCGACCGCGCGGGAGATGGCGGCGTCGAAGGCGCGGTCGGGCAGGACGCGGCGCAGGGCGATGAGGGGGCGGGCGCCGAAGCCGGTGGCGTAGCGGGTCCGGGGGCGGCGGGCGGTGACGGCCTTGGCGATGGCGTCGGCGATGACGCTGGGCGGGGAGTTGCGGCGGGTGCCGGCCTCGGAGCGCAGGGCGGTGGCCACGGCCGTGGCCTGGCCTGCGTAGGGGCCGCTGCCGGAGGAGTCCTTGAGTTTGTCGGCGGCGATGCCGCCCCATTCGGTGGCGATGCCGCCCGGTTCTATGACGACGACATTGATGCCGAAGGGGCCGGCCTCCAGGCGCAGGCAGTCGCTGAGGGCTTCGAGGGCGAACTTGGTGCCGTGGTACCAGCCGCCGAGGGGGGTGTAGATCTTGCCGCCCATGGAGGTGATGTTGACGACGGTGCCGGAGTGCTGGGCGCGCATGTGGGGCAGCACGAGCTGGGCCAGGCGCAGGGCGCCGAAAACGTTGACCTCGAACTGGCGGCGCGCCTCGTCCAAGGGGACGTCTTCGAGGGCGCCGTAGGAGCCGTAACCGGCGTTGTTGACCAGGACGTCGACGCGGCCCGTCTCGGCCATGATGCGGTCGACGCCGCCTCGCATGGACGCGTCGTCGGTGACGTCCATCGCCAGGGGGCGGATGCCGCGGTCGGCGAGCTTCTGGAGCCGGTCGGTGCGGCGGGCGGCCCCGTAGACGGTGTAGCCGAGTTCGTGCAGCTTGAGGGCGGTGGCCTCGCCGATGCCGGAGGAGGCACCGGTGACGAGGGCGGTCTTGGTGGGCATGGTGTGTCCTCACACGTAAGATGAACTTCGGTTCACTCTCTATCCTGAACCTTGGTTCACTTTGGTGCAAGTGCTGGATGCGAAGATGCACGTGCTGGATGCGAAGAGAAGGGCAGGCGAATCCCGTGACCCAGGCCAGGGCGCCGCGCGCCGACGCGGTCCGCAACCGCAAGAAGATCCTCGCTGCGGGCGGGGAGCAGATCACCCTGCATGGGCCCGAGGTCGGGATGGACGAGATCGCCGCCGCGGCGGGCGTGGCCGTGGGGACCTTGTACCGGCACTTCCCCACCAAGACGGAACTGGTCGCGGCCGTCGTCGCCGAGTACGTCACCCATGTCGCCGAGGACGCCCATGCCGCGCTCGCGCGCGTCGGCGCCGGCGCGCGCGCCGTGGACGAGCTGGCCGCGTTCCTCGGCCGCGTCGTCGAGGTGTCCGTGACCGACCGCGCCGTCAAGGCCGCCGCCCAGACCCTGGGCGCCGAGCCGGGCGACCGGGCCGACGAGGACCGCGCGGGGGCGGCTGTCGCCGCTCTCATCCGCGCCGGTCAGGCCGACGGCGACATCCATCCCGACGTCACCGTCGACGACATCTACCTGCTGTTCTCCACCGCCCCCACCGACCGGCCCCCCGCCGCCCGTGCCCGCTGGCTCACCCTCGTCGTTCCGGGACTGACCGCCCTGGCCCGGCCCGAGGGCGACTGAGGCACGGCCGCCGGTACGACTGAGGCGCGGCCGCCGGTACGACTGAGGCGCGGCCGCCGGTACGACTGAGGCGCGGCCGTCAGTAGACGAGTGCCTGGACGCCGTCCGCCATGATCTCGCTGACGAAGACCTGCGCGCCCGCGATCCGTACCCCGTCCAGCACGTCCTGCTCCGTGATGTCCCGCCGGGCCGCGCACTGCGTGCACAGCGTGATCCGGCCCGCCGCCTGGATCGACTCGATCAGCTCGGGAAGCGGCGCGGAGTGCGGCAGTTCGAACTCGGCGGCCCGTCCCGGCAGCGCGAACCACGCCGATTCGCCGGTCAGCCACAGCGACACCTCCACCCCGCTCGCCACGGCGACCGCGGCCACCGTGAAGGCCTGGGAGCAGCGCTCGGGGGCGTCGGCCCCGGCGGTCACTTTGATCACGAGCTTCTTGGCGTTCTGCGCGGATTGCATGTGCCGAATCGTAATCCGCCGCCCTACAACCTCCCCGCGGCCTGGCGGGTCGGATCTGTGCGCGGGTAACGGAACCCGCGCCTCAGGTCTCGTGGGGGGACTCTTTTGGAAGCTCAGCAAGCTCCGGAGCCGACCGATGCTTCGGAGACACAGCCGCCGCCTCCGGCGGCCTTACCGGCCCGAAGACGCGGCCGTACGGCACTGCTGATCGCCGTGGCGGCCGTGCTCGGCATCGTCGGCGGCACGGCCACGGGGTACGCGATCCAGGCCGACCGCCCGCCGACGCCCCTGCCGCCGCTCGCCCAGCAGGGGCTCGGGTATCCGGCGAAACCCCTGCCGGCGGGGGAGGAGGCGGAGCCGCTCACCGCCGAGGAGGACCACCAGGTCAGGACGGACGGCGATCTGCGTGAGCTGCTGATCGGCGGGCCCGCCGGGGCGCGGGAGATCGCGGCACCCTGGCTCGACAACGGCTGGGTACCGTTGAGGGCCTACGCCCACTACTTCGACGGCGGCGGCTATTCGTTCTCCTCGATGCTGGAGAACGGCACCCGCCGGATCGCGGGCAGGGCCTGGGAAGAGAGCGGCGGCCGGCAGGGAAACCTCGTCCTGGTCCAGTACCGTCCGAGCATCAACGCGCAGGGTCCGGCCGACCTGGACATGCTGCCCCTGGGAATGATCACGCGATCCGGTAACGCCGGCGATCCCGTCAAGGGCACGGCCAAGGGCCGCTACTACGTCTACGACGCCGGTTCCGCGGTCGATCGTCCGCGGTTCCGGGCGTACGCCGCCGCCCATCGGGGCGATGTGCTCATCAAGATCAACCTTTTCGACAGTGAGCCGATCAGCAAGAAGGACATCCGGACACTGATCGAGCGCCAGTTGGAGCGCCTGTGAACGACCACCGCACCCACCGGTTCCTCGGGACCGCGCTGCCCGCGCTCCTCGTCGCCGGTGCCCTCGTCGGCGGGTCCGTGTTCGTCGGAGCCGTCGTCGACGGAGCGGACCGGAGCGCTCCCACCACGGTCTGGGCGGAGAGCCGGGCCAAGCCGCCCAAGGACCCGGCCGGGGACATCGGCAGAGGCCGCGCCGACACCGACCTGACCAGGAAGCTGCTGCCGGTGCCGCCGGGCTACCTGCTCGGACCCGACATCGGCGAATACGGCAACGACACCGAGCTGACCGGCAAGAAGGCGATCGAGCTGGTGAAGGCCGTCGGCGCCGATTACTCCGCCGCCGTACGCCAGGAGGTGTACAAGGAGATCGACAGGATGGGGATCGAAGGGCTTGCGCTCCGCTCGTACCGCTTGAAGGGTGGGAACGGGCAGGGTTCCCTCACCGCCGACGTGTCCCTCGTCGCTTTCAAGGACCGCGCGACCGCGCGGTCCTGGTACGAGGTGGCGTCCCAGCGGCCCGGAGCGAGCAAGGGGCCGGTGATAGAGGGCAGCAAGCACTCCGCATGCTTCCTGGAGCCCGGGAGCGACGTGGACGGTATCGAGTCGGTGACCTGCGTGGCGTATGAGGGCGGGACCGCCGTCACCGTGGCCGCGGAGGGCATGAAGCCGCTCAACCGGTTCACCCTCACCGAACTGGTGAAGGATCAGCTCGACCACCTCGCCTCCCCGGGGGAGTCCGTATGAGCGAGCAGACCGCCTCCCCGGCGGCGGACGAGTCCTCCCCGGCCTCCGCCCCCGTTCCGGCTCCCCGCCCGCCCCGTCGCCTGCTGCGCGCGGTCGCCCGTTGGGCCCTCGCCGGGGCCGTTTTCGCCGGGCTCGGCACCGGTGTGGCGTACGGCCTCAGCGGGATGGAGCGCACCGACCTCCCAGGGCTCTCGACACGCGGCGACGGACGCTGGGACTACCCGGAGCTCTCGCTGCCCGCCCTGCCGGTCGGTACTCCGCGTCCCTTCAACCCGGAGAACGCCGGAGAGATCCACCACGCCGATCTCCGGGCGCTGCTGCTCCGGGCCCCTGCCGGTGCCACGCCGGACAAGGAGCTGACCGGCGGCTGGGTGAGCACGGAGCGGTACGTGTCCGAGTACGCCCCCGACCAGCGCGCCGCACTCTCGGTGCTGCTGGACGACTACGCCGTACGGCACGTCGCCGCCCGGGGCTGGACCATGCCGGACGGCACGGTCTCCAGGGTCTACCTCCTGCGGTTCCCGTCGTCCGGTCTCGCGGCCGGCTTCAAGCACGACTCGGTGCTCGGGAGCGGCGTGGGCAAATCGTTGGCGGCCGCACCCGGCGCGGAACCGGACGCGTCGTGGCCGGACGCGGCGCCCGGCTCCGAGATGTTCGTGAGTACCGATGTGTACGTCGAGCCGGAGCCGTACGGCGCGACGCAGGCCCGGCACGCGTATGTCACCGGGGGTGACACCGTCGCGCTGATCGTCCACGAGAAGAAGGGTGGCGCCGCCCGCGTTCCCTTCCATCAGACAGTGGTGCTCCAGGGCCAGCTCCTCGGCTGAGCCCGGCCGGGTACGCGGCTGGGTACGCGGCCGGCGGGCGGCCCTTACGCCCGTCGGCGCACCTCGTCGAGAGGGCCGGCGCCCCACCCACTAGGCTGGGGCCCGGCCCGTACCGCGTCATATCGTTCATCCGAGGAGCACCCCGTGCTTGAGGCTTTCTTCACCGCCCTGCTGGTCCTTGTCTGTGTCGGCGTGCTCGCCTTCACCGGTCTGGCCGTGAAGAAGCTCTACCAGGGCCAGCGCTGATGATCGAGATCCCTTCCGACCTGCACCCGGACCTCGTTCCGCTCGTCTTCCTCCTCGGCGACTGGGAAGGCGTCGGCGTCTTCGACTTCCCCGGTGAGGAGAAGGCCAACTTCGGGCAGGAAGTCTCCTTCAGCCACGACGGCCGGGACTTCATCGAGTACGTGTCGCACACCTGGGCGCTCGACGCCGAGGGCAAGAAGGTCAGGCCGATCGAGTCCGAGTCCGGCTTCTGGCGCATCGACAAGGACCGCAAGGTCGAGGTCGTCATGGTGCGGGACCAGGGCGTCGTCGAGGTCTGGTACGGCGAGCTGGGGGACCAGAAGCCGCAGATCGACCTGGTGACCGACGCGGTGGCCCGCACGGCGGCCTCCGGTCCTTACAGCGGGGGCAAGCGGCTCTACGGGTACGTCAAGGGCGACCTGATGTGGGTGGGCGAGAAGTCCACCCCGGAGGTGCCGCTGCGCCCGTACATGTCGGCGCACCTGAAGAAGACCGTCAGCCCCGAGCAGGTCGCCGAGTGGGCCAAGGACCTCGGTGACCTCCCGGACGACGGCATCGCCTTCTTCAAGTAGTCCGCGACAAGTAGTCCGCAGCAAGTAGTTCGCGACAAGCAGTCCGCCCCAGGTGGTCCGGCACGGGTGGGCCGCGTCAAGTGGTCCGCCGCAGAAGAGCCGCCGTAATAAGTCGCGTCCGGGCCGCCGCCACGCCTGCCTACACTGGGGGGCGTGGTGAGCACCGACTGGAAGAGCGATCTGCGGCAGCGCGGCTACCGGCTGACCCCTCAGCGCCAGCTTGTCCTCGAAGCCGTCGACTCCCTCGAACACGCGACGCCGGACGACATCCTCTGCGAGGTCCGCAGAACCGCCTCCGGGGTGAACATCTCCACGGTCTACCGGACGCTGGAGCTGCTGGAGGAGCTGGGCCTCGTCTCGCACGCCCACCTCGGGCACGGCGCTCCGACGTACCACCTGGCCGACCGGCACCACCACATACACCTGGTCTGCCGGGACTGCACGGAGGTGATCGAGGCGGACACCGAGGTCGCCGCCGAGTTCACGGCCAAGCTGCGCCGCGACTTCGGCTTCACCACGGACATGAAGCACTTCGCGATCTTCGGCCGCTGCCGGGAGTGCACGGCCCGTGCCGCGGACGGTGACGCCGCCGGGTGAGCCGGCGCCGCCCGGGTGAGTCGTAGGCTTCATGACTATGCAGCGACACTCGACCACCAGCCCTCTCCTCACCCTGCCCGGAGCCGTCGCGGCCGAAGGCCAGGACGAAGGCGTCGCCGCGCACTACGGCGACCTGTTCCGGGAACAACGCGCCCTCGCCGACGGCACCGGCTTCGTCGACCTCTCCCACCGCGGCGTCGTCACCGTCACCGGCGACGACCGGCTGAGCTGGCTGCACCTGCTGCTCACCCAGCACGTCACGGAGCTGCCCGTGGGCCGGGCCACCGAGGCGCTGATCCTCTCCGCGCACGGCCATGTCGAGCACGCCCTGTACCTCGTGGACGACGGCGCGACGGTCTGGGCGCACGTGGAGCCGGGGACGCGGGAAGCCCTGGTGGACTACCTGGAGTCGATGAAGTTCTTCTACCGGGTCGAGGTCGCGGACCGTACCGACGACTTCGCGGTGGTGCACCTCCCGGCCGGCTCCATCGCCGCTCCACCGGAGGGCGCCGTCGTACGGGAGACCCCGTACGGCCGTGATCTCTTCCTGCCGCGCGACGGGCTGACGGCGTACGCGGAGCAGCACGGTCCGCCGGCGGGGATCCTCGCGTACGAGGCGCTCCGCGTCGAGGCGCACCGGCCGCGGCTCGGCTTCGAGACCGACCACCGGACCATCCCGCACGAGGTGGGGTGGATCGGCGGCGCGGTCCACCTCGACAAGGGGTGCTACCGGGGCCAGGAGACCGTGGCGCGCGTCCAGAACCTGGGGAAGCCGCCGCGCCGGCTGGTCTTCCTGCACCTCGACGGCAGCGATGTCCACCTCCCGGGGCACGGCACGCCGGTGCGGCTCGCGGCGGACGGTGCCGAGGGGCGGCAGCTCGGCTTCGTCACCACCTCGGCCCGCCACCACGAGCTGGGGCCGATCGCGCTGGCGCTGGTCAAGCGCAATGTGCCGGTGGACGCGCCGCTGCTGGCGGGGGACACGGCGGCGGCACAGGAGGTCGTGGTCGAGCCGTAGGCCCCCGGGGCGGTACGGGAAAGCCGCCGGGGCGGTACGCGAGGCCCTAACCGTCGGGGCGGTACGGCCCTGACCTCCGGGGCGGTTGGCCTCCCGTACCGCCGGGCCGGTACGCGAGGCCCTAGAAGTCCAGCAGCACCGTGAACGGGCCGTGATTCGTGAGCGAGACGCGCATCTCCGCTCCGAACCGGCCCGTCTCCACCTTCGCCCCCAGCTCCCGCAGCCGCGCGACCACCGCGTCGACCAGCGGTTCGGCCACCGGACCCGGCGCCGCGGCGTTCCAGGTGGGGCGGCGGCCCTTCCGGGCGTCCCCGTAGAGAGTGAACTGCGAAATCACCAGGAGCGGGGCGTTCGCCTCCGAACAGGACTTCTCGCCCTCCAGCATCCGTATCGACCAGAGCTTGTCGGCGAGCCGCCGCGCCTGCTCCACCGTGTCCTCGTGGGTGACTCCCACCAGCACACACAGCCCTTCGCCGACGATCTCGCCGACGGTTTCCGTCCCGGACCCGGTCACGGCGACGACACTCGCGCCGTCGACCCTCTGTACCACTGCTCGCATACGGACCAACCTATCGGGGCCGAACGGGTGCGGAGCGCCCCCCTGCGCGGTGCCGGGAGTGGCACGATGCACAGAGGCGGTGCGCGGCAGGCACCCGTCGAGGGATGGGGGTCCCCAACGGTGTGCGGGACGGGTCTCCCCAGTGGAGTGAGGGGAAGTACGCGCGATGAGCACATCGAGCACATCCGGCGCCGGACAGCCGAAGCAGCGGTCGAGGCCGCCCGGCCCCGCGCCGGCGACCCGTACGACCAGCGGGGTCGGCAGCGGTGGCCCCGTGGGCGGCGGACCCGGGGGACGCGTGGGGGGCGGGGCTCCGGGAGGCGGGGAGGGGACGGCGGCGCTGCCCGCGCCGCGACCGTACGACTTCAGCGTCCTGCTCCTGCCCGAACTGCGCGCGCTGCGCCGGGACTCGCACCGGGACGAGGGGGACCTCAGCTATCTGCGGCGGCTGCTGCAGGGCCGTATCGACATCCTGCGGGCCGAGTTGGCGCGCCGTACGGCCCCGGAGACCCCGTTGCTCGACCGGCTCTCCGAGATCCTCACCGACGCCCCGTCGCGGCACCGCAGCTCCGCCCGGCACGTCACGCTCTCCACGCCGCGCAGCGCGGAGTACCGGGCGCTGGCCGCGGAGACGCTGGCGGAGGTGGAGCTGTCGGATCTGGAGGCGCGTACGGACGAGGAGTTGCACTCGGCGATGAGGCGGCTGGTGCGCAACGAGCGTCAGCTCTCGCGCCGCCGTCACCAGCTCCAGCGGACGGCGGACGATTGCAGCGCGGAGATCGCGCGCAGGTACCGTGAAGGCGAAGCACAAGTAGACGACCTGCTCATGTAGGCGGCCTGCTCACGCCGGCGCCGATCCGTCCGCGCGTGGGCGGGGTCCGTCCCGTCCCTCCGGAAGGCCGAGGATGACCTCCACCACGCCCAGCAGCACGTCCACCGCGGCCGGTACGTCCCGTGGCACCGGTCCCGGCACCGGGACGGGCACGGGCCCCGGCACCGGTACGGGCCCCGGCATATCCCGGGACGCGGCGTCGCCGGTACTCGCCGAGGTCGTACGGTCCGGCTTCGTCGAGGGACGGCACCGCGGCGCGCTGGTGCTGCTCGCGGCCGACGGTACGGTCGAGCTGGAGCTGGGTGATCCGGACGCGCCGGTCTTCCCGCGCTCCAGCAACAAGCCGATGCAGGCGGCGGCCGTGCTGCGGGCCGGACTCGAACTCTCCGGGGAGCGGCTGGCGCTGGCCGCCGCGAGCCACTCCGGCGAGGGCTTCCACCTCGACCTCGTACGGACGATGCTCGCCGAGTACGGGCTGACCCCCGACGACCTCCAGACCCCGCCGGACCTGCCGCTCGATCCGGTGGAGGCGGAGTCGTACCTCGCCGCGGGCGGGGTGCGCGAGCGGATCACGATGAACTGCTCGGGCAAGCACACGGCCATGCTCGCCGTCTGCGCGCTCAACGGCTGGCCGACGGAGAACTACCTCGACCCCGCCCACCCGTTGCAGCAACTCGTGCTCACGGTGATCGAGGAGGCGGCCGGGGAACACGTCGCCACGGTCGGTACGGACGGCTGCGGCGCCCCGCTGATGGCCCTCGGCCTCACCGGACTCGCCCGCGCCTTCCGGCACTTCGTCCTCGCGGCGCCGACGACGGCCGAGGGGCGCGTCGCGGAGGCGATGCGGGCGCACCCCGAGTACGTGGCGGGCACGCGGCGCTCCGACACCTGGCTGATGCGGGAGGTGCCGGGGACGCTCTCCAAGATGGGCGCGGAGGCGGTCCAGGCGGTGGCGCTGGCGGACGGCCGCGCGCTCGCGTTCAAGATCGACGACGGCGGGGCGCGGGCGCTGGGCCCGGTGCTGGCACGGGCGCTCCAGCTCCTGGGCGTCGAGGCGGAGGTGCTGGGCCGGATCGGCCGGGCGCCGCTGCTGGGCGGGGGCGCGGAGGTCGGGGCGGTACGGGCGGCGTTCTGAGGGGGACGGTACGCCCGTCGTGCTCCGAGGCGGACGGTACGCCCGTCGTGCTCCGAGGCGGACGGTACGGGCGGACCCTTCCGAGGCGTACGGTCCGGGCGGACGACGAATCGTACGGGTGGAAAACCGGGTGCGTCGCCGGGAGACCGCGCATACCGTGCCGACCATGAGCCTTGAGGTCCGTACCGTCACCGAAGCCGGGTTCCCCGACTGGAATCGCGCCCTGAACACCGGTTTCCTGCGTCCGCCGGGCGACTCGGAGGAGATGGTGGCGTGGCGGCGCGGGGGCGCGGACCTCACGCGTACGCGCGGCGCGTTCGAGGACGGGCGGTGCGTCGGGACCTTCCGTTCCTTCGCCCAGGAGCTGACGGTGCCCGGCGGCGCGGTGCTGTCCGCCGACGCGGTCTCGAACGTCACCGTCTCGCCGACCCACCGCAGGCGCGGGCTGCTCGGCCGGATGATGGGCGCCGATCTGGCGCAGGCGAAGGAGCGCGGGGACACCCTCGCCACGCTCATCGCCGCCGAGTACCCGATCTACGGGCGGTACGGCTTCGGGCCCGCCGCGTCGATCACGGAGTGGGCGGTCGACGTGGCGCGCTCGGGGCTCGATCCGCGCTGGGCGGGCCCCGGCGCCGAGGACGGCGGCGGCCGGATCGACCTGGTCGAGGGCGCGGACGTACGGAAGCTCGGCCCCGAGCTGCACGAGCGCTTCCGGGCACGGCAGCCGGGCGCGGTCGGCCGGGACGAGCGCTGGTGGCTCAGGCAGACCGGGCAGGCGCCCGACGGACCCGGACCCGCCTGGGTGGAGCCCTACCACGCGGTGTACCGCTCGGCGTCGGGCGAGGTGGAGGGCCTGGCCACGTACGCGTCCGACGACAACTGGGGCGACGCCAAGCAGCCGCTGAACACCGCGTCCGTACGGGACCTGATCGCGCTGACCCCGGCGGCCGAGCGCGCGCTGTGGCGGTTCGTCTGCTCGGTCGACTGGATCACGACGGTACGGACGGGCCACCGCGCGCCGGACGACCTGCTGCCGCACTTCCTGCCGGACCCGCGCGCGGCGCGCGTCGTGACGCAGGCGGACTACCTGTGGGTGCGGATCCTCGACGCCGTACGGGCCCTGGAGGCGCGTACGTACGCCGTTCCCGGCACGCTGGTGCTGGAGATCCACGACGCGGCGGGTCTGGCGGGCGGCCGTTTCCGGCTGGACGCCTCGCCGGAGGGCGCGAGCTGCGCGCCCACGACGGAGGCGGCCGGACTGTCCCTGGACGTGCGGGAGCTGGGCGCGCTGTACCTGGGCGACGAGTCGGCGCTGCGGCTCGCGGCGCTCGGGACGGTGACGGAGGAGCGGCCGGGGGCGGCGGCGGTGGCGGAGACGCTGTTCCGTACGGGGCGGCGGCCCTGGTGCCCGGACGTCTTCTGATTCTGATCCGTACGGGGGCCGGTCGTCGGTCCGTGGAAGGGGCGGTTGGCCCGTACGGGGTCAGCCGTGGCCGAGCTGGGTGACGAGGAGGGCCAGGACCGCGGCGCCGATTCCCGCGCAGGTGGCGTTCCTGGCCTTGACGCCGAAGGTGAGCAGGAGAAGCGCGACGGTCCCCGCGGTGCCGAAGCGCCAGTGCACGAGCTGGTCGAGCCCGATGCCGAAGGCTGTGGTGAGGAGCGCGGACACAGGCATGGCGGTCACTCCTTTACGGCGGGTGGGGCGAGCAGGAGTCGAGTTGGCTGCCAACTCGACGCCAACTAATGAAGTTGTCCCGCCAAGTTGCGATCCGTAAACAAGTTCACTGTTACAACTGCCGGGAGATGGCAGGAAGTTGTAACGTAGGGTCGTGACCTCTGAACAGGCTGCTGTGAACGGCACCGGAAAGCCCACGCCGGAGGATGTGGCGGAGGCCTTGCGTGCCCGTATCGAATCGGGTGACCTCGGAGCGGGTCAGGCCCTGCCCACGCAGAAGAACCTGGTGGCCGAGTTCGGCGTGCAGCGCGGGGTGATCCGGCAGGCCCTGCGGCGCCTCCAGGAGGACGGGCTGCTCACCGAGGTCACGCGCGGCGCCCCGCCCCGTATCGCCGACCGCGCCGCCACTGAGCGGGCCGCCGCCGAACGGGCCGCCGCCCGGCGGAGGGCGGGGGCGGGCGCGGACGAGACGCCGCAGGAGACGATGGTCGCGCTGCGCCCGCGCATCATGGCCGCGTTCGAGGCCGAGCACGTACGGATAGACGCCCTCTGTCTGACGGCGGAGTCGCTGAGCGCGGCCCTGGGCGAGCAGCGTCTGCGCGTCCGGGACCGGGCGGCACTGTCGGCGGAGGCCGGGGGCGGGGGCGGCGCCGGCGCCGGGGCGCCGGGTGCGGGCGCGCTGCCCGCCACGGTGACGGTCCGGGTGCTGCTGCCCAACCGCGACATCGACCTGGCGTTCCCGCGTTCCGTCGCCGCCACCGACACGCACCCGGACGAGAGCGACCTCGTCCACCAGCGCTGGCTCCAGCAGCGCAACGCGCACGGCACGGTCCTGAGAGACCATCTGATGGGGATGCGCTCGGCGGGCATCGACGTCGACGTACGGTTCAAGGCGCTGCCCTTCACACCGCCGGTGAAGCTGTACGTGCTCAACGGCAGCGAGGCGCTGTTCGCGTACTACAAGGTCACCGTGCGCGAGACGGAGATCCACCGGACGTCCGTCGAGATGTACGACGCGCTCGGGGACCGGTCGCCGCTGTTCTCCTTCGGGTCGGGGGAGCTGCGGGCGCAGCGCGACAACGCGTTCGTGGCGGAGTCGGGGGCCTGGTTCGACGCGCTCTGGGAGACGATCGCGACGGACCTCGCGCTGGGATGACCCCGTGTCGTACGGGTGTGGTTCGGGGCAGGATGTGGGGCGGACGGTCCGCGGACCGTCCGAAGGCCTGAAGGTCCGAAGGCCTGAAGCCCTGAAGGCCCGAAAACCCGAAGAACGGAGCGACGTGACCGACTCGTACGCGGCCGACTCCTGCGCGGCCGGCTCCCGCGCGACCGGCGGGGCGGGCCGGCTCGGTGCGCCTGCCTCGGCCCCGGCTCCGTCCCTGGCCCCGGCGCCGGTGCGCTGCGTGCTCTTCGACTTCGACGGCCCCGTCTGCGCGCTCTTCCGCAACCACCCGGCGCCCGGCGTGGCCGCCCGCCTGCTCGCGGCGCTCCCCGAGGAGGTCCGGCGCGTGGTGGGGACGGCGGACGGCGCCCCGGTCACCGACCCGCAGGCCGTTCTGCGCGGGGTGGGAGAGCTGGCCCCGGGCGGCGCGCGGGTGGCGGAGCTGGAGGCGTGGCTGACGGAGGAGGAGATACGGGCGACCGAGTCGGCCGTACCGACCAGGAACGCGGCGGAGCTGATACGGGCGCTGAGTGACGCCGGGGTGGCCCTGGCGATCACCACGAACAACTCGCCGAGGGCTGTGCGGCGCTACCTCGAACGGACCGGCCTCACCCGGTGCTTCGGCGGCCACGTCTACGGACGCCGGCACGACCCGAGGCTGCTCAAGCCGCATCCGGACTGCCTGGAACGCGCGCTCAAGTGGACGGGCGTACCCGCGGGCGAGTCGGTGATGATCGGTGACGCGGAGGCCGACCTCCGCGCGGCGCAGCAGCTCGGCGTCCGTTTCCTCGGGTACGCGACGAGGGAGACGAAGAGCGACGTGCTGTACGGGGCGGGGGCGCGGGTGGTGATGGACGAACTTCCGGACAACTTGACGAAGTTGGCAGCCAAAGTCCGCCAAGTCCACCAGACCCGCCACCTTTGATGTCATAGTCGCTGCGCGACCTCGTCGGTGGGCGGGCGTCGGCGGGCGGACATCGGTGGCGGGCGACCGCTGATCCGAGTTGGTGAAGAAGGCGCCGACTTGCCCTCACGGCGGCCACCGGAGAGGTAACTTCCGCAAGACAGCTCCACGCATGCCGGACACACCACCTTCACCACATTCGCCACACACCACACAGCCACGTACTTCAGAGGCATCACCCGTACCGAGGGCATAAGGCACAGTGCACAGGGCAATGACAGTCGGCAGGGCATCCCGCAGGGCATCCGCCACGGGATCCGACATGCGCAGGCGAGCGGGTGAGCTGAGCCGCGACGGCCAGGGGGTCACCGGCCCCCTGAACGGCTACCACCACGAGACGTACGCCTTTCCGCTGCCCGCCACGAACGAGCTCAGCGCCCGCTTCGAGCGCGCCAAGCTCCGTGCGCCCCGCCCCGGGCTGCTCTGGTTCGACCGGCGCTGCTTCGCCTCCGAGGACCTGTTGCTCACCGCGCTCCAGGGCCGGGTGGCACGCATCCCGGAGATCATCAGGGTGGACGACGGCGTGTACCTCCAGGGCTTCATCGAGGGCCGGACCCTCGACGCCCGACAGGTGCCGGGGCACCAGGTCTCCGGCCGTGGGCTCTCCCGGCGCCATGCCGCCCAACTCCGGGAGTTCTTCCACCAGCTGGTCTCGATCGACCCGAAGGAACTGGCGGAGCACAAGGTCACGCGGATCTGCGCCCCGGACGACTGGACGGCCGAGGGGGACTCGGCGGCGTTCCTGGACCGGCTGATCCGGTTCACCGAGGAGCAGGTCCACCTGGGCCACGGCGAGCCCTACCGGACGCTCTTCGCGGAACTCGGCGTCGGTGCCGACGCCCTCGGCCGGCTGCGGAAGCGGACCGTGGAGCTGCGCTCGCGCCCCTTCGCGCTCCTCCACTGCGATCTGCACCGGAAGAACCTGATCGTCGACCGGGGCGGTGACCTCTGGGTCATCGACTGGGAACTCGCCATGATCGGCGATCCGCTCTACGACCTGGCGACCCACCTCCACCTGATGGGCTATCCGAGGCAGGAGGAGGCGCGCGTCAAGGAGCTGTGGGTGGCGGCGGTGGAGGAGGCGCGCGCCGGCAGCTCGTACGGCTGGGAGGAGGACCTGCCGCTGCTCCTCGCGTACAAGCGGGTGCAGTCCGTCTTCACCGACATCATCCGTACGGCGCTGCTGCTCGGCCCCGACGCGGAGTCGAACTGGCGGGTGCTGCCCCGGGTGGCGTGGCGGATCCAGCGCGTACTGGCTGCGGCGGAGCGCGAGTTGTACGGGGCGGACGCGGCGCCGACGGTACGGCAGGTGATGACCGCCTACCGGAACTGGTTCCGTACGACGCGCGAGGCCGAGGCCGGGACCGGGGGCCACGAAGCGACCCAGGGCGAGGACGCGAGCGAGGCGGGTCGGTAGGGACAGGGAGGGGACGCCCTCACGAGGTCCGCGCCCGGAACAGCACGCCCGACAGCCCCAGCGCGACGGCCAGGATCCCCGCGCTCCAGGCCAGCGCGGTCCACGGCGCCGTGCCCACCGGCAGCCCCAGCAGCAGGCCGCGCAGCGACTCGATCACCGGCGTGACCGGCTGGTGGTCCGCGAAGCCGTGCAGCCAGGACGGCATCGTCTCGATGGGCACGAAGGCACTGCTGGGTAGGGCAGGAACAGCGCGAAGAAGGTGAACCCGGACGCCGCCTCGGGGGACTTGGCGAGCAGTCCCACCGCCGCCGAGAGCCACGACATCGCCGTGATGAAGACGATCAGGATGCCCGCCGCGGCGAGCGCGGCGGCCGGCTCCGCCGAGGGGCGGAAGCCGATCAGCAGGGCGACTCCGAGGACGAGCGCGGTCGAGACGAGGTTACGGACGACGCTCGCCGCGACATGCCCGGCGAGGATCGACGCGCCGCCGACGTCGAGGGAGCGGAAGCGGTCGATGATGCCGCCCTTCATGTCCTCGCTGACGCTGACGGCGGTGCCGGCCGAACCGGAGCCCGCGCAGAGGATCAGGACGCCGGGGACGACGTACGTGACGTACTCCGTACCGGTGTCGATGGCGCCGCCGAAGAGGTAGACGAAGACGAGCATCAGCATCACCGGCAGCATCATCGCGGTGATGACGGCGTCCGTGTTGCGCCGGCTGAGGCGCAGGCCGCGCCCGGCCATGGTGACGGAGTGCGTCAGGGCGTCAGACACGTGCGGACTCCTTCGGGTGAGGGTCGGAGTGGGCGGTCGAGCGGGTGAGGGTCAGGAACACGTCGTCGAGGGTGGTGCTGTGCACGGCGAAACGTGCCACGTCCGTACCGTCCGGGTCGATCTCGTCCAGCAGGGCGCGCACCTGGGCGGCGCTGCCGTCGGTCGGCAGGCCGAGGGTGAGTGACTCGGGGGCGTGGTGCACGGCCCGGTCCGCGAGGCGCAGATAGGCGTCGGGGCTGGTGAGTACGAGGTCGAGCCGGTGGCCGGAGACCAGGCCCTTCAGCTCGTCCACGGTGCCCTCGGCGGCGATCAGGCCCCGGTCCATGACCGCGATCCGGTCCGCGAGCCGGTCGGCCTCCTCCAGGTACTGGGTGGTGAGGAAGACGGTGGAGCCCTGCGCGGCGAGCTCCCGTACGACCTGCCACAGCTCCTGGCGGCTGCGCGGGTCGAGGCCGGTCGTCGGCTCGTCGAGGAAGACGACCCCGGGGGTGCCGACCAGCCCGGCGGCGAGGTCGAGCCTGCGCCGCATGCCGCCGGAGTACGTGGCGGCGAGGCGGTGGCCGGAGTCGGCGAGCCCGAACCGGTCGAGGAGTTCCGCCGCCCGGCGCCGGGCGGCGTCCCGGGGGAGTCCGCCGAGGCGGGCCATCATGCGGAGGTTCTCGGCGCCGGTCTGCTTCTCGTCGACGGCGGCGAACTGCCCGGTCAGGCTGATGGCCCCGCGCACGCGGCGCCGGTCGGCGACGACGTCGTACCCGGCGACACGGGCGGTGCCGCGGTCGGGAGTGGTGAGGGTGGTGAGGATCCGTACGGCGGTGGTCTTGCCGGCGCCGTTGGGCCCGAGGAGGGCGAAGACGGTGCCGGGCTCGACACGGAGGTCGATACCGCGGAGGACGTGAAGAGGCGCTTTCCCCTTCCCCTTGCCTTTGTAGGACTTTTCCAGGCCGGTGGCTTCGACGGCCGGTTGTGAACGCAAGATCCTTCCCCCTTCGGGTCTCTTATGCGTATGGCGTACGCGCTACTGTGTAAGGGTTACGCATTACTAGGATGGGCGTCAAGCGGCAGGGAGCGGCGGGGAGCGGCAGAAGAGAGGTGCGGCGATGACGGGCAACGCGAACAGCGCGGCCGGGGGCGGCGGTACGGGGCATCCGGAATCTCCGGTGGCTCCGGGGCGTCCGGGATCTCCGGAAGCGCCGGTAACTCCGGGATCTCCGGGACCGCCGGTAGCCCCAGGGCCTTCCGGGCCTTCCGGGTCTTCCGGATCTCCCGGATCTCCCGCATCTCCCGGGCTTCCCGCCAGCGTCGAGGCGGCATGGGGGCTGCGCGACCGCCCGTCCAAGGGGCCGAAGCCCGGCCTCACCCTGGCGCGCATCGTCGACGCGGCGGTCGGCCTCGCGGCGGCGGAAGGGTTGGCCGCGGTCTCGATGGGGCGGGTCGCCAAGGAGCTCGGCGTCTCCACGATGTCGCTGTACCGGTACGTCGCCGCCAAGAACGAGCTCTACATCCTCATGATGGAAGTGGCGCTCGGTGCGCCGCCCCCACCGCCGGACCCGGACGTCGGCTGGCGCGAGGCGCTGACGCTCTGGGCGCGGGCCCAGCGGGCGGCGTTCCACCGGAACCTGTGGTCCCTGCGCCTCCCGGTCGCGGGCCCGCCCAGCACGCCGAACATGGTGGCGTGGTGGGAGCGGGGGATGGTGGCACTGGACGGCACGGATCTGGACGACGGCGCCAGGCTCTCGGTGATCCTGCTGGTCAGCGGCTACGTACGGAACGAGGCGCTGCTGATGGCGGACCTGGACGCGGCGGTCGAGGCGAGCGGCGCCACGCCCCGGCAGGTGATGGAGGGGTACGAGAACACCCTCCGCCGGCTGGCCGACCCGGCGCGCTATCCGTCGGTTGCCCGCCTGATGGCCGAGGGAGGGCTCGGCGAGGCCGGATCCGGCGGGGAGGAGGAGTCGGACCGCGAGTTCACCTTCGGCCTGAACTGCCTCCTGGACGGGGTGGAGGCGCTGATCCGGCGAAGAGGGTGAGCGGGTGGGGCGGGGGACGCGCGCACCGGGCCGTACGCCCCGCCTTCCCGGCGCCGGGCGCTGCGTAGGCTTCACCGTCATGAACGGCGACGACGACAACGAGGTCCTCGACCCCGACCCGGCCCACCGCTTCTCCTCCCCTGCCGAGGCGGGCCTGCGCGAGCGCAAGAGACAGCGCCGCTACCAGGACATCTCGGAGGCCGCGATCGCGCTCTTCCTCGCGAAGGGCTTCGACCGGGTCTCGGTCGCGGAGGTCGCCGCCGCGGTCGAGATCTCCAAGCCGACCCTCTTCCGGTACTTCCCGGCCAAGGAGGACCTGGCGCTGTACCGGTTCGCCGACCACGAGGACGAGGCCGCGCGCGTGGTCGCGGGCCGGCCCGGCGGCGTACGCCCGCTGGAGGCGCTGCGCCTGCACTTCCTGGCCGGACTCGACCGGCGCGACCCGGTGACCGGCCTCAACGACCACGAGGGCGTGCTCGCGTACCACCGGCTGCTGTACGGGACGCCGAGCCTGGTGGCCCGGTTGTACGGATACCAGCGGCGCTCCGAGGAGGCGCTGGCCGCCGCCCTCGGAAGCGGGATCGAGGGGGCGCTCGGCGCCGGGCAGATCATCGCCGTACAGCGCATCCTCGCGCAGGAGAACTGGCGGCGGATCGCGGCGGGCGAACCGGCCGGGGCGGTGTATCCGGACGCGGTCGCGGCGGCGGAGCTGGCTTTCGAGCGGCTGCGCCACGGGCTCGTGCTCTGGTGACTCGCGGCTTTCTTATTTACTGAGTAACGTTATTGACCCAGTCACGCTATTCTCGATGGAATGACGGCATCCGAGGCGGCGTCTGAGCCGGCACCCGAGACGGCATCCGAAGCGGCATCCGCAGCGCTCGACGAGGAACGGACCTACCACCAGGCCTGCCGCGCCGCCCTGGCCGGCATGGTGGACGACGCGCACGAACAGGTCGTCACCGGCGAGAACGCCTTCGCGTCCGGTGCGGACGCCGAAGTCCTCGGCCGCCATCTGCGCAGCTACGCCAAGGAGTTGCGGCAGGCGCCGGACGGCCCGCTGTTCTTCGGCCGGCTCGACTTCACCGAGGGCCCGGCGGCCGGCGACCACAGCGGGCAGAGCTACCACATCGGCCGCCGCCGGGTCACCGAACACCCCGCCGCCCCGCCCCTCGTGGTCGACTGGCGCGCACCCGTCTCGCGCGCCTTCTACCGCGCGAGCGCCGCCGACCCGCAGGGTGTGGCCGTTCGCCGCAGGTTCGGGTGGGCGCCCTGGAGCAAGGGGGAGCCGGAGGATCTGACCGGTCTGGAGGACGAGCCCCTGGGGCCGGGAGCGGCGGCGGCCGGCCCCGCCGCGAGCGCCCTCCTCGCCGGTGAGATCGAGCGCCCCCGTATCGGGCCCATGCGCGACATCGCCGCCACCATCCAGCCCGAGCAGGACGAACTCGTACGCTCCGAACTCGGCCGCTCCCTCTGCGTCCAGGGCGCCCCCGGCACCGGCAAGACCGCCGTCGGCCTGCATCGTGCCGCGTACCTCCTCTACACCTACCCGCGGCGGCTACGACGCGGCGGGCTGCTGGTGCTCGGACCCAACCGCACCTTCCTCTCCTACATCTCCGAGGTCCTGCCCGGCCTCGGCGAGCTCGGTGTCCGCCAGTCGACGGTCGGCGAGGAGATCGCGCGCCATCCGGTGCGTGTCCAGGACACGGAGGAGGCCGCGGCCGTCAAGCACGACGCCCGCATGGCGGAGGTGCTGCGCCGCGCGCTGTACGGACGGGTCGCGACGCCCGACGGCGCCTCGGCCCTCGCGCCGCTCACCGTGCCGGACGGCTCGTACCGCTGGCGCGTCGGGCCCGGCGAACTGGCCCGTATCGTCGCGGAGGTACGGGCCGAGGCGCCTCCGTACGGCATCGGCCGGGAGCGGGTGCGCAGCCGCGCCGTACGGGCCCTCCAACTCCAGGCGGAGCGGCGGGCGGGGCCGCAGCCGGCGCTGTGGGTACGGCGGTTGAGCGGTTCGCGCCCGGTCACCGCGTACCTGGACGCGGTCTGGCCCAAGGTGAGCCCCGAGGAGGTGCTGGCCGGGGTGCTGGCCGATCCGGCGGCGTCGGCGGACGGCATCCTCAACGCCGAGGAGCAGCGGGCGCTCCGCCGCGCCGGGGTGCGCGTCCCCTCGGGGCCGCGGGCGGCGCGGTCGCTGCGCTGGTCCGCTGCCGATCTGGTGCTGCTGGACGAACTCGCCGGGCTGATCGAACACCCCGAGGGATACGGTCATGTCGTCATCGACGAGGCGCAGGACCTCTCCCCGATGGAGTGCCGGGCGATCGCGCGCCGGGTGTCCTTCGGTTCGCTGACGGTGCTGGGGGATCTCGCGCAGGGCACCACCCCGTGGGCGGCCCGCTCCTGGCCCGCGCTGCTCGCCCATCTCGGCCGCCCCGACGCGGTCGTGACGCCGCTGACCACCGGATTCCGGGTGCCCGGCGCGGTCGTGGAACTCGCCAACCGGCTGCTCGCCTCGCTCGACGTCGACGTACCGCCGGCGCGTTCCCTGCGGGGCGCGGGGGAGCTGACGATCACGGGGCCGGGGGCGTCGGAGGGGCTGGGTGGCCTGGATGGGCCGGATGACGGGACCGGCGGCCTGGACGCGGCGGTGGTCGGCGCCGTACGCCGGGCGCTCGCCCGCGAGGGCTCGATCGGTGTGATCGCGGCCGGAGCCGAGGCGGAGCGGCTCCGTACCGTACTCGCCGGGGCGGGGGTCGCCACCGCGACGGCGGACGATCTCGGCGCGACGGCGGCGCGGGTGACGGTGCTGCCCGCGACGGCCGCGAAGGGGCTGGAGTACGACCATGTCGTCCTGGTCGAACCGGCGGCCGTCATGGCGGCCGAGGCGCGCGGGGCACACCGGCTGTACGTGGCGCTCACCCGCGCGGTCTCCCGTCTGGACATCGTCCACAGCCGCCCGCTCCCGGAGGAGTTGGCGCCTCCGGGCCGCTGACGGGCGGTGTTCGGGCAGGGGGCGGAGGCGGAACGGAGGCCCTGGGCTGTACGTTGCTCTCGGCGAAGTGGGGAGCCTTATCCGTATGCGGTCGTACAGCGATATTCCGTCCATGTCCAGATGAACCGGATCCAGGCGTTCCGGGCGCACCAGCGAGGCCATTTTCATGAAGCTTCTGCACATCGACTCCAGCATCTCGGGCGCCGAGTCGGCCAGCCGCCAGATCTCGGCGGCCGTCGTCGCCCGCTTCAGGGCCGAGCACCCCGGCCTTGAGGTCACGTACCGCGATGTCGCCGCCGAGCCGCTGCCGCACCACTCGGAGGCCGTACAGAAGCTCAAGCTGGCCTCCATGGCGCAGGAGGCGTCCATGGACCCGGTGGTGGACGCCGCTACGGACATCGACGCGGGTGCCCGCGCCCTGAGTGAACTGAGCAGGCTCGACGCGGCGTTGGGCGAGTTCCTGGCCGCGGAGGTCGTCGTGATCGGGGCCCCGATGTACAACTTCGGCATCCCCAGCCAGCTCAAGTCGTGGATCGACGCCCTGCCGGTCTCGGGCAAGACCTTCCGCTACACCTCACAGGGCCCCGAGGGGCTGGCGGGCGACAAGCGCATCATCGTCGCCTCCTCGCGCGGCGGCGAGTACGTGGCGGACACCCCGACGGGGGGCTTCGACCATCAGGAGACCTACCTCAGCAGCTTCTTCGGCTTCCTCGGGGTGCTGAACCTCGAATTCGTCCGCGCCGAGGGCATCAACTACGGCCCCGAGCGGCGCAAGCGCGCGATCGAGGCGGCGCTCGCCGAGGCCGTCACGCTCAAGGCGGTCTGAGTCTCAAGGCGGTCTGAGTCTCAAGGCGGTCCGAGTCGGCTCCGCGGTGCGGATGGGAACGCGGCGCACACCGCGACCGCCAGTGCCTCGAACGCGGCCGCCGTCAGCAGCGCGCCCGGCAGTGACCAGGTGGCGACCGGTCCGGCGAGCGCGGCGCCGAGAGCGTATCCGGTGATCTTGAGGCTGGCGCCCGTGGTGAAGACCTGCCCCCGCAGCCGGTCGGGCGCCTCCCGGTGGCGTATCGCGAAGAGGGCGGTGAGCTGCGGGCCTTCCCCGGCACCGGCCAGCACCATCGCGGCCAGGACCAGGGCGGGCCGGCCGGTCGCCGCGAGGAGAAGGGCGACGGCCACGGCGAGGCTGCCCAGCCACAGGACGGCGTCCGGCGCGGGGGCGGGGGCCCGCGGGCGGGAGAGCGCCGCGTTGGCCGCGAGGGCGGAGGCGGCGACGACGGAGAGCAGGAGCGCGCCGTGGCCGGCCGTACCGAAGGCCCGCTCGCCCAGCAGGGGGCAGCAGACGATCAGCATGCCCCTGCCCACGGACGAGACGACCGACGCCGCCGTCGCGCGGGCCAGCGGCCGGGCGCGCGCCACGGCGCGGAATCCGGCGGCGAGTTCGGCGACGACCGGAGCAGGAGAGGCGGCGGACGGTCCGGCGGCGGGGAGTGCCAGCGCCGACGGCAGGGCGGCGCAGATCAGCGCCACGGACACGAGCACCCCGGCCGGTGCCCCGTAGAGGGCCGCGACGGCACCGGCCAGCGCGGGTCCCGCGAGGCTCGCGAGGTGGAAGGTCATCGCGTCCTGTGCGGTGGCGCGCCGCAGCCCGTCCGGTGGTACGACGCGGGGCAGTTGGGAGGTCCAGCCCCCGGAGAGGGCCGGCCCCGGCAGCCCGGCGGCCACCGCGACGAGAAGGGCGGTCCAGAGCGGTACGCGGTCCAGGTGCACCAGGGCCAGGAGGGTGCCGAGCCCCGCCGCGTACAGGGCGAGCGCCCCGCCGAGCAGCCGCCCCGGCGCGGCCGACCGGTCGAGGAGCACGCCGAAGAGCGGTCCGCCGACCGCCGCCGAGACCATGACCCCGGCCAGCAGCGACGATGCGGTGGACGCGGATCCGGTGGCCGCCAGGGCGGCCAGCAGCAGGGCCGGGCCGGACATCTCGTCGCCGGTACGGGCCGCCGTGGCGCCGGCGACGTACACCGGGAGTGCGTAACGCATGTTCACGCACAGGACGTTACGCAGGTAACTCAAACATTCGCCAGGTGCGTTACAGTCGCGCCATGGAGCCCCCTTTCTCGACGCGGCTTTCGGTACGGGGCGCGGCGGACCGTACCGTCGCGCTCGTCAACGCGCTGACCGCACCGGAGGACGGGGACCCGCCGGAACCGGGCGCCGTCGCGGACGTCCTGCTAGCCCACGGCGAGCCCGGCCCCGTACAGCTCTCGGCGGACGACGTGGCGGAGATGCGCGCGGCGGCGCTGCACCTGCGCGAGGTCTTCGCCGCACCCGGCGTGGACGCCGCCGCGGCGGTCCTCAACCGTCTCCTGGGGCGCACCCTCGGCACCGTGCGCCTCACCTCGCACGAGGGCCGCACGCCCTGGCATCCGCACCTCGACAGCGACGACGAGGCCCCGTGGGGGGAGTGGCTGCTCGCCTCGTCCTGTCTCGCCCTGACCGTCCTGGTCTGGGACCGGCAACGCCCGCCGGGCGGCCTCTGCGCCTCGTCGAGCTGCCGGAACGTCTTCCTCACCCAGGGCGCGGGCCCGGCCCGCCGCTACTGCTCCCGGCGGTGCGCGACCCGCGAGAGGGTCGCGGCGCACCGCCGCGCCGCCAGGACGGTCTGACGCGCGGCGCTCAGAACCGGTACTCGGGCGGGAACCCGGTCCAGCGCAGCTCGTCGGGCAGATGCCGCATGTCGTTCGCGCAGACCACGGACGGCGGTCTGCCGGGCGCGTAACGGATCACCGTCAGCGCGGCGTTGGCGAAGTTGAGGCCCAGCCAGCGCGAGGGGGGCGCGTCGAGGGCCGCGCGCACCAGCCATCCGATGAGGAAGTTGTGCGTGACGACCAGCTCATGGCGGGGCGTGTCACCGGTGACCGTACCGGTGAACTCCGCCTGCGCCTCGCGCGCCAGGGCGCTGCCGAGCCGGGCCTCCTCCTCCGGCACCCCCGCGAGGAAGGCGAGCAGGGCGTCGGAGGAATCCGGCGGCAGCTCCTCCCGGTGCGGCAGGTACGGGACGTAGTCGCCGGCCGCCTCCGACCGGTGCGCCGGTACGCCGTCGAGCTCGGCGGTGAGCAGGGCGGCCGTCTCCTCGGCCCGGGGGAGCGGACCGTGGTGCACCGCCGACAGCGGTACGTCGCGCAGCCGCCGGCCGAGCAGCACGGCCTGGCGGCGGCCGTTGTCGGACAGCGCGGTCTCATCCGCCGTCGCCTCGCCGTGCCGGGCGAGATAGAGCCACCGGGGTGCGTCACTCATGATCGTCCGTGCCTCTTTCCGTAGGGTCCCCTCGATGGTGAACCGTCGGCAGCCACTCTCCCCGACGGGCCGGCTCCGAGGCGCGGCGGGCCCTCGCGGGCCGCGGTGAGGTGAGGTGAGATGTGGTGAGGTGTGGTGAGGTGTGGTCCGGTGACGGGCCGTCAGCGGGGCGCGCCGGCGGGTTCGGTGACGCGGCCCCGGGCGTCCGCGCGCAGGGTGGCGGTTCCTTGAGCGCCCTTCACGGTCACCCGGATGACCAGGGCTTCCGTCCCCGCGTCGTGGCCGATGTCGATGCGCCAGGAGCCGTCGGTACCGATGCCGGAGGAGGCGCGGGCCTCGCGGACCAGGGCGGGGAGCCGCTCGTACGGGAGGGAGCCCAGGTCGAACGACGGCTGACCGGCGCCGGGCCCGCCGGTGTCCGTAACGCCGCCGACTCCACTGGCCGACATGGTGTGTTCCTCGATCCGGAACGCGGTGGCCGTCGACACGTCGGCCAGGGCCAGCGCCTCCACGGTGCGGCGCATCCGGCCGTCCTGGAGCATCGACTCCGTGGTCCGCGCGGTGCTCGTCCGCGACGAGACGGAGGTCGAGCCGGAGACGGAGAGCGAGGCGGAGGCCGAGACCTCGGCGCCTCCGGGGTGTCCGCCGGCCCCCTGCCCGCCCGGATCGGTGTCCCGGAACAGATCGGCGCGGAAGAGCAGGACGACGATCGCCGCGCCGACCAGGATCGCCAGGAGGGAGACCAGGCAGTGCGCGCCTTCCGCGCGGGGATTCCTGACGAGCGTGGACTCGGGGGCGGAGTCCATCGACGCCTCGGCGGCCCGCCGCGCCCACTCCTCGTCCGGCCGGATGAGGATCGTGACGTCCCACGGCTCGTGCGCGGGGTACTCGACGACCACGACGCGGCGCGGCGGGAAGCCGGCGATGTCGACGAGGTTGATCGACTGGGAGAACGCGACCCGGTAGGCCGGGCGGTCCTCCGGAGCGACCGTCAGGACGAAGCTGACCGGAACGTCCGCCAGTTCACCGTTGGTCGCGCGCCGGCTCTCGATCATCGCGAGGGCCGTACGCTTCTCGGGCTTCGGCGCCCGCGCCCGTTCCCGGCGCCCCGAGACGACCGTGAACACGACGACGAAGAGGAAGAATCCGGCACCGCCGCCCCACAGCGCCGCCTTCCCGATGATGATTCCGACCACCACGGCCGCGAGCGCCGCGCCGACCACTCCACCGGTCAGCACACTGCCCAGCAGGGTGGCGGGTCTGTCGTGGCGGGACTCGGTGGGCCCGGTGGTGTCTGTGATCGTCACAAACGGCCATTGTCCCCCTGGCCCCTGACACCGGGAAGCCCTCGCGGCGAGCTTCCCCCGGGGGACCGCCGCACGACGGACCCCGTACACGTCACCGTAAACAGATCACCCGGGGTCAGCACGCCACGAGAGTGAGGTAGGCGAAGCCGAGGATGCCGCGGTAGCCCAGCCACATCGCCCGGTGAGCGTCGGCCGCGGCACGGACGGAACCGGCTTCGGGATGGCCGCCGTTGGCGGCGAGCCACTCCTCCTTGCCGGCGAGGTATCCGGACTCGAAGTGCTCCCACTCGTCGAGGGAGGCCGTCTCGATCCACAGGGGCCGGAACCCCGCGGCGCCCGCGAGACCGACGAGCGTGGCCAGGTCCGTCTGCTCGTCCGCCGACGCGTCGGGCCACATGGCCGCGAGTTCGCCGTCCGTGGGCGGCCGCTGCCAGAAGCCCTCGCCGAACAGCACCCGCCCGCCGACGTCCACCCGCTCCCGCAGGGCGCGCAGCGCCACCTCGGTGTGGGCCGGTGGCGCGGCGTCCCCGAACGTGTGGCTCGATCCGACGCACAGGACGACGTCGCCGCGGCCGGGGGCGAAGCCGGCGACGGCCCCTTCGACGAACGTGACCCGGTCGGCAAGCCCACGCTCCCCGGCGCTCACCCGCCCCCGCGCCAGCAACTCCCCGTTCATGTCGACCCCGGTACCGGTGGCACCCGGCACCGCCGCCAGCAGCCGGAGCAGCAACTCACCCCAGCCGCAGCCGAGATCGAGCACGGTCGACGGTCCGCTCCCGGCGAGGCGTTCGACGAGGCGGGCCGCCCGTGCCGGTGAGAGCGGCGAGTTGAAGTCGAGGTGGGCGTGCAGGGGCGGCGGGGAGGATACGGCGGAGAGCGTGGAAGGGGCGGCAGGGGCGGCGGAGGAGGTCATGATCCGGGAGGCTACCGAGCGCTTCCGAGGGCGTCACCCGAGTTCCTGGGGGAGGTGGAGTTCCACCTGCTGGAGCTGGGCGCGGGCAAGCCGGATCACCGTCCGCACCGGATCCACCTCGTGGACACCGGCCCCGACCCCGCTCACATCCGGCAGGAGCTGGGCGTCACGCCGGTGGCCGGGTGAGCTGGGCGGCCACGGCGTCCAGGACCCAGTCCAGGCCGGTCGTGAAGGATGCCTCGGCGTCCACGTCCGTGCCCTCGTACACGGCCTTCGTCAGTGCCGGGAAGCGGCCCGTGGCCAACATTCCCGTCACATACGGGCCGGAGGCGCGCTGCCAGTCGAGCGTGGACAGGCCCGTGGCGCGCTCGGCCCGAAGGTTCGCGATCTCGCGCCTGATCGCGCCGATGAAGTAGGCGCTGACGGTCTCCACGGCGCGCATGGCGGTGTCGATGTCGGCGAGGCCGTCGAGGGCGGCCAGCGTGGCCTCGGCCACGGCGAGGCCGTTCGGGCCCAGGGCCGGGCGGCCGCCGAGCAGGTCGGCCAGCCATGCGTGACGGAGAGCGGCCTGCCTGGTGCGGTGGGCGAGGACGCGCAGTGCCTCCCGCCAGTCGCCGGGCGGGCCCTCCGGGAGAATCTCCGCGTGGACCTCGTCCACCATGAGGTCGAACAGCTCCTCCTTGGTGGAGATGTATCCGTACAGCCGCATCGGGCCGGCGTCCAGCCGGGCGGCGACCTTGCGCAACGACACCGCCTTGAGCCCGCCCTCGTCGGCCAGCGCGATGGCGGCGGCGACGATCCGCTCCCGGTCGAGCGGCACGGGGCGAGTCGGCGGCTCCGGCCGGTCCCACACAGTCATGGCGACATCGTACTGTTGCGATGCATCGTCGTGGCAAAATACAGTGTATCGATATGAGTCACCGCATCGCTGTGGTCGGAGCCGGTCCTGCCGGCCTTGCCTTCGCCCGCGTCCTGCACCGCCATGACTACCCCGTCGCCGTCTTCGAACGCGATCCCGCCCCCGACGCCCGCCCCCCGGGCGGCACGCTGGACCTGCACGCAGGGATGGGCCAGCTCGCGCTGGACAAGGCGGGGCTGCTGGCGCGGTTCCGGGCGCTGTCCCGTCCCGAGGGGCAGGCCATGCGCATCCTGGACGTGGCCGGAACCGTCCTGCGCGACTGGCGTCCCCGGCCGGATGACCGGGCCAATCCCGAGATCGACCGCGGGCAACTCCGGGACCTGCTGCTCGGCCCTCTCGACGTCCGGTGGGGGCGGGGCGTGACGCAGGTGGTGCCGGGGGCCCGGGATGGCGTACGGGTCCATTTCGCGGACGGGCGACAGGAGACGTTCGACCTCGTGGTCGGCGCGGACGGTGCCTGGTCCCGGATCCGCCCGGCGGTCTCGCCGGTGACGCCGCACTACACCGGCGTCACCTTGGTCGAGACCTTCCTGGACGACGTCGACACCCGCCACCCCGACCTCGCCCGGTTGATCGGCGACGGTTCCGTGGCTGTGTACGGCGTGAACCGGGCGCTCGTCGCCCAGCGCAACAGCGGCGGCCACGTCAAGGTGTACGCCCAGTTCCGCGCCCCGCTGGACCGGCACGCGAAGCTGGACCCGGCCGACGCCGAGGCCGTGCGATCGAGCCTGCTGGCTCTGTTCGACGGCTGGGCCGCTCCCGTCCTCGACCTCCTCCGCCACGGCACGGCTTTCGTCCACCGCCCCCTCCACGTCCTGCCTGTGTCCCACACCTGGGCCCACGTCTCCGGGGTGACGCTGCTGGGCGACGCCGCCCACCTGATGCCCCCGTTGGGGGCGGGCGCGAACCTCGCGATGCTGGAAGGCGCCGAACTCGCCGAGTCCATCGCCACCGGCCCCGGAGATCTGGATGAGGCCGTCCGCGCCTTCGAGGAGCAGATGTGGGCACGGGCCGCCAGATGGGCGAAGATCACCACGGCCGGTCTGGAACGCCTCGTGAGCCCGGACCCCGCCGCAGCCCTCGCCCTCTTCGACCAGGTCCAGCCCTCCTGACCGCCGACTCCCTTCTGGTGTCCGGTCTCGCTCAATCCGAAGCGGCTTGGGTCGGGTCGGCGGCGATCAACAGTGCGGCGAACGCGATGGGGGCGGCTGTCTGGTATCCGATCCAAACTTCACCTCCGGCGCTGCCGCCCTGCCATGCCATCAGGGCGCCGACAAGTGCGGTCAGCACCCAGCCGCTGTCGTAGCCGACCATGAGCCGGGTGTAAGTGCGCATCGATCGGCTGCGCGTATATCCGATCTCGATTCCACCACCGATCAGCAGGGCCATGCCTGAGACGACCATCAGCCAGGCCGGCGTGCCGAGTAACCGGCCGAGCGGGGCAGCGCCGGCCATGTAGGCAGCGGCGAGCAACACCTTGAAGGCGCCATCGGCGATGGCCCCCACCGTCTGGCGGTTCACCCGCGATGCCACGACCTGGGCCATGAGCGGTCCTCCTTGAAGCTCGTCATGACTGGTTTCGTAACGAGATTACGGCAATAATCAAATTATGAGAATGACGAGAGCGGAGACCAAGGAACGCAACCGCCGGGCCTTGCTGAGCGCTGCGTTCCAGGTCGTTTCCCGGGACGGGTATCGGGCCAAGCTTGATGAGATCGCTGAGCGCGCCGACTTGACCACCGGTGCCATTTACTCGCTGTTCGGGAGCAAGAACGGCCTGGTGGTCGCCCTCGTCGCCGACTACCTGCAGCCGTACTACGAGGAGATCGAGCACGCGGTTCCAGCCGAACTGGATCTGCTGGAAGCGGTCGACGCCTTCGCCCGGCACCACCGGCGAAGCTGTGACGCCCCCGAAGCCCGGTCTGCCCTGTCGCTCCAGATCACCCTGCTGGACATGGCCCTGCACGACCCCGACCTGGGGGCCCAGCTCGCCGCGTCCATCCGATCGCAGGAGAACCACCTGATCGCGCTGTTCACCGGAAGATCCCACAACGGGAGCGTTGTGACGTCGCATCAGGCACAACGCCTGACCACCGCGCTCAGGGCACTGTTCGTCGGCCTCGGCCAGGGCGTCACCCTCGGCCTCGCCCCTGGTGCCGACGAGCAGTACTTCGCCGACACCGCCCGCGCTCTGGCATCCGACATGTCCCTCATCGATCACGATGCGGATGCTCCGTGATGGCCGGTCAAGAGGACCGAATCTCACTGTCATCGGTCAGATCTGCGACGACTCCCACCAAGCCGACGAGGCCGTCGCGGAGCCGCGGGAGTGTGATGCCTCGGGGCGGTGGTCCAGGCGGAAGGTCTGCTCGAACCTGGGGGTAGTTGGCGGCCCGGTGGAAGCGATGCTGAGGTAGCCGACCATATGTCAATGAAGTTGATCCGCCTCTGGTCAGACGGAAACAAGGCCTCAGCGGCGGTCAGAGAGGCGCCGAGCACCGTTG
>NZ_JBHYZP010000041.1:0-84736 GCF_042752355.1 Streptomyces sp. NPDC059255
GCGGGGGTGGGGGGGCGGGCGCGGGGCGCGGGGGCGGGGCCGCGCCGCCCGCCCCCCCCCCGCGCGGGGGGCTGGGGGGCCGGCCCCCCCCCCCCGCCGGGCGGGCCCCCCCCCCCCGCCCGTACCCATCCCCGTCCACCGTCCTGGAGCACCGCATGACCGACGTGACGCCGTCCCAGGGACTGATCGTCCCGCCGGGGGGAGGCACCACCATCCTCACCGCGGCGCAGGAGGTGACCTTCAAGGTCACCGGAGCCCACTCCCGGGTCTCCTCCAGCTTCGAGGTCGTCGTCCCGCCCGGGTTCGACGTCGGCGCACACCGGCACACCCACAGCGAGGAACTCTTCTACATCCTCGACGGCGAACTCGACGTGCTGGCCTTCGAACCGCGGGTGCTCAGCGACGACTGGCGCCACTGGGAGTCCGCGTCCGGCATGAGGACGGTACGCGCCACCCCGGGCACCGTCGTCGTCGTCCCGCCCGGCTGTCCGCACGCCTTCGCCAACCGGGGCGGCGAGCCCGCCAGGATGTTCTTCCAGGCATCCCCGCCCTCCGACCACGAACGGTACTTCGAGGAACTCCTCGGCATCCTCAAGGAGGACGGCACCCCCGATCCGGCGGCCATCGCCGATCTGCGCAAGCGGTACGACATCGAGCAGCTCACCCCGCTGCGCCACGACGTCTGACCCGATGGACCCCGCACCGGCCACCCGGCGCCCGCGCCAGGACCCGCCCGGCCCCGGCCGCAGGGGCACACGGCCCTGGGCCCCGGTCCTCGGAGTGCTGCTCGTCGTCGCCGCGCTCACGGCCGGCTGGCCGCTGATCGACACGGCCCTGGGCGACCGCGAACGGGTCGCCGCGGGCACCGCCCTGGAACTCGGCCCCGACGGCGACGCCGCCGTGCTCCGGGTGGTCGGGCCCGGCTGGGGGCTCAGCAAGTCGTCCAGCGACCCGGACACCGCATACACACTCTCCCGCGACGGCGTCGGCCTGGCGGCGCGGTACATCGGTCTCACCGAGGCGGGGGACCCGGGCGAACTCTGGAACGGGCTGCGCAAGGTCCAGTCCGTCGCCGACAGCGGCAGCCGGCTGGGCGCCGCCCGGCCGCTCACCGGCGCCCGGGGCGCCATCGGGCGCTCGGGA
This sequence comes from Streptomyces sp. NPDC059255, assembly GCF_042752355.1. Taxonomy (NCBI): domain Bacteria; kingdom Bacillati; phylum Actinomycetota; class Actinomycetes; order Kitasatosporales; family Streptomycetaceae; genus Streptomyces; species Streptomyces sp. NPDC059255. Next base: position 1,144 of record NZ_JBHYZP010000041.1, read on the forward strand.
CGGCTGACCGGCGGGGGCCGCACGGGATCCGCCACCCTCTGGCTGCCGCCCGGCCGGGGCTACGCCGTCGAGATCATCGTCCTCGCCCGGCCCGGCGCAGCCCCCGGCGCGGTGGCCGACGCCACGGCCATGGCCCGCGGCCTCACCTTTCCCCCGGGGACGTCATGACCGCCCCCGCCGCCACGCCTCCGGTGGCCGCCCGGCTCCGCCTCCTGGTCACCGCCGTACGCGGCTCCTGGAGACGCCGGCCGGCTCGCTGGGCCTTCGCCGCCGTGTGCCTGCTCGGTCTCGCCCTGCTCCTGGACGACTTCGGCCCGGTCGTCCGGGTCTTCCCCGGCTCCGCGCTGCTGGCCCTGGTCCTGCTGGCGCTCACCGTAAGCGTCGGGACGGCCGTCCTCGGCCGGGTCCGCCCGTTCCGGGCACCGCCGCCCGGCTGGGCCTGGAGCGGGGTCCTCTGGGGGGCCACCGCGGCGGCCGGCTGCGCCCTCGTCGCCAACACCGGGCTCCAGGGCATCTGGTCCAAGTCGGCCGGCATCGGTTTCGGCTCCCGGTGGGCCGCCGCGCTCACCGCACCGCTCAACGAGGAACTCCTCAAACTCTGCGGCGTCGTCCTGATCGCCCTCGTGGCCCGGCCGCTGGTACGGGGCCCGCTGGACGGGTTCTTCCTCGGCGCGTTCACCGGTCTCGGCTTCCAGGTCATGGAGAACTGGACGTACGCCATGAACGCCATCCTGCTCGGCGGGGGAGTGCACGGCACCGCCGAGGTCAGCCAGTCCTTCGCCACCCGGGTGATGGTGACGGGGCTCGGCTCGCACTGGGCGATGACCGCCGTCGCCGGCACCGGCGTCGGTATCCTCCTCTCCCACGACGACCGCCCCGTACGCCGCAGGATCGCCCCGGCGGCGGCCTGCGTGCTCACCGCGATGGGCATGCACTGGCTGTTCGACGCGCCGCTGCTGGATTCCGCCGGGGGCCTCGGCGTCAGGGTGGGGGTCAACTTCCTCATCGCCCTCGGGTTCGCCGTCGTCCTGCGCCACCGGGCCCGGCGCCGGGCCCGCGCCTTCCTCCTCTCCCCGCGCACCCCGCTCTCCGTCGACCTGCTCACCCGCCGCTCGCGGAGCCGCGCCCTGCGCGGACTGCCGCCCGCGCGCCGCGCCGCCGCGGCGGCGCGTGCCTCGGCCTACCTGGCGGTCGTCGAGGAACAGGCGGCCGTGTGGCGCGACCCCGACCCGGCGGTGCCAGGGCACGCGCGCCCGGCCTGATCCGAGCGGCCCGCCCTGGACGCGCGCGTATGGAGGTGAGCTTCACGGCCATGTCGCCACCGCTCCGCGGGGAGTTGGCTGTCCCCATGACGCAGAACGCGCAGCACACACAGAGCACGCAGGACACGCAGAACGCGCCGGATGCCGGGAACGGGACGGTTCTCGTCGTCGGCGGCACCGGCAAGACCGGACGGCGGGTCGCACAGCGGCTGACCGCCCGGGGAATTCCCGTACGGATCGGCTCCCGCGCCGCCGCCCCGCCCTTCGTCTGGGAGGACCCCGCCACCTGGGACGCGGCCCTGGAGGGCGTCGGCTCCGTCTATGTCACCTACTACCCCGACCTCGGGCTCCCCGGCGCCGCGGACGCCATCGGAGCCTTCTCCGCACAGGCCGTCGCCCGGGGCGCGCGCCGTCTCGTGCTGCTCTCCGGACGCGGCGACAAGGGCGCGCTCGACAGCGAGGAGCGCGTGAAGGAGTCCGGCGCCGACTGGACGGTGCTCCGGGCGAGCTGGTTCCACCAGAACTTCAGCGAGAGCTTCTTCCTGGAGCCCGTCCTCGCCGGTGAGCTGGTGCTGCCGACCGGCGACGCCGTCGAACCCTTCATCGACGCCGACGACATCGCCGACGTGGCCACCGCCGTGCTCACCGGCTCCGGGCACACCGGCAGGACGTACGAACTGACGGGACCCCGCTCGTTCGGCTTCGGTGAGGTGGCCGCCGAACTGACCCGGGTCACCGGCCGGGAGATCCACTACCGTCCCGTCCCCGTCGACGTCTACCGCGCCGGGCTGGCGGCGCGCGGGCTGCCGGTCGAGTTCGCGGACCTCTTCGAGCTGATCCTCGACGGCCGCAACGCCGTTCCGGCGCACGGTGTGCGGGAGGTCCTGGGACGCGAGCCCCGCGACTTCGCCGACTACGCCCGCGAGACCGCCGCCACCGGCGTCTGGAGCGGGGCGCCCGCCCAGCCCTGAGCGGGGCTCCTGGCCCGGTGGTCCCGGGGCGCGCGGAGCCGAACTCCGTGCGCCCCGGGGCCGGTTGCCCCGCTCCTCAGCACGGGTGATCAGACTGTGGTCACGCCCGCGGTCGGACGCGTATCACGGCTAATGTGTGCGGACCGTACCCGTCCACATACCGGGTGACTTCAGGAAGGACCTCCTCCATGGCGGCAGAGACCGCGGACCGTCCGCACCACGACCCGGGGGCCTCCCGCGGCCTGCCGGCCGGCGACGGGCCCTCGTACTCCTTCGAGTTCTTCCCGCCGAAGACCGCGGCGGGCGAACGCACGCTGTGGAACGCGATCCGCCGGATCGAGGCGCTCGCGCCGTCCTTCGTCTCCGTGACCTACGGGGCCGGCGGCTCGTCGCGCGACCGGACGATCGAGGTCACCAAGCGCATCGCCGCCGAGACGACACTGCGCCCGGTCGCCCATCTCACCGCCGTCGGCCACTCGGTGGCCGAACTGCGCCACATCGTCGGCCAGTACGCGGACGCCGGGATCCGCGACGTGCTGGCCCTGCGCGGCGACCCGCCCGGCGACCCGCGCGGCGCCTGGGTGCCCCACCCCGAGGGCTTCACCCATGCCGGTGAACTCGTCACCCTGATCAGGGAGCTGGGGGACTTCACGGTCGGCGTGGCGGCCTTCCCCGAGCGCCATCCCCGCTCCGCCGACTGGGAGAGCGAGGTCCGCCACTTCGTCGCCAAGTGCCGGGCGGGCGCCGACTACGCCATCACCCAGATGTTCTTCCACGTCGAGGACTATCTGCGGTTCCGCGACCGGATCACGGCGGCGGGGTGCGCGACGCCGATCATCCCGGAGATCATGCCCGCCACCGACGTACGGCAGATCCGCCGCTTCGCCGAGCTCAGCGACGCGCGCTTCCCCGACGAACTGGCCGCGCGGCTCGAAGCCGCCAAGGACCGGCCCGAGGAGGGGCACCGCATCGGCGTCGAGTACGCCACGGTGATGGCCGAGCGGCTGCTCGCCGAGGGCGCCCCCGGCCTGCACTACATCACCCTCAACCGTTCGACGGCCACGACGGAGATCCACCAGAACCTGGGGGTGGGGGTACGCCGCGACCGCGCCCTGGCCGCCACGCCCCACTGACCCGCGGCCCCGGTGCTCGGGCACCGAACGGCCCACGGACACCACCGGGACGGGGGACGGACCCGGGGCTCGGCCCCCGGTCCGTCCCCCGCCCTCCGTTCCGCCGGTGGTGGGAACCTTCGGTCAGCCCACCGGAGCGGCCGGGGACTTCCGACCGGCTTCCCCGGCTTCCCCGGCCTCCCCGTCCTGCCTGCCCGCCGCGGCCTCCTCGGCGAGCCGCTCCATGCCGCTGGTGGTCTTGAGGGGCTTCTCCTTGATGAAGAGGACCGCGACCAGCGCGAGCGCGGCGAACGGCGTGGCGACGAGGAAGAGCTCCGCCGTCGCGACACCGTAGGCGTTCTCCACGATCGCCCGCATCGGCGCCGGCAGCGTCGACATGTCCGGTACGGCGCTCTCGCCCGAGCCGCCGGCCGGGGCCTGGCCGCTCTCGCCCAGGCTCTTGGTGATCTCGGCCGTCACCCGGTTCGCCAGAATGGCGCCCAGCACGCTCGTCCCGATCGTCCCGCCCATGCTCCGGAAGAACGACAGGACGGACGTGGCCGCGCCCAGTTCCGAGGCCGGCACGTCGTTCTGCGCCGCCAGGACCAGGTTCTGCATCAGCAGGCCGACGCCGACGCCCAGGATGGCCATGTACAGACTGAGCAGCCCGAAGCCCGTGTCGGCGTCGATGGTGGCCAGCAGCCCCAGACCGGCCGTCATGATCACGGCGCCCGCGATCAGGTAGACCTTCCACTTGCCGGTGGCGCTGATGATCTGTCCGGCGACGGTGGACGACACCAGCAGCCCGAGGATCATCGGCATCCCCATCAGGCCCGCGACGGTCGGGGTCTTGCCGAGGGATATCTGGAAGTACTGGGAGAGGAAGACCGTGCCGCCGAACATGGCGACACCGACCAGCAGGCTGGCCACCGTGGTCAGGGTGACGGTGCGGTTGCGGAAGATGTCCAGCGGGATGACCGGCTCGGGCACCCGGGCCTCCACCAGGACCGCGGCCACCAGCAGCACCACACCCGTACCGGTGAGCGCGAACGTCTGCCAGGACAACCAGTCGAAGCTGTTGCCCGCCAGGGAGGTCCAGATGAGCAGCGCGCTGACGCCCGCGACGATCAGGAACGCGCCCAGGTAGTCGATCTTCACCTCGCGGCGGACCGTGGGCAGCCGCAGCGTGCGCTGGAGCAGCAGGATCGCGACGAGCGCGAACGGCACCCCGATGAAGAAGCACCAGCGCCAGCCGAGCCACGAGGTGTCCACCATGACACCGCCGACCAGCGGCCCGGCGACCGTACCGACGGCGAAGACCGCGCCGAAGATGCCCGCGTACTTGCCGAGGCGGCGCGGCGGGATGACCGCGGCCATCACGATCTGCGCGAGGGCCGTCAGACCGCCCGCGCCGATGCCCTGGACGACCCGGCTGAAGATCAGCAGGCCGACGCCCTGCGAGAAGCCGGCCAGCAGCGAGCCGACGACGAACAGCGCGAGCGAGAGCTGGAGCAGCAGCTTCTTGTTGTAGAGGTCGGCGAGCTTGCCCCACAGGGGCACGGTCGCCGTCATGGCGAGCAGCTCGGAGGTGACGACCCAGGTGTAGGAGGACTGGCTGCCGTTCAGGTCGGCGATGATGCGGGGCAGGGCGTTCGCCACCACCGTGCCGGCCAGGATCGCGACGAACATGCCGGCCATCAGGCCGGACATCGCCTGGAGTATCTGGCGGTTGGTCATGGAGGTCGGCGCCTGTTCCGGCGCCTCTGTAGCACTCAAGGTGTCCTTCTTCGTCTGCGTTCGGTTCGGGGCATGCGTGTCACGCGGCAGGTGGGTCAGGGGGGCAGCCGTCGGTCCTCGGCTCGGCCAGCCCGTCGGTGAGATGGCCGAAGACGCGCCGGAAGGTGTCGGGGAAGGTGACCGTGTCGCGCTGGGCGCACCAGTGCTCGACGGCGACCCGTACGGCCGTGCTGGCGACCGCGGCGAGCAGCCGGGGGTAGAGACCGAGATGGGAGGTGTCGGGGCCCTTGGCGCAGGCGTCCGGCGTGCCAGGCGTCCGGGTGTCCGTCACCGGCGTCGGCACGGGCGGCGAGCCGAGCCGTTCGGCGATCGTCTGCGCCAGCTGGAACTCCTCGGCGATATGCGCGCCCATGCCGCGGAGCAGCAGATGGGGCGAGCGCCGCAGCACCGCGCTGCGCAGGTCCCAGATCTCCTGGCTCTCCTCCACATGGGTGAGTTCGGTGGCGAGCGCCTCGCGTACCGCTTCGAACGCGGAAAGCTCCGGCGGTGCCTCGCGCACCGCGCGCCGTACCCGCTCGCCCACGGTCCGGTCGATCATGACGAACGCGTCGTCATGGCTCTCGAAGTAGTTGAAGAACGTACGGGGCGAGACCCCGGCGGCCTCGCTGATCGCCTCTACGGTGACGTTCTCCGCCCCGTGAACGGCGGCCAGTCGTACCGCGGCCTCCGACAGCGCCGTCCGGGTGGCCCGCTTCTTGCGCTCACGGAGACCGAGCGCCGCACCTTCACTCTGCACATCGTGCAGAGTATGCAAAAGTGCACGATGCGCAAAATTATTATCGCCCCGGGGACGCCGTAGCATGATCGGCATGGAGCAGCGCGCGTGGGACAGGACAGGGCGGGACGTCTCCGCCATCGGACTCGGCACCTGGCAGCTCGGCGCGGACTGGGGCGAGGTGGCCGAGCCGGACGCCTTCGCCGTCCTGGACGCGGCTGTCGAGTCGGGTGTCACCTTCTTCGACACCGCGGACGTGTACGGCGACGGGCGCAGCGAGCGGCTCATCGGCCGCTATCTGAAGGACCACCCCGACGCGGGGGTCTTCGTGGCGACCAAGATGGGCCGGCGCGCCGAACAGCGGCCCGAGAACTACACCCTGGCGAACTTCCGTGTCTGGAACGACCGTTCGCGCGCGAACCTCGGGGTCGACACCCTGGACTACGTACAGCTCCACTGCCCGCCCACGTCCGTCCACGCGTCGGACGAGGTCTTCGACGCGCTCGACACCCTGGTCGAGGAGGGGCGGATCGCGGCGTACGGCGTGAGCGTGGAGACCTGCGCCGAGGCGCTCACCGCCCTCGCCCGGCCCGGTGTCGCGGGCGTGCAGATCATCCTCAACCCGTTCCGGACCAAGCCGCTGGAGGAGGTCCTGCCGGCCGCCCGCGCGGCGGGCGCCGCCGTCATCGCGCGCGTCCCGCTCGCCTCGGGGCTGCTCTCCGGCCGGTACACGAAGGACACGGTCTTCGCTGCCGACGACCACCGTGCGTTCAACCGGCACGGCGAGGCGTTCGACCAGGGCGAGACCTTCTCCGGCGTCGACTACGCCACCGGGCTGGCCGCCGCCGTCGAGTTCGCCGGGCTGGCGCCCGAGGGGATGACGCCCGCGCAGACCGCGCTGGCCTGGATCGCGCAGCAGTCCGGGGTCACCAGCGTGATCCCCGGCGCCCGCTCCGTCGAGCAGGTCCGCGCCAACGCGGCGGCCGGCGTCCTGCCGCCCCTGCCGCCCGCCACCCTGGACGCCGTTCGGGAGTTGTACGACCGGCGGCTGCGCGCCTCGGTCCACGGGCGCTGGTAGGGGAGCGAAAGGGTGATTATGGGCCGAACGCGGTCCGATCGTGCGGCACGCGCGCAAGAGTTGGCGGTTTCTGTGGCTGTATCGCGTCGCGCACTGTAGCGTCTTGATCAAGCTGTCGTGGTTCCGAAGTACCGCTCGCCCGTGACGTGCCGTCACGGGCGTTTGTGCTGTTCAGCGTCTCTAAGGACCAAGGCGATCACCTCCGGTTCCCGTACCGTGCGGGAATCAACGCGTCCCTTGAATTGGAGACTCATCATGGCCAGTGGAACAGTGAAGTGGTTCAACTCGGAAAAGGGCTTCGGCTTCATCGCGCAGGACGGCGGCGGTCCGGACGTGTTCGCGCACTACTCGAACATCGCCACCCAGGGCTTCCGTGAGCTGTCGGAGGGCCAGAAGGTCACCTTCGACGTCACGCAGGGCCAGAAGGGCCCGCAGGCGGAGAACATCCTCCCCTCCTGAACCGAGGCGACAAGGCGCCGGCCCGGTGGATTCATCTCCACCGGGCCGGCGCTCTGTCGCGTGGTACGGGGCCCCGCGGGGGCGCGGTCAGGCGGTGCGCTCCCGCTCGCGCGGCGCCGTGGTGCGCGCGCTCGCCGGCAGGGCGAGATTCCAGGCGGTGACCACCGGACGGTCGTGCTCGGTGCCGAGCCGGGAGACGGTGCCGGTCGCGAGGTGGAAGAGCGAGCCGGCCGCGGGGGCGAGACCGAGGTAGCGCGCGGTCAGCACCCGCAGGAAATGGGCGTGCGCCACGAGCGCGACATCCGCGCCGCCCAGGGAGTCCAGCGCCGTCAGCGCCTCGGTGAGCACCCGGTCGGCGCGGTGCCCCACTTCGCCGGGGCCCTCGCCGGGCTGGCCCGCGGGGCCGGGGACGACACCGTCGGTCCACAGATCCCAGTCGGGACGGGTACGGCGGATCTCGACGGTCGCGATGCCCTCGTACCCGCCGTAGTTCCACTCCCGCAGATCCGGTTCCACCTCGTACGGGGCGAGACCGGCCAGCTCCGCCGTGCGCCGTGCGCGGGCCATCGGGCTGACGAGCGTCCGGCCGATCCGGCGCTCGCGCAGCAGCGGCGCCAGCGAACGCGCCTCGTCCTCGCCGCGCCCGGTCATCGGCAGATCGGTGTAGCTGGTGTGCTGCCCGGACAGGGACCAGGCGGTCTCCCCGTGCCGTACCAGGATCAACTCGCCCATGGCTGACGCCCACTTTCCTGTACGCCCGCGCCCCGGTGGCCGCGCGGCTCCCGAGGGGAGAACCCGGCGGGCCGTGATCGCATTCCGTCGGACCCAGTGTCTCGTGTTCCCGCCCCGGCGACCCGCCGGGAATGGAGCGGACGGCTCCCGCGTTACACCGACATGCCGGTTGATGGACATGACATCCAGTTCCAGCTCCGTCTCCGGCCGTGACGGTCCGGGATCTCCCGTGACCGTCGGGAACGAACCGTGACGTTCGGCCACCGAGGAAGGAATCCCGTATGAAGCCTCGTATCCACCCCGTCTCCCGTCCGGTCGTCTTCCGGGACCGCGCCGGTGGAGTGGCCTTCCTGACGCGCTCCACCGCGGACTCGGACCAGCGTGTCGAGTGGGAGGACGGAAACACGTACCCCGTCGTCGACGTCGAGATCTCCTCCGCGAGCCATCCCTTCTACACCGGGAAGGGGCGCGTGGTGGACACCGCGGGCCGGGTGGAGCGCTTCGAGCGCCGCTACGGCAAGGACGGCACCGCGCGGCGCGGCTGACCGCGCCCCGCGGCGACCGGGCGCGGACCGTCGCCGAGGACGGAGCCGGGCGGGAGACCTGACCGAGGTCTCCCGCCCGGCTCACGTACGCCCGTACGCCGTAGGCCCGCAGCGCGCGCCGTGTCCGGTGCCGATACGTTGGTGGCCGGGGTGACACGCCGGAAACGGAAGGCGAGGAAACGCCATGACCTCCGTCCCCCACGTCGTTCTCAACAACGGTGTCAAGATCCCGCGGCTCGGCTTCGGCGTCTTCCAGATCGACGACGCGGAGACCGCCGGCGCGGTCCGCGCCGCGCTGGAGACGGGCTACCGCAGCATCGACACGGCCGCCGTGTACGGCAACGAGGCGGGCGTCGGCCGCGCCCTCGCCGACTCCGGGATCCCGCGCGACGAACTGTTCGTCACCACCAAGCTCTGGAACGACGACCAGGGGTACGACGCGGCCCTCACCGCCTTCGACGCGAGCCTGGACCGGCTCGGTCTCGACCGGGTGGACCTGTATCTCATCCACTGGCCCACCCCCGCGCGTGACCGGTACGTCGACACCTGGCGCGCGCTGGAGAAGCTGCTGGCGGACGGCCGCACCCGCGCCATCGGGGTGTCCAACTTCCAGCCCGCCCATCTCCAGCGGCTGCTGGACGAGACCGGGATCGTCCCCGCCGTGAACCAGATCGAGCTGCACCCCGGCCTCCAGCAGGCCGGACCGCGTGACTTCCACGCCCAGCACGACATCGCGACCGAGGCGTGGAGCCCGCTCGCCCAGGGCGCGCTCCTCCAGGAGGAGACGATCAGAGGGATCGCCGGGCGGCACGGCAGGACGCCCGCCCAGGTGGTGCTGCGCTGGCACCTCCAGATCGGCAACATCGTGATCCCCAAGTCCGCCACCCCGGCGCGGATCCGGGAGAACTTCGACCTCTTCGGCTTCGAACTGTCCGCCGACGACCTGCACGCGCTGAGCACGCTCGACCGCGGGATGCGCACGGGCCCGGATCCCGACACCTTCGACTGAGAGCCTGTCGGGCCGCCTTCCTGAGCCGGCGGCGGTCTCAGGCGCCGTCCTCCGGATTCCAGTCCAGCAGGCGCACCTTCGCCACCGTCCGCACATGGCGGCGCATCGCGGCGGCCGCCGCCTTGCCCCGCCGCTCCTCGATCGCCTCCAGGATGGCGCGGTGCTGCGCCAGCGACCGCGCGGGGCGGCCGGGCTGCCGCAGGGACTCGTGGCGGCTCTCGGTGATCTGCTCGGAGATGGCGCGCATGAACTCCGCGAGCAGGGCGCTGTGCGCGGCGGCCGTCACCGCGGCGTGGAAGAGCCGGTCGCCCTCGACGCCGTGGCCGCCCGCGGCGATCTCCTCCTCCATGTGCCGCAGCGCGTCGTGGAGCGCGGCCAGGTCCGGCGCCGTACGGCGCTCGGCGGCGAGTTCGGCGAGCTTGGTCTCCAGCGCCTCCCGGGCCTCCAGCACATCGGGCAGCCGGCGCCTGCGCTCCACCAGCCGCTCCACCGGCTCCGGGTCGAGGCTGTCCTTGCGCAGATAGGTGCCGCCGCCGTGCCGCACCTCGACGAGACCCTGGACCTCCAGGACGACGATCGCCTGCTTGACGGAGGCACGGCTGACCCCGAGCCGCTGCGCCAGCTCCCGCTCGGGCGGCAGCCGGTCGCCCGCGCCGAGCCGCCCCTCGGCGACATAGCTCCGCAGCCGGTCGAGGACCTGTTCGTACAGGCGCGGCCGGGCCATCGGTCGCAGGGCCCGGGCCGGGTCCTCCGCCGCCGGGGGACCCGGCACAGAGCCTCGCGCGTCGGACATCCGGACACCCCTCCCTGGTCACCGCCTCGCCCGTTTCCTCCCGGTCCCGGGCGCGTCAGCCTAACACCGGGCGGACCAGTGGCTGAGCCAATTCTTGTCGGATCCCTTGACGCCCGTCCCGGTCCGCGGCCAATGTGGTCCAGCCACTTGGCCAGTGGTCCAATTCAGTCGCCCGACCCCCTTGGCCCCGTGTGGCCAGCCGGTCGTCGCCCACTTCCTCTCCGCACCGAGGGACCCAGGGACGGGAGCCCGCGCCATGTCCGCCGAACTGATCTCGATACTTGTGCTGGTGGTGGTCTTCGTGATCGCCACCACCCGGTCCATCAACATGGGCGCGCTCGCCTTCGCCGCCGCGTTCGGCGTCGGGGAACTCGTCGCCGGCCTCGACGCGAAGGGCATCTTCGCGGGCTTCCCCGGCGATCTCTTCGTCGTGCTCGTCGGCGTCACCTATCTCTTCGCGATCGCCCGTGCCAACGGCACCACGGACTGGCTGGTCCATGCCGCGATCCGGCTGGTCCGCGGCCGGATCGCACTGATTCCGTGGGTGATGTTCGCGATCACCGCGCTGCTGACCGCGATCGGAGCCGTCTCCCCGGCGGCCGTCGCGATCGTCGCGCCGATCGCGCTGAGCTTCGCCGCGCGCTACGGCATCAGCCCGCTGCTGATGGGCGCCATGGTCGTGCACGGGGCCCAGGGCGGCGGATTCTCCCCCATCAGCATCTACGGAACGATCGTCAACGGCATCGTCGAACGGGAGAAGCTGCCGGGCAGCCCGCTCACCCTCTTCCTCGCCTCGCTCGCGGTCAATCTCGTCATCGCCGGGATCGTCTTCGTCTGCTGCGGCGGGCTCGCGCTGCGCGGCACCCGGTCCGGGCCGGCCCCGGACGGTGCGGCAGGCGAGCACGGCAAGCCGCCCGCGGGGGAGGGGAGTTCACGGCTCACCCCGGCCCGTACCGCCACCCTCGCCGCCCTGGCCGCGCTCGTCGTCGCGGTCCTCGTTCTCGATCTCGACGCCGGACTCTCCGCCATCACCCTCGCCGTCCTCCTCAGCGCCTGCTGGCCCGACACCAGCCGCAAGGCCGTCGGGGAGATCGCCTGGCCGACCGTGCTGCTGATCTGCGGCGTCCTCACCTATGTCGGCGTCATGGAGGAGATGGGCACGATCGACTACGCGGGCAACGCCGTCGGCGACATCGGCATCCCGCTCCTCGCCGCCGTACTGCTCTGCTACATCGGCGCGATCGTCTCCGCGTTCGCCTCGTCCGTCGGCATCATGGGCGCGCTCATCCCGCTCGCCGTCCCCTTCCTCGCACAGGGCGAGATCGGCGCGATCGGCATGATCACGGCGCTCGCCATCTCGGCGACCGTCGTCGACGTCAGCCCCTTCTCCACCAACGGCGCCCTCGTACTGGCCGCCGCGCCCGATGTCGACCGTGAGCGTTTCTTCCGCCAGCTCATGGTGTACGGGGGGATCGTGGTGGCGGCGGTACCCGCCGCTGTCTGGCTGCTGCTGGTGGTGCCAGGCTTCGGATGACCGGTCAGACCCGTCCACAGCAAGGAGAACGACGCGTGTCCCCTCTCTTCCCGGCCCTGGCCGCCCGCTCGCAGCGCCCCGCGCTCCGGTTCGGCGACCGCGCCCTCACCCATGCCGAACTGGCCGACGCGGCAGGCTCGCTGGCCCGCCGGCTCGCGGGCGAACGGCGGGTCGCGATCTGGGCCACCCCCACCCTCGGCACGGCGGTGGGGGTGGTGGCGGCGCTGCTCGCCGGGGTCCCGGTCGTCCCCGTCAATCCCAGGAGCGGCGAACGGGAACTGGCCCACATCGCCCGGGACAGCGCCCCGACCCTCGTTCTCGCGGAGCCCGGTGTCACCCTGCCGCCCGCGCTGGCCGCGCTGCCGCGCCTCGACACGGACGCGGGCACGGGCGCGGGCGAGGAGGCGCCGGAGGTCTTTACCGAGCCGTCGCCGGAGGCGCCCGCGCTGATCGTCTACACCTCGGGCACGACCGGGCCGCCCAAGGGCGCCGTCCTGCCCCGCCGCGCCCTCACCAGCACCCTCGACGCGCTGGCGGACGCCTGGCAGTGGACCGCCGACGACGTGCTGGTCCACGCGCTGCCCCTGTTCCACGTCCACGGACTGATCCTCGGCATCCTCGGTCCGCTGCGCCGGGGCGGCTCCGTCACCCATCTCGGACGGTTCGACACCGCGGGCGTCGCCCGGGAACTCTCCTCGGGCGCCACCATGCTCTTCGGCGTGCCCACGATGTACCACCGCATCGCCGAGGCGCTCGCCGACGACCCCGCACTCGCCGAGGCGCTGGCCGGCGCGCGGCTGCTGGTGTCCGGCTCGGCGGCGCTGCCCGTCCACGACCACCGGCGGATCGCCGCGGCGACCGGCCGCCGGGTCGTCGAGCGGTACGGCATGACGGAGACCCTGATGAACACGAGCGTCCGCGCGGACGGCGAACCGCGCGCCGGAACGGTCGGTGTCCCGCTGCACGGCGTCGAACTCCGGCTGGTCGACGAGTCGGGCGCCGCCGTCGAGAAGTACGACGGCGAGAGCGTCGGCGAGATCCAGGTACGCGGCCCGAACCTCTTCACCGAATACCTGAACCGTCCCGACGCGACCGAGGCGGCCTTCACCGACGGCTGGTTCCGCACCGGCGACATGGCGATCAGGGACCCCGACGGATATGTCCGCATCGTCGGCCGCAAGGCCACCGACCTGATCAAGAGCGGCGGTTACAAGATCGGCGCGGGTGAGATCGAGAACGTCCTGCTGGAACACGCCGGGGTACGGGAGGCCGCGGTAACCGGCGAGCCCGACCCCGACCTCGGCGAGCGGATCGTCGCCTGGATCGTCCCGGCGCACCCCGAAGCGCCGCCCACGGAGCAGGAACTGGCCGACCACGTCGCCGGGCAGCTCGCCGCGCACAAGCGGCCCCGCACCGTGCGCTATCTGGACGCGCTGCCCCGCAACGACATGGGGAAGATCATGAAGCGGGCGCTCCATGGCTGAGCGGCGGGGCGCGCGCGAGGCGATCGCGGCGGTCCTCGGGAGCGACGCCGGAACGTTCACCGAACTCCCGGTCCCCGAGGGCAGGTCCGCCCCGGACGGCCCGCTCGGCTGGGAGGGGTACGACGCCGCGCTGGCCCGGGCGGCGGACCGTACCGGCGAGGGGGAGTCCGTCGTCTGCGGCACCGGCCGGATCGGCGCCACCGAAGCGGTCGTCGTCTCCTTCGAGTTCGGCTTTCTCGGCGGCTCCCTCGGCGAGCGCACCGGCGACCGGCTGGCGGGCGCGTACCGTCACGCGCGCGAACGGGGGCTGCCGGTCGTCTCGCTGATCGCGACCGGCGGCAGCCGGATGCAGGAGGGCATGCGGGCCCTGCTCCAACTCCAGCGCGTGGCCGGGGAGTCCGCGCTGACCCGGGCGGCCGGGCTCGCGCAGCTCGCGGTGGTGCGCGACCCGACGACCGGCGGTGGCTGGGCCACTCTGGGCGCGGGCGCCGATGTCGTCCTCGCGCTGCCCGGGGCCCAGATCGGCTTCGCGGGGTCCCGGGTACGCCCCACGGACGCCGATCCGTCCGCGTACACCGCCGAGGCCCAGCTCGCCGCCGGGCAGCTCGACGCGGTGGTGGCCGAGGAGGAACTGGCCGCCACGGTCGCCCGCTGGCTGGCGCTGCTCACCGGCGGCCGCGCGGAGCCGCCCGGCGGGTGGGCCGGGGGCGCCCCGCCGCCGCCCGCCGCGCTGGGCTCCTCCGGTCCCGCCGCCACCGGATGGGACGCGGTCCTGGCGGCCCGCTCGCCCGAACGGCCGCGCGCCGCCGCCTACCTGGACGCGTACTTCGACCACCGGGAGGAGATCCGCGGCGACCGCTGCGGCGGTACGGACCCGGGCATGCTCTGCGGATTCGGCCGCCGGGAAGGGCGTACGGTCGCGTACGCCGCGCAGTGCGGGACCGCCACGCTCCCGGCCGGATACCGTACGGCCGCCCGGCTGATCCGGCTCGCGGAACGGCTCGGCATCCCGGTACTGACCCTGGTGGACACCCCTGGCGCCGCCAACGACGCGCGGGCGGAGCGCACGGGGGCGGGCGCCGCCATCGCGGATCTGTTCGCCGCCGTGGCCGCCGCCCGGGTCCCCGTCACCACCCTGCTGATCGGCGAGGGCGGCTCGGGCGGTGCGCTCGCCCTGGCGGCCGCGGACAACACCTGGGCCACGCCGGACAGTTACTTCTCCGTCATCGCGCCCGAACTCGCCACGGCCATCCTCAAGCGCGACCCGGGGCGTACCCGCGCGACGGCGGACCAACTCCGGCTGCGGCCGCAGGACCTGGTGGCGCTGGGCGTGGTGCGCGGCATCGTCCAGCGGTCGGACGGGAGGAGCGGGCCGGGGCCGGGGGACGGGTGAGAGGGCGGATTCTCATGGGCCTCTCACCAGCCTTTCAGACAATATGCCTAAGCTGAGCGTCGTGACTTACACGACGCCGCCCGGCTGGCATCCCGACCCGGGGCACTCAGGTGACGGTCCACGCCAGGAACGATGGTGGGACGGGTCCGCGTGGACCGACGAACTCCGCGCCGCCCCCACCGGCCAGTGGGACCAGCCGGCCGCACCGCCCTACCCGCCGGCGCCCCCGCCCGTCCCGCGGAACAAGGGACGGCGCATCGCCGTCGGGGCGACCGCCGCGGTGGTCGCCATGGCCCTCGCGGGCGGCTTCTACCTGCTCGGACGCGACGGCGGCGGCACCGACGCGGTGGGCAGGGCGGGCTCCGGCTCCGCGCCGTCCACGGCGCCCTCGCAGCCGGGGGAGGGCTCCCCGGCCCCCGACGGGCCCGGTGGCCCGGGCGGTTCCGGCGGCGGGGGGAACGGTGCGCCCGGACAGCCGGAGACCGAGGACGGCTACGCCACCGACGGCGCCAGCGGGATCAGCATCCCCGTCCCGGACGGCTGGACCGGCGAGTCGGGCCCGGTCGGCGCCGGGGTGACCACCGGGACGTACAAGTGCCCCGGGGACACCTCTCAGTCCTGCGTACGGGGCGGCGTGTTCTCCGTGCCCGCCGTGGCGCTGAAGATCACCGCCACCAACGCCAAGGCAGTGGCGGAGCAGGACATCGACACCAACGCCAAGGAGTCGTACGGCGGCGCGACCTACGGCGAGATCTCCTCGCACGAGGAACTCAAGTCCGAGGCGGTCACCGTCGCCGGGCAGCGGGGCTATCTGGTGCGGTGGAAGGTGATCACGAGCAAGGGTGACGACGGCTACGTGCAGTCGCTCGCCTTTCCCTCCCCGGCCTCGCCGAAGGTGCTGGTCGTGGTCCGCTCCGGCTTCGACGTCAACGACAAGGCGCCCGAACTCTCCGTCATGGACGAGATCACCCAGGGCATCAAGAAGGCGGCGGGGACCGGCGCGGGCGGGACCGGCCGCGGCGTCTGACCGCACGTCGCCCTTCCGCCGGGCCCCCGGACGCCGGGACACGCCGGAACACCACCGGGGCGGGCCGCGCGACGTGGCCCGCCCCGGCGCGGCAATGATGCGTGAACCCGCTGCGCGGCGGGGCGGGCCGGGCGCGCGCCCGGCCCGGCCGGGCACCTGGCCGGTCGCCGCTCCCGGGCGTCTGCGATGCTGACCGGGTGCGTCATCCGACCTCCAGCGCCCCGGAACCGGTCACGGCAGACCCGCCGCGGGACGAGCCCAGGCCGCTGCTCACCCAGTCCTGGCTCGATCTGGCCTTTCTGCACTGGGCGGTCGACCCGGCGCACGTGGCGCCGCTGCTGCCGCGCGGCACGGTTCCCGACACCTTCGACGAGGTCACCTATGTCGGCCTCGTCGCCTTCCGGATGCACCGGGTCGGATGGCTGCGCCTCCCCGGCATCCCGTACCTCGGCACCTTCCCCGAGACCAACGTACGGCTCTACTCCGTCGACCGGCAGGGGCGCCGGGGCGTCGTCTTCCGCTCCCTGGACGCCTCCCGGCTGATCCCGGTGGCGATCGGCCGCGCCGGATTCCGGATCCCGTACGCCTGGTCCCGGATGGCGGTCGAGCGCGCCGGCGACACCCTCACGTACACCAGCAGACGGCGCCTCCCGGGCCCGCGGGGGGCGCACAGCCGGATCGTGGTGCGGACAGGGGCGCCCGTCGAGGAGCCCACCGCGCTGGAGCACTTCCTGACCGCCCGCTGGGCCCTGCACACCTCGCTCGGCGGCCGGTCGCTGTATCTGCCGAACACCCATCCGCGCTGGCCGTTGCGGCGTGCGGAGCTGATCGAGTGCACCGAGAACCTGGTGGCCGCGGCGGGGCTGCCCGCGCCGGCCGGGGACCCCGTGAGCGTCCTCGCCTCCCCGGGGGTCCCGGTCCGCTTCGGCCGCCCTGTGACGGGCTGACCCCGCCGACCGGCCCCGGCCGCGGTCAGCACGCGGCCCGGCCGGCGAAGCCCCGGCGGTCCGGTGCGGCGACCGCCGTGCCCAGGATCTCGGGACGGCAGGTGTACGGCAGCCCGTCCAGCGAGCGGTCGGTGCAGAAGCGCGCGATCAGATCGGCGAAGTCCGGGATCCGCTCCACCGGGGCGAGATGGTCGGTCTCGTCGACGGTCAGGAACCGTGCCTCGGGGAGCGCCGCGGCCACCTCGCGTCCCATCGCGGGCGTGGTCAGCGTGTCGTGCTCGCCGGTCACCACCAGGCTCGGCACGGCGGGGACCGGCTCGGGCCGGTACCACTCGTGCCGCATCAGCCGGGTGTTGTGCTCGGCGGACTTGCCGAGCTGCTCCGGGTCCTGACCGGCGATCTGCTGGTACACCAGCCGGGAGACGGCGGCGTGCTTGCGGACCAGCCCGGTGCCGGGAGGCGACATGAACCGGTCCGCCAGTTCCCGGGCGATGGTGTCGGTCTCCCCGCGGTCGATCATCACGGCCCACCGCTCCATCGCCGCCGCGTAGTCCGCCGGGATCCGGGGTGTCATGCCCACCAGCATCAGCCGGGCGACCATCGCCGGGTAGTGCTGGGCGAACCGCACCCCGATCGCCCCGCCGAAACAGGCGGCGACCATGTTGACGCGCGGGACGCCGAGTTCGTCGAGCAGATGGCGGACGACGGCGGCGAGGAAGTCGACCCCGTACGAGGCGGGCAGGAAGTCGGCCGTACCGTACCCCGGCAGGTCCACCGTGATCATCTGTGCCACCGGGCCGAGCCACTTCTCGTGGCGTACCCAGGAGTTGCGGTCCTGGGACGAGCCGCCCAGCAGCAGGACCGGCTCGGTCAGCGGGGCGTCGCGGTGCACGACCCGACAGGTGTAGCGGAACCCGTCGAACGTGAGGTTCCGCTCCTCGACCGGGCCGCCCGCTCCGCGCGCGCCCCCGTCGTACGCTTGCCCGAGGATGAGCGGGTGGGCGCGGGGTGACTGCTGGTCCTGGGCGGGGACGGCATCGATCGACATGGCTGACTCCAGAGCTCCGGAACGGACGAGAACGTCCCTGCCTAGCAGTTGATCCGCCCGGACCACGTATGACTGACGCGATCGTGGGCGTGTCGCGCGCAGAAGTCCGCTGGTGGATTCGACTCTCGCGCAGCCGGACGCCCAGTGGGGTGAACCGCGCCCCGGGGCCCGCGAGGGGGCTTGACTTCGAGCGCGCTCCAATTCGTAGCCTGCGTCGCATGACAACCCCACAGAACGAGGCAGCACCGCACCGGACTCCCCAGCACCCGATCGGATCGGGGTTCGGCGCCGGGAGCACCGCCCGGGAGGTGCTGCGCGGCATTGACCTCGACGGCAAGCTCGCCCTGGTCACCGGCGGCTACTCCGGGCTGGGCCTGGAGACCACCCGCGCGCTCGCCGGGGCCGGTGCCCGGGTCGTCGTGCCCGCCCGGCGGCCCGACACCGCCCGGAAGGAACTGGCCGGTATCGAGAACACCGAGGTGGACGAGTTGGACCTCGCCGACCTCGACAGCGTCCGGGACTTCGCGGAGCGTTTCCTCGCCACGGACCGGACGCTCGACATCGTCATCAACAACGCGGGGATCATGGCCTGCCCGGAGACCCGTGTCGGCCCGGGCTGGGAGGCGCAGTTCGCGACCAACCACCTCGGGCACTACGCGCTCGTCAACCGGCTCTGGCCGGCCATCGCGCCCGGCGGGGCGCGGGTCGTCTCGGTGTCCTCCACCGGGCACCACAACTCCCCGATCCGCTGGGAGGACCCGTGGTTCGAGCACGGCTACGACAAGTGGCAGGCGTACGGCCAGGCGAAGACGGCCAACGTGCTCTTCGCCGTCCACCTCGACGCGCTGGCCGGGGAGTCCGGCGTACGGGCGTTCGCGCTGCACCCCGGCGGAATCCTCACTCCGCTCCAGCGCCACCTCGCCCGTGAGGAGATGGTCGCGGCCGGCTGGATCGACGAGGACGGCAACGCGGTCCACCCGTCGTTCAAGACACCGGAGCAGGGCGCGGCCACCCAGGTCTGGGCCGCGACCTCACCGCGGCTCGCGGACACGGGCGGCGTCTACTGCGAGGACTGCGACATCGCCGAGCCCGCCCCGGAGGACGGCACGGCGCGTGCGGGCGTACGGGGCTACGCGACCGACCCCGAGCAGGCGGCCCGCCTGTGGAAGTTCTCCGCGGAGCTGACCGGGGTCGACGCGTTCGCGACCGCCGGCTGAGACTGTTCGCCACCGCCGGCCGAGACCGGCGGACCGGCCGACCTGACAGGGTCCGAACACCCGGGGACCTCCGCGGTCCCCGTACCGGGGCCTCGTCCCCGGTCCTGCGGCGGATCGCGTTGCGCCCGGGACCGGGGACGAGGCCCCGGCGTGTCGCACTTCGCGCGTGACACGCCCGCGACACGCCGGCGGTGTGTCAGGCGCTCTCCCGGTGGACGAGTGTCGTCGGCAGCACAAGCTGTCGCCGGGGCCGGGCGGGGTCCCTGATCTCATCGAGCAGCAGCCGGGTGATGGTCCGCCCGATCTCCTCGGACGGCTGATCGACGCTGGTCAGCGGCGGTACGGTGTGGCGCGCGACCATCGAGTCGTCGAAGCCGATGACCGCCACGTCCTCCGGGACACGCCGGCCCCGCGCCCGCAGCTCGGTCAGCGCGCCCGCCGCCATCACGTCCGACGCGGCGAACACCGCGTCGAGGTCCGGCCGCCGTTCGAGGAGTTCCCGCATCGCGGCCCGGCCGCCCTCCTCGGTGAAGTCCCCGAGGGCCACCAGCGACTCGTCCGGCTCCGCGCCCCGTTCGAGATGGGCGTCGCGCCAGCCCTGGAGCCGGCCGTCGCCGACGTCCATGTCGAGCGGCCCGGTGATCGTGGCCACGGCGGTACGCCCCCGGCCGAGGAGATGGCGTACGGCCTGCGCCGCCCCGCCGGCGTTGTCGGAGCGTACATGGCTCAGCGGCTCCGCGGCCGAACGGCGCCCGGCCAGCACGGTCGGTATCTGCAGCTTCTCCAGGAACTCCGGCAGCGCGTCGTCCCGGTGGACCGAGACCAGCAGCACCCCGTCCACCCGGTGCGCCTCCACGAACCGGGTCAGCCGGTCCCGCTCACGCGGGTCGCGTACCAGGATCAGCAGCAACTGCATGTCGGTGTCGGCGAGTTCCGTACTCACCCCGCGGATGACCGCGGAGAAGTAGGGCTCCGAGGCGAGCCGGCTCTCCGACTCGGGGATCACCAGCGCGATGCTGTCGGTCCTGCTGGTGACCAGCGAGCGCGCGGCCGGGTTCGGCACGTAGTTGAGCTCCGCGATCGCCGCCTCGACAGCCGTCCTGGCGCGGGCGCTCACGCCCGGCGCGCCGTTCACGACCCGCGAGACCGTACCGCGCCCCACCCCCGCGAGCTGGGCCACGGCTTCAAGAGTTGGCCTCCGGCCTGGTGGTTTACGGCTGCTCATCACGTCTCCTGACTCTCGCCCCTGGTCGGCGCCGGGGGCGCTCACCAGGAGATTGTGCGGGCCGCCGGTCAATTGGCCAACGGGCGGCCGGTGTTCGGACACATTCGCGCAACGGAACCGACTTCGACTCTTGACACGGGACCGTGTTCACCGAGAGTCTTCCACAACCCGCTGGGAGCGCTCCCATTCTTATCAGGAGCGGGGTCTCCCATCCAGTCGACCGTGAGCCGCGGCAGCGCCCGCCTGCGCGCCGCTGCCAGGAGGAATCCACATGGGCACTGCCCGCAGACGCTTCGGTTCCACCCTCGCATCCGTCACCTCGGTTGCGCTGTCCCTCGTTCTCGTCGCCGGCTGCTCGGGCGGCTCGGAGACGGACAAGGCGCGTACGAAGGACGGCAAGACCGTCATCAGCCTCGGCCTGTTCGGGGTCATGGGGTTCAAGGAGACCGATCTCCTCGACCGCTACATGAAGGAGAATCCGGACATCCTGATCGAGGCGGATGTGACCGGTGACGAGCAGACCTACTACACCGCGCTGCAGACCCACCTCGCCGCGGGCAGCGGCCTCAAGGACATCCAGGGCATAGAGATCGGCCGGGCCAAGGAGCTGGTGGACACCCAGGCCGACAAGTTCGCCGACCTCTCCAAGACCGCGGGCCTCGATCACTTCCTGCCGTGGAAGTCGAGCCAGGTCACCACCGGCGACGGCAAGCTGCTGGGGCTCGGCACAGACATCGGCCCGATGGCCGTCTGTTACCGCAAGGACTTCTTCGAGCAGGCCGGACTGCCCACCGACCGCGAGGAGGTGGCCAAGCTGTGGGCGGGGGACTGGTCCAAGTACGTCGAGACGGGGCGGCAGTTCAAGGCGAAGTCCAAGAACGGCAAGGTCGCGTACATGGACAGCTCCAGCGGGCTGTTCAACGCGATGATCTACGGCGACGAGAAGCAGTTCTACGACAAGGACGGCAAACTGATCTACAAGGACAACCCGGTTGTCAAGGACGCCTGGACCCTGGCGACGGACGCCTCCCAGGCCGGACTGACCGCCAAGCTCCGCCAGTTCCAGCCCGGCTGGGACCCGGGTCTGTCCAACAGCACCTTCGCCACCACCGTCTGCCCGGCCTGGATGCTCGGCCACATCAGTGAGAAGGCCGGCCCGGCCAACAAGGGCAAGTGGGACGTGGCCAAGGCCCCGAAGGGCGCCAACTGGGGTGGTTCGTTCCTCGGTGTGATGGAGAAGAGCCCGGTCAAGGAGGAGGCCCAGAAGCTCGTGGCCTGGCTGACCGCGCCCGAGCAGCAGGCGTACATCTTCGAGAAGCTCGGCAACGTCCCGTCGTCGAAGACGGCGCTCGGCATGCCCGAAGTCTCCTCGGGAACCTCCCCCTACTTCAGCGACGCGCCGATCGGCCAGATCTTCGGGGCGGCGGCGAAGGAGATCCCGGACGAGCAGATCCTCGGCCGCAAGGACGGCAGCATCAAGGACACCTTCTCGGCGGGGATCCAGCTCGTCGAGCAGGGCAAGAAGCCGGACGAGGCGTGGAAGACCACGGACGAGCGCATCGAGAAGCTGGCACGTTGACGTCCGCTCACCTGTCCACACGCTCACCTGTCCTTACGCCCGCCTGTCCTTAGCCCGCATGCCGCGGGCCCGTCCGCACCACGGCCCCGGCCGCGGTGACGTCCCGGCCGCGGTGACGTCCCGGCCGCGGTGACCGCCCCGGCCGCGTCGCCGCTACCGGGGCGGGGCGGCGACCGCGGACCCCGTCCGACCCTGTGGCCCGCCCGGCGGCCGGTGTGTGCCCGTCACCACCGCCGCCGGACCGGGCCCGCCCCACCGATCACTCCACGGAAGGAAGCCCGCGTGGCCACCTCCACCCCGGCAGCCCCCACGGGCGGGCAGCCGCACCCCGCGTCAGCCGGTCCCCCGACGAAGGGCGGCGCAGGCGGGGAGGCGCCCCGGCAGACGCGGCGCAACCTCCTGCACCGCCTGGACCTCAAGGCGGTGCCGTACGGCTTCATCGCCCCGTTCTTCCTGATCTTCGGCGCCTTCGGGCTCTACCCGCTGCTGTATACCTTCTGGATCTCCCTGCACCGCGTCGAACTCTCCTCGATGGACACCATGGAGTGGCGGGGGCTCGCCAACTTCACGGAGCTGCTGGAGGACGACCGGTTCTGGAACGCGCTGACCAACACCTTCACCATCGGGGTCATTTCCACCGTCCCGCAGCTGCTGATGGCCCTCGGACTCGCGCATCTGCTCAACTACCACCTCCGCGGCTCGGCGTTCTTCCGGGTCGCCGTCCTGACCCCGTACGCGACGTCCATCGGCGCCGCCGCGCTCGTCTTCACCATGCTCTTCGAGCGCGACTTCGGGATGATCAACTGGGGGCTCGGGCTGCTCGGCATCGACAACGTCGACTGGGAGGCCCAGAAATGGCCCGCGCAGCTCGCCATCTCCACCATCGTGATCTGGCGCTGGACCGGCTACAACGCCCTGCTCTACCTCGCCTCCATGCAGGCCATTCCGAAGGACCTGTACGAGGCCGCCGCGATCGACGGCGCCTCGCGCTGGCAGCAGTTCCGTACGGTCACCATCCCGGGCATCAGCGCGACGATCATCTTCACCATCGTGCTCTCCACGATCGGCGCGACCCAGCTCTTCGGTGAGCCGCTGATCTTCGGGCAGGGGCCCAACGGCATCAGCGGCGGCGCCGACAACCAGTACCAGACGCTGGGCCTGCTGCTCTACGAAGAGGGCTGGAAGAACTACCAGATGGGGCGGGCGTCGGCCATCGCCTGGGCGATGTTCCTCATCCTCATCCTCGTCTTCGTCCTCCAGCGCGTCATCGCCCGCGTCACGTCCCGTAAGTCCTGACCAGGGAGCCAGCACCCCCATGACCACCGACATCGCACAGGTCCGGGCGGGCGTACGCGACCGGACCGCCTCTCCGGAGGCCCCCGTCCGGCGCCGGTTCGGCCGGATCCTGCGGCCGGGCGCCGGGCGCCAGCACCACGCGGGACCCCTCGCGTACATCCTGCTCGGATTCGCCGCGCTGGTCTCCCTCTTCCCGCTGTACTGGACGATGGTGGCCGCGTCGACGGACAACACCCGGGTCTCCCAGACCCCGCCGCCGTTCCTGCCGGGCCCCAACCTCTTCAAGAACCTCGGGACGGCGTGGACGGACGCCGCGATGGGCCGGGCGATGGTCAACAGCCTGATCGTCGCCGGGGTGATCGCCCTCTCGACCGTCTTCTTCGCCACCCTGGCCGGCTTCGCCTTCGCCAAGCTCCGCTTCAAGGGCCGCAACATCCTGCTGATGCTGGTCATCGGCACGATGATGGTGCCACCGCAGCTCGGCGTCGTACCGCTGTTCATGATGATGGCCGACCTCGGCTGGGGGCAGCAGCTCCCGTCCGTCATCTTCCCGACCCTGGTCAGCGCCGTCGGGGTGTTCTTCATGCGCCAGTACCTGAAGGAAGCCCTGCCCGACGAACTCATCGAGGCGGGGCGCCTCGACGGCGCGCACTCGCTGCGGATCTTCTGGTCCATCGTCCTGCCGATCGCCCGCCCCCCGATGGCCGTCCTGTTCATGATCACTTTCGTGCACGCCTGGAACGACTTCTTCTGGCCCTTCATCGCGCTGGACATGACCAACCCGACCGTGCCGGTCGCCCTCACCCAGCTCAGCGCGGGCTACGTCCGCGACCAGTCGGTGATCATGGCCGGCGCGCTGCTCGGCACCCTCCCGCTGCTGGCGATGTTCGTCGTCTTCGGCCGCCAGATCGTCAGCGGCATCATGCAGGGCGCCGTCAAGGGCTGACGCGCCGTCAAGGTCTGACGCGCTGCCAAGTGACGCGCTGTGAAGAGCCGGCGCGCCATCACCTCCCCCCTTCAGCCATCCGACGCACCACACCGTTCGATCTCTGCGGAAGGACCCTTGTGGCCACCTCAGCACCTCTCACCGGGCGAGCCCTGGACCCTGCGGCACCCCTGAGCTTCCCGCCCGACTTCCTCTGGGGAACCGCGACCGCCGCCTACCAGATCGAAGGCGCCGTCCACGAGGACGGCCGTACCCCCTCCATCTGGGACGTCTACTCCCGCACGCCGGGCAGGGTACGCAACGGCGACACCGGGGACATCGCCACCGACCACTACCACCGCTGGCCCGAGGACATCGAGATCATGTCCGCCCTCGGGGTCGGCGCGTACCGCTTCTCCGTCTCCTGGCCGCGGGTCCAACCCACCGGCAGCGGCCCCGCGTCGCAGAAGGGGCTCGACTTCTACCGGCGGCTCACCGACGCGCTGCTCGCCAAGGGCATCGAGCCCGTCGTCACGCTCTACCACTGGGACCTGCCCCAGCACCTGGAGGACGCGGGCGGCTGGCCCGAGCGGGACACCGCGTTCCGCTTCGCCGAGTACGCGGGCCTCGTCGCCGACGCGCTCGGCGACCGGGTGAAGACCTGGACCACCCTCAACGAGCCCTGGTGCAGCGCGTTCCTCGGCTACGGCTCCGGGGTCCACGCCCCCGGCCGTACCGACCCGGCCGCCGCGCTGCGCGCCGCGCACCACCTCAACCTCGGCCACGGCCTCGCCGTCGAGGCGCTGCGCGAGCGGCTGCCGGCCGGCGCCCAGGTCTCCGTCACCCTCAATCTCCACCACGTACGGCCGCTCACCGGGAGCCCGGCCGACCGTGACGCCGCCCGCCGGATCGACGGCACCGCCAACCGGATCTTCACCGGCCCGATGCTGCACGGCGCCTACCCCGCCGATGTCTTCGAGGACACGTCGTCCGTCACCGACTGGTCGTTCGTCCGGGACGGCGACACGGCGCTGATCCACCGGCCGCTCGACTTCCTGGGCGTCAACTACTACTCGCCCACGCTCGTCTCCCACCACGACGGACCGCCCGTCCACGGCGCCGACGGGCACGGTGCGAGCGAGCACAGCCCCTGGCCGGGTGCCGACCACGTCGCCTTCCACCAGACCCCGGGCGACCGGACCGCCATGGGCTGGACCATCGACCCGAGCGGGCTGTACGAACTCCTCCTGCGGGTACGGGACGACCACCCCGGGCTGCCCGTGATGATCACCGAGAACGGCTCGGCCTTCGACGACTACGCGGGCCCCGAGGGCGAGGTCCGCGACCCGGAACGGATCGCCTACCTCCACGACCACCTCACCGCGGTCCACCGGGCCATCGAGGCGGGCGCGGACATCCGCGGCTACTTCCTCTGGTCGCTGCTCGACAACTTCGAGTGGGGGTACGGCTACAGCAAGCGCTTCGGCGCGGTGTACGTGGACTACGCCACCCAGCGGCGCATCCCCAAGTCCAGCGCGCACTGGTACGCGAAGCTCACGCGCGACGGGACGCTGCCGCCGCGCGACTGACGGCGGGGCGCGCGGGGCGCGGCTCCGGAGCCGGGGTGCGGCTCCGGAGCCCGGTGTTCCGGAGCCCGGTGTTACGGCGCTCCGGGGGCCGGTGCGGGGGTGTACGGCTTCAGGTGGTGGCCAGCCGGCTGCCACCGGGGCGTGACGGCGGCGTCAACTGCCGGCCATCCCCTCCTGCGAGCCTCCACGGATGCTCGCCCTGAACGCCGATGTGAACCCGGACCGGTGCCGGATCGTGGGGCTCGTGGGAGCCGTCGCGCTGACCGCCGGCGGACTGACCGCGGGCGCCCTGCCGGTCCGCGACACCCCGTTGCCCACCTCCGGCCGGGGCGCGCTGGGCCTGCTGTGCGCCTATTTCGGGCTCGTCCTGCTCATCGCGGCCTGGTGGTGGCTGGGCCGCGCGGTGCGCTCCCCGCGTCCGCCCGCGCCCCGGGAACTGCTGACCACCCTCGCGGTCTGGGCGGCGCCCCTGCTCCTCGGGCCGCCGCTGTTTAGCCGCGACGTGTACAGCTATCTCGCGCAGGGGGCCATGGTCGACGCCCGGCTCGACGTCTACACCCACGGGCCCGCGCTGCTGGGCGGTCCGCTCGCCGCCGAGGTCGCGCCCGTCTGGCAGCACACCCCGGCGCCGTACGGACCGGTCTTCCTGGCCGTCGCCGCCCGGGCCGCCGATCTCGTCCCGGCCGGACTCGCCCCCACCGGCGTCCCCGCCGACGTCCTCGGCATGCGGCTCGTCGCGCTGCTCGGCGTCGTGCTGATGGCTCTCTTCCTGCCGCTGCTCGCCGACCGCTGCGGGGTCCCGCGCCCCGCCGCGCTCTGGCTCGGCGCGCTCAACCCGCTCGTTCTGCTGCACCTGGTCGCCGGAGCCCACAACGACGCCCTGATGCTCGGGCTCCTCGGCGCGGGGCTGGTCGCCGCGCTCGGGGGTATGCCCCTGCGGGCGGCCGTTCTCGTCACCCTCGCCGCCCTCGTCAAGGCACCCGCCGCGCTCGGGCTGCTCGCGGTCGCCGCCCTGTGGTCCGGCCATGTGTCCGGCCGCGCCCGTGGCCTCCGGGCAGCCGCGCTGACCTGCGCCGTCGCGCTGGCCACCACCGGGCTGGTGACGGCCGTGACCGGTACCGGATACGGCTGGCTCGCCACCCTCTCCACCCCCGTGTCACCCGGCAACTGGTCCCTCACCAGCGGTCTCGGCCGGCTCAGCGGGGCGCTGCTCGACGCGGCGGGCACCGGCCTCGGAGACCTGGCCGTACCGGTGTGGCGCTGGTGCGGACTGGCGGCCACCGCCGTCGCCGTCGCGGTGCTGTGGCTGCGCCGCGCCCGCCTCGGACCGGTGTACGCGCTGGCGCTGAGCCTGCTCGCGGTCTTCGTGCTCGGGCCGGCGTTCCGCCCCTGGTACGCGCTGTGGGGGCTCTTCCTGATCGCCGCCGCCGCGCCCGACGGCAGGGTCCGGCGCTGGGCCGCGGCCGGCAGCGCTGTCCTCGCCCTGGCCCTGCTGCCCAGCGGCTCCCCGCCGGACGGGATGCAGCTGACGCTCGCGGTGGGCGGCGGGGCGCTCGCCCTGCTCGCCCTGTGGTGGATGTTCGAGATGTCGGACCCGGCGACGCTGCCGTCCCGTACCCGGACCGCGTCATGAGCGGAGGACTCGCGCGCCGCGCCGTCGCGACCCCCGCCCGCCGGGTGGTCACCGCGGGCTGCCTGGTGGTGGCCACCGCCGTCTTCCTCGCGACCGTACCGCTGCACCGGGACTTCTTCGACGTCGCCGTCTACTACGGCACCGTCGACGACTGGGTCCACGGCGGCCGGATCTACGACTACCTCAAACCCGGCACCCGGTACGGCTTCACCTATCCGCCGTTCGCCGCGGTCTCGATGGCGCCGATGGCCCTGGTCCCGTGGCCCGTGGCGGTCGCGATCAGCATCGTGCTGAGCGCCGTGGCCTCGGCGCTGCTGCTGTACTGGCTGGCCGTCCCGGTCGTCCGGCGCGCGCTCGCGGGGAGGGGCGGCCACGAGTGGTTCGTGCTCACCGTCGTCGGCTGCCTCTTCGCGCTGTTCGAACCCGTCCGTGACACCTTCAGCTTCGGTCAGGTCAACCTCGTGCTGGTGGCGCTCGTCCTCGCCGACGCGCGGCTGCTCGCCACCGGGCGCGGCCGATACGCGGGTGTCTGCGTCGGCCTGGCCACCGCCGTCAAGCTCACGCCCGGACTCTTCATCGGCTACCTGCTGATCACCGGCCGCCGGCGCCAGGCCGCGACCGCGACCGCCACGGCGGGCGGCGCCACCCTGCTCGCCGCCCTCGTCGACCCCGCCGCCTCCCGGGCCTTCTGGACCGACGCCCTGTGGCGGACCGACCGCGTCGGCGAGCTCGGCTATGTCTCCAACCAGTCGCTCCAGGGCGTCCTGGCCCGCCTCCAGCCCGACCACCCGAGCCGCGCGCTCTGGGCGCTGTGCGTCCTCGCGGTGCTCGCCGTCTGGGCGTACCGCGCCCGCGCGGCCGTGCGGGACGGCGACGACCGCGCCGGATTCGCCCTGACCGGCCTCGCGGCCTGCCTGGTCTCCCCGGTGACCTGGGTGCACCACCTCGTCTGGCTGATCCCCGCGCTGATCGTCCTGGCGGACGCGGCGGTCTCCGGTGCGGACGGCGGGCGCCGCGCCCTGCGGGCCGTGTGCGTCGGCACCTATGTGGTGCTGTGCAGCAGTGTCGTCTGGCTGTGGCGGTGGGACTCGACCGGCCCGGACGCCTTCCTCGGCGCCAACACCTATGTCTGGATCACGCTCGGGCTGCTGCTGTTCCTGCCACCGCGCCGTCGGCACCCCCGGGCCGTCGTGGGCGTCGTCGGCCCCGCCGGCCCCGACGGCGTCGTCACGAACGCGGTGGGCGCCACTCGATCAGCAGCAGGGTGGCGTCGTCGCGGAGCTGATTGCCCTGGCGGTCCAGGATCGAGTGGATGATCCGGCGCAGCGCCTCCGATGCCAGCTCCCCGGCGTCGGCGCCCCGGATGATGGAGTCGGTGAACCGCCCGAGCCCGAACTGGTCGCCGCCGTCGATCCGGGCCTCCGTCACCCCGTCCGTGTAGAGCAGCACCCGGTCGCCCGGTTCGAGCACGGTCTCGTACGACACGCGCGGGGCGGTGGCGAACTGGGAGGGGAGCCCCATCGGCGGCTGGGCGGGCCGCTCCAGCGCCCCCTTCAGGACCTGGCGGCCACGGATGAGCAGCGGGGGCGGATGGCCGCAGTTGCACCAGCGGAAGACGCCCTCCGCCAGGTCGAGTTGGGTGACGATACCGGTGCAGTACTGCTCGGGCAGCCACCGCCCGAGCGCCTGGTCGATGGTGTCGACGAGCTGCGGCAGCTCGGCCCCCGCGCGGCGGGCGTTGCGGCACCCCGCCATCGCCACGGTGGTGGTCAGCCCCGAGGCCAGGTTGTGGCCCATGGCGTCGAAGATCACGGCATGCAGGGTGGACGGGGTCAGCGCGTGGTCGAAGGCGTCACCGCCGATGTGGTACGCGGGCTCCAGCACCGCCGTCGAGACCGCGCGGTCGCAGCCGATGGTGCGCGGGGGCAGCAGGGCGCGCAGCATCTCCGCGGGCAGGTCCATGACTTCGGTCCTGGCGTGGCGCGCGTAACTGTCGCTGTACGCGCGTTTCGAAGTGATCGCCATGGCGAGTACGGAGGCGAGCATGCGGCAGCGGCGCAGCCGGGCGCTGTCGAGCGCGTCCGTACGGATACCGAGGAGGCCGAGCCGCTCCGCCCCGTCGACCAACGGCAGCCAGGCCATGAGCCCGCCCTGTCGGCACTCCTCGATCCGCAGATCGAGCCAGCGGTAGGCGGAGCCCGCGACGGAGGTGTCCACCTCGATGGCGGGCGGACCGTCGGTGAGCGGCACCAGGTGGCGCTGCTGGATGTCGACGAGATAGATGACGATCCGTTCCAGGCCGATCGCGGTGGCGCACCGGTTCACCAGGGCGGGCAGCTCCATCGGGGCGGCGGTGTGGGCCTCCGCGAGGAGTTCTTCGAGCAGCCGCTCACCGGGGCCCGGTCCGGCGAGCGGCGCGGGACCGGGCGTCGCCGCAGGACCGGCCGCCGGGGTTTCGCCCGCCATCGGCGACCACCTCCTCCCCCGAGTCTCACACCCCTGCCGCGGTTCCGCCCGGCCTGACCGGGGCACACGGTGCGGGCAGGGCCCCGCATCCGCCCCGGAGCGAGAACGCGCCGTATTTCCCTGGACTTCCGGGTATATGTGCGATGGGTGCGTTTGTGGCGGGTATACGCACGATGCGAAAGGACAGGTGGAGCACATGTCCGATCACTTCCAGACCTCCGGGGCGGTGCCGCGGTGGCCTCGACGGCCCCGGCGCGCGAGCGCGGCACCTCCCGGGCGGCGGCGCGGGGCATGGCGCACGGCCACCCTGGCGGCGAGCGTGTCGCTGCTCGCCCTCGCCACGGCCGCCTGCGGCAGCGGCGGGGGCGCCTCCAGCGGTCCCGAGGCGTCCGCCCCGGCGGCCACCTCGGCCGGCACGGCTGCGGGGAGCGGGACGGCGGGGGACACCACGGGAGGAAGCGGCACGTCGAGCGCGCCGCCCTCGTCCTCCGCACCGGCCGCCTCGGCCCCGCCCGTGTCGTCCGCGTCAGGGACGTCGCCGGGGGAGCCCGGCGACGGGGGACAGGCGGTCACCACGGCGTCGCGCTGCACGGCGGCGCGCCTCGGCCTGAGCCTGAGCGCCCCGAACCCCGGCGCGGGCCAGATCTACTACGACCTGCGGCTCATCAACAAGGGGCCGGGCTCCTGCACGCTGCGGGGCTTCCCGGGCGTGTCGCTCCTCGCGGGCGACGGCGCCCCCATCGGCCGGCCGGCCACCCGCGAGGGCGGCACGCTCCCCGCCGTGACCCTGGCGCCCGGTGCCGCCGCGCACATCACGCTGCACACCCTGAACAAGGGCATCAAGGGCTCGTCCTGCTGGCCCCGGCCCAGTCTGCTCCAGATATACCCGCCGGACTCGAAGGACGCGATGACCCTGGCCACCTCCCGGCCCGTGGTCTGCGGCGACACCTTCACGGTGAGCGCGGTCGCCGCGAGCTAGGGTCTCTGGGTTTCCGTCGTCCGGATCGCCGGGACGGCTCCGCGGTGGCCGGGGGGTCACGCTGTCCCGAGCAGCTGCGCGACGGCCGCGCGGGCATGGCGGGCCGGGGCCGGGTCGCCGCTGATCGCGGCGGCCACGATGGCCCCCTCGGCGAGCAGGAAGGCCGGCTCGGCCACCGGGACCCCGGTGGCGTGGACCCACGTCGCGATCTGGCGGTGGAACGCCTGCTTGTGCGCCCTGACTTCGGCCAGCACCGCCTCGGACGACGCGCCGAACTCGCCGAAGGCGTTGACCCAGGCGCAGCCGCGGAAACCGGGCTGCGCGAACCACTCGGCGAGCCAGTCGAAGACCGCGAGCACGCGCTCGCGGGGATCCGTGACCTGTTCCACGTGGGCGGCGAGGTCGCCCCTCCACCGGCGGTCGCGGCGTCGGAGCATCGCCACGACGAGATCCTCCTTCGTCGCGAAGAACCGGTAGATCCGCTTCAGCGGCAGACCGGAGGCAGCGCGGATCTCATCCATTCCCACTGCCCGGACGCCTCGCTCGTAGAAGAGCCTCTCCGCCGCGTCGAGCAGTGTCTCGCGGTCGAGGCGGTTCCGCTCCTCGGTGATCGGGGCCGGCATCCGGGGCTCCTTGACGTCGAGAACGATCGTTCCCTACCTTGTTCCCTGTCGGTAGAGAATATACGTTCTCAACGCGAGGAGGCCGCAGTGCCGGAAGAGCGCCCGCCCTGCCCACCGTTCACCCGGGAGACCGCCCTGCGGAAGGTCCAGGCCGCCGAGGACGCGTGGAACACCCGTGATCCGCACCGGGTGGCACTGGCCTACACGCCGGACTCGGTCTGGCGGAACCGGGACACGTTCGTCAGCGGCCGCGAGGAGATCGTCGCGTTCCTGACGCGGAAGTGGGAGCGCGAACAGGACTACGCGCTGCGCAAGAGCCTCTGGGCGTTCGACGGGAACCGGATCGCCGTCCGCTTCCAGTACGAGTGGCACGACGGGGAAGGCCGGTGGTGGCGCAGTTACGGCAACGAACTGTGGGAGTTCGACGAGCACGGCCTCATGCGGCGCCGCGAGGCGAGCATCAACGACGTCGCCATCACCGAGGCCGACCGGCGTATCCACGGTCCTCGCCCCGCGGCCGAACACGGGACCGACCTCCCGCTTCAGTAGGGGCTCGTCACCTCGTCACCTCGTCACCCCGTCACGCCGTTCTCAGGCCCTGGCGATGGTCCTGCCCGGCATCGGCTCCGCCAGCGCCGTCCGCCACGCGGGCGCGCCGAACGCGTCCGCGAAGTACTGCGTCTCGTGCACCACGTGCCCCTGGGCGAATTCCATGACGCTCACCGAGTACGCCGGCACCCCGTCGTAGGTGATGACACATTCGCTCACCCACAGGTCCCCGCCACCGGTGATCCGGTGGACCGTGAAGTGCCGGTCGGCGGGGTGCCCGCCACGCTGCGCCGCGATCGCCGCGCGGCCCCGGAACCGTTCACCCGACTGGGGGTAGTCGAGGATCGCGTCCGCGGCGTAGACGGCGTGCTCGGCCTCGGTGTCCCCGCGTTCCGATGCCCGCCAGTGTTCCTCGATGGCGGCCCTGGTCCGGATGTCAGGATCCATCACGTCGTCCCTTCTGCGGGTCCCCGCTGCGGGCGGCCGACGCGATCCAGAGTAGACCGCCACCCGGCGGACGCGACCCCTCACCGATCCGCAGGACCGAGGCCTGGGGTCTCTAGCCGGAGCCGCCGAAGAGCTGGGTCCAGTACGTACCGGCCGGGCCGCCGTCCGCGAAGCCGACCCCGAGGTGGGTGTAGCCCGGGGTGAGGATGTTCGCCCGGTGGCCGGGGCTGTCCATCCAGCCCTGGACCACCTCGCGCGGGCTCCGCTGGCCGCACGCGATGTTCTCCGCGATGCCCCGGTGCCGCGCCCCCGCCGCGGCGGCGCGGTCCCAGGGCTGCAGGCCCTCCGGTGAGGTGTGGGAGTAGAAGGCGCGGGCCGCCATGTCGGTGCTGAACGCCTGCGCGGCCGTCGTGAGACACGGGTCGTCGGCCAGCGGCCCGAGCCCGTGCGCGGCGCGTTCCGCGTTGGTGAGGGAGCGGACCTCGGCGGCGGTCGCCGTCAGGCCCCGCGCGGTGAACGGCCGCGCCCACAGCGCCGTCCAGTACGTCTCGCCGGAGCCCGCGTCCGTGGCACGGCCGAGGGCCGCATCGGTGAGGTCCGCGTCGTACAGCGGCGCGCTCCTGGCCCGGTCGGCCAGGCAGTACTCCACGAACTCGGCATCGGTCCGGGGCCCGGAGACGAGGTGCTGTTCGATCCGCAGATAGCGGTAGCCGCCCGCCGTGACACGCTGGAACACCGAGACCCCGTCGGCGCCCTCCGCGTCGAGCCGCCCCCGGCGGGCCATCGCCGCCGCGTGGGTCCGCGCCGCCGCCGTGAGCCGGGCGTCCAGGGTGAGCGGCGGCAGCCCCGCCGCCTGCCGCCGGGCCCGGACGAGCGCGTCGAACCCGTCCCCGGCGCCGGAAGCACCCGGCGCGGCCGGTTCCTCCGCGACGTCCACGCCGAAGTCGCGGGCGATCCCGGCCAGGCCGTCCGCGTACCCCTGCCCGAGCGCGCGCAGCTTCCAGCCGGTGCCACGCCGGTAGATCTCCGCCAGCAGCAGCACCGTTTCGTGCGTCGGGCGCGCGGGCGTGAACCGGGCGAGGACGCCGGGGCCCCGTCCGGTCACGGTCATCGCCGGGGCGGGCAGCGCGGCGAGCGGCGTGCCCGGATCTGCGGCGCCCACCACCACCGTGAGCCGGCTCGCACCCGCGCGCAGTCCGCGCGGGTCGACGCTGAGCCCGCCGTCCGGCAGCAACCGGGCGCCCGGCGCGGACGGCTGGTTGTAGAAGACGAAGTCGCCGTCGCCCGCGACCTTTCCGCTCTCCCCGGTGATGAGCACGGCCAGGTCGAAGGGGCCCGGCACCCGGATCGACAGCTCCGCGTCCGGCAGGGCCAGATTCCCGCCGGCCGTCAACTCGCTCATGGGTACCGCCTGTCCGGTCGAGGGCCACACCGGCCACACCGGCCCTGACGGTCCGGCGTGACGTCGTTCCGTGAACGTCCGGACGGAGCCGTCCGGTTCCCGTGCGGTCGTCGTCCTCGGAGCGCCGTCCGGTGCTTCCCGCGGCTCCGGGCCCTCGCCCATACTGGGGCGATGCAGACCGTGGTGTTCATGACGCTGCCCGGACTGGTCATCGCGCTGACGGCGGTGGCCTTCGTCGACCAACTTCTGCTGCGCGCCGGGCGGATGGGGATGCTGCCCTGGCGCAACGGAGCACGGCAGGGGCAGATCTCGGCCACCGGCTTCGAGCAACTGCACGCGAGCTTCTCGCCGGGCAAGCAGAGCGAGTTGAAGGAGCGGCAGTCGGCGCTGCTGCTCCGCGACGACGAGGAGGACGGCGCCCCGCCGCACCGGACCACGGTGGATCTGGACGGTGGCACAGCGGTCGTCCGGCTGCCGGGCACCAGAGGCTAGGGACGGTTGTCCCGTAGGGCGGACGTCGCCGGGCGGTGCCGGACCCTGGGCGGGGCCGGACCCGCCCGGCGACGTCCGCCTCCGTCAGCCGGACAGGTGCGCCTCGGTCCACTCCGGCGCCAGCCTGACGTACTGGATCGAGCGGCGGTGCCGGGTGAACGCCACATGCAGCGTTCCGTCCGCGGACCGCGCGACCGACGGGTAGGACAGTTCGCGGTTGAGCCCGTCCCGGGAGTTGTTGGTCAGGCAGTAGCCGTCACCGGTGGCCAGGTCGTGCCGTACGGGCCAGGTCAGCCCGCCGTCCGACGACACGGCCAGGGTCAGCGGAGCGCGCGGAGCGCCCCAGAAGGCCCCGCCGCCGTCGGGGGCGCCGGCCGGGGGCGCGGCACCGCCGCCCGCCGGGGGCGCGTCGCTCACCCCTTCGTCGTCGATCTCGTCGTAGAGGGACTCCCGGCGTTCGGTGGCGTCGGCGGCGCTGCTGTGGTTGTGGACCAGTGCGAGCCGGCCGTCGCCCAGCGGCACGAACTGGATCGACGAGTTGTTGTTGGGCACGGCCACCGGCGCGGGCGCGCTCCAGCTCTCCCCGTCGTCCACCGACACACTGCGGTGGACGGCGTCCGCCCGGCGGCTGCGGAACAGTGCGACCAGCGAACCGTCCGGCAGCGGATGGACGTTCATGTGCACCAGCCCGGTGGAGGCGGGCACCGGCCGCTCCGTCCAGCTCTCCCCGGCGTCGTCACTGACCATCACGGAACTGGTGTCCCGGCCGCCCGACCAGCGCTCGCCCGGCGTGGTCAGGCACCGGAACACCGGCAGCAGCCAGCGCCCCGACGGCAGTACGGTCACCGGCTGGCGTACGAAGACACCGCCCTCCTCCGTGGCCGGGAACAGCACCCGGGACTCGCCCCAGGTCGCCCCGGCGTCCCGGCTCACCCGCAGCCGTACCTCTGCGGTGTCCTGATGGCCCGCGCGCTGCGCGGTGTGCAGCAGCCACAGGTCGCCGGAGGTCGCCGGGAAGAGGACCGGGTTCTGCTCGGAGCGGCCGGAGTCACCGGAGAGCCGTACCGGCTCGGACCACGCCGCGCCGTCCGGGGCGAGCCGCGCGAACCAGACGGAGATGTCGGCGACGCCCTCCTGCGTACCGGCGAACCAGACGCAGCCGAGGTCGCCGCCGGGCAGCACCATCAGGTTCGCGGCGTGGTTCTGCACGGCGGGCGCGGTCAGCCGGGCCTCGGCGCGCCCCGGTTCGGTGGGGTACGGACGCAGCACACCGTCCGCGGCGTCCGCCTCCCCGTGGCCCTGCGCGGTCACCTGCTCGGTCCCGGCGGCCATCAGGCGTCCCGGGCCGGGCGGGCGTCGGCCAGGTGACGGCCGGCGATCTGTTCGAGGTGGGTCAGATCGCTGGAGACGGTCGCGAAGGTGAACCCCTCGGCCAGCCGCCTGGCCGCGCTCGCCCCGTCCGCGTTGTGGATGCCCGCGGCGATGCCGGCCGCCGCGGCGGCCTCCCGCACGGTGACCAGCGCCGCCTCGAACCGGTCGGCCACCGCCGGGTCGGTCGAGGTGGCGCCGCCGATGGCGATCCGCAGGTCGGACGGGCCGACATAGATGCCGTCGAGCCCTTCCGTGGCGCAGATCTCCTCGACGTTGGCCAGCCCCTGCGCCGTCTCGATCATGGCGAGAACGACGGTCTGCTCGTGCGCCTCGGCCGGGTTGGGGCCGATCCGCAGGGCCGAGCGCATCGGGCCGTACGAGCGCCGGCCGAGCGGCGGGTAGCGTACGGCGGCCACCGCGTCGGCGGCGTCCTGGGCGGTGTCGACGAGCGGCACGATCACCCCGGCCGCGCCCGCGTCGAGCGCCTGGCCGATCGGCGCCGGGTCGTTGGCCACGACCCGGACCAGGCCGACGGCGGTGGACCCCTTGGTGTCGATGGCGGTCAGCGAGGTGAGCAGGCCCTTGTACTCGATCAGACCGTGCTGCGCGTCGAGCGCCACGTAGTCGTAGCCGAGGCGCGCCACGCGCTCGGTGGAGACCGGGGAGTCGAGGACGGACCAGTAGCCGACGAGCTGCTCGCGGGCGCGCAGCGCGGCGGCGAAGGCGGCGGGCGTACCGGACGTGTCGCGGGTCATGGTGAGGGCTCCTTGAGAGCGAGGGGGCGAGGGCGGTGTACGGGGTGGGGTGCGGGGGCGGCCCAGGGCCGGGCCGGTCAGCGGTGGTACGCGGGCATCGGGCCGCGCAGCGCGGCGCCGACCTCGTCGCAGGCCGTGGTCACGTCCGCGGGCAGCGGACCGGCCTGCGCGGCGGCGATGTTGGCCCGCAGGTGCTCGGTGCGGGAGCCGCCGAGCAGCAGCGCGTCGGTCGAGGGCCGGTCCAGCAGCCAGCGCAGCGCCAGTTCGGTGAGGGGGATGCCCGCCTCGGAGGCGATCCGGGTGAGCTGCTCCACGGCGGCGAAGAGCCGCTCGTCCCAGTAGCGCTCCCGGTACATCGCGGCCAGCCGGGAGTCCCCGAACCGGCCGGAGTCCGGTGTCCGGGCGAAGGTGTGACGGCCCGTCAGCAGACCGCCGCCGAGCGGGTTGTAGACCATGGTGCGCAGCCCCGTGACGGCCGCGTACTCGACGTACTCCTCCTCCAGGCGGCGTGCCAGCAGATTGTGGAGCTGCTGCGCGACGACGGGGCGCGGCGCCCCCACCTCGTCGGCGGTGCGGACGAGTTCGGCGATCTGCCAGGCCGAGTGGTTCGAGACGCCGAGGGCGAGGATCTTGCCCTCGGCGACGAACTCCGCGACGGCGGTGAGGGTTTCGGCGATCGGCGTGGCCCGGTCGGGCTGGTGGAGGTAGAACAGGTCGACATGGTCGGTGCCCAGCCGCTCCAGGCTGCCCGTCAGCGCGGCGCGCATCCCGGCGGCCGAGAGCGGGGCGTGCCCGTCCTGGTCGGGGTGGGGGATACCGGCCTTGGTCGCCAGGACGATCCGGTCGCGGCGGCCCGGCAGCAGCTCGGCGAGGATGCGCTCGCTCTCACCGCCCGCGTAGCCGTTCGCCGTGTCGACGCCGGTGACGCCGGCGTCCAGCGCGGTGTCGAGCATCTCGGCGGCGCCCGCCCGGTCGACGGTGTCGCCGAAGGTCATCGTGCCGAGCACGAGCCTCGACAGGGGGCGGGGGAGCTGCGGCAGGTCGATGCCGGTGGTCACGAGCGGTTGCCTTCCGGTGCGGTGGTGGGCGCCGCGACGGCGCCGGTGGCGGGTGCCGCGGCGGCGAGGGGCGGGTCCGCGCGGAGCGCGGGGTTGAGGACGTGCCGGGGCTTGACGCCCAGGACGGTGGTGGGGTCGAGGGCGGCCCGGCGCAGCGCCCGGGTGTACGGCTCGGCGGGGGAGGCGAGGACCTCGGCGGTCGGACCGCGCTCGACGACGCGGCCGGCGTTCATCACCACGACGTCGGTGCTGATCTCCCGGACCACGCCGAGGTTGTGGGCGATGACGAGATAGGCGATGCCCGTCTCGCTCTGGAGCTCCCGCAGCAGCTCCAGCACCTGGGCCTGGACGGAGACGTCGAGGGCGGAGGTCGCCTCGTCGCACACCAGCAGGTCGGGCCGGGAGGCGAGCGCGCGGGCGATGCCGATGCGCTGGCGCTGCCCGCCGGAGAACTCCGGAGGCCGGCGGTGCAGCGCGGTGGCGGGCAGGCCCACCCGGTCGATCAGCTCGGCCGCGCGCCGCGCGCGCTCGGCCGGGTTCCCGACGCCGGAGAGGCGCAGCGGCTCCGCCACGATCTGCTCGGCCGTCAGATGCGGGTCGAGCGAACCGTACGGATCCTGGAAGACCATCTGTACCCGCCGCCGCAGCGGGCGCAGCCGCCGCTCCGGCAGCGCCGCGATGTCCGTGCCGTCCAGCACGATCCGGCCCGACGCGGGCTTCAGCAGGCGTACGAGCGCCCGGGCGAGCGTCGACTTGCCGCAGCCCGACTCGCCGACGACGGCCAGCGATCCGCCGCGGTCCAGGGTGAGGCTCACCCCGTCGACGGCGCGCAGCGGGCCGTTCGCGGTCGGATACTCGACGACCAGGTCCTCGACGCTCAGCAGGGGCACGGCGGCCGACCCGCCGCGCTCCCCGGAACCGGGCCCTGTCCCGGCTCCGGTTCCTGCTCCTGTTCCCGCTCCTGTCCCGGCCGCGGATCCGGCGCCCGCGCCGTTCGTGGGGGCGCTCATGCCGTCGCCCCCTGCCGCGCGGCGCCGGACGGCGCGTCCTCGTCCCAGGTGCCGAGCCGGGGCACGGCGGCGAGCAGGGCGCGGGTGTACGGCTCGGCCGGCTCGTCCACGATGCGCGCGGCGGATCCCGATTCCACGAATCTGCCCTCCTTCATGACATGGATACGGTCGGAGACGACCCGGGCCACCCCCAGATCATGCGTGATCATCAGCATCCCGAGGGACTCCTGTTCCTGTAGCTCCATCAGCAGATCGAGGACGCCCGCCTGCACGGTGGCGTCCAGCGCGGAGGTCGGCTCGTCCGCGATCAGCAGCTCCGGCTCACCGGCGAGCGCGACCGCGATCAGCATGCGCTGCAGCATGCCGCCGGAGAACTGGTGCGGATACGCCTTCCAGCGGGTCTCGGGACGCGGGATGCGGACCTGCGCCAGCAGCTCCGTCCCTCTCTCCCTGACCTCCGCGCGGGACAGCGCGGGGTGGCGCAGCCGCAGCGCGTCGCCGAGCTGGCGGCCGATCGTGTGGACGGGGCTGAGCGCCGTCATCGGGTCCTGCGGGATCAGCGAGACGGTACGTCCGCGCACCGCGCGGGCCGCCGCCGGGTCGGCGAGGACGTCCCGTCCGCCGATCCGTACGGCGCCGGACAGCACGGCGAGCCCTTCGGGCAGCAGCCGCAGCACCCCCATGGCGGTGGTCGACTTGCCCGAACCGGATTCACCGATCAGGGTGACGGTCTCACCCCGTCCGACGGTGAAGCTCACCCCGTCGACGGCGCGGACCACTCCGTGCGCGGTGATCAGTTCCACCTGGAGGTTCTCGACCTCCAGCAGCGGGGCGGCCGTGCCGCCCGGCGCGTTCTCCGGCGCGTTCGCGTTCTCGGGCATGGCTCAGGCTCCCTTCTTGGCGCGCGCCAGGCGCGACCCGCGCGGCACCCGCGCTCCACGGGGCGCCTTGACCGCCCGCGTACGGTCGCGCAGACCGTCGCCGATCAGGTTGACGCCGACCACCAGCAGGGCGATGACCAGGCCCGGCAGGGTGACCAGCCACCAGGAGGTGGTGATGTAGTCCTGGCCGTCGGAGATGATCCGGCCCCAGGTCGCGAACGGCCGCTGCGGGCCCGCCCCCAGGAAGCTCAGCGCGCTCTCCAGCAGCACGGCCTGGGCGAGCAGCAGCAGGACGACCAGGCTCGCCGGGCGGATGACATTGGGGATGACATGGCGGCCGAGGACCGACCAGCCGCGCAGCCCCAGTACGCGGGCGGCTGCGACGTACGGTTTCTCCCGCTCCACGAGGACGAGCGAGCGGGTGAGCCGCGCGACCTCCGGCCACTGGGCGACCGCGATCACACAGGTGATGACGGTGACGGAGGGGCCGAAGAGGGCCACCACGAGGAGCAGCAT
This sequence comes from Streptomyces sp. NPDC059255, assembly GCF_042752355.1. Lineage (NCBI taxonomy): Bacteria > Bacillati > Actinomycetota > Actinomycetes > Kitasatosporales > Streptomycetaceae > Streptomyces > Streptomyces sp. NPDC059255. Next base: position 41,063 of record NZ_JBHYZP010000041.1, read on the forward strand.
CATCAGCAGGGGCAGCGCGAGCTGGGCCTCCAGCAGCCGGGAGACGACCGTGTCGACCCAGCCGCCGAAGAACCCGGCCGCCGCGCCGGCAGCCACCCCGATCACCCCGGAGACGAGGACGGCGAGGATGCCGACGGTCAGCGACACCTGGCCGCCGTGCAGGATCCGGGAGAGGAGGTCACGGCCGAGCTGGTCGGTGCCGAAGAGATGGCCGTCGCTGAGCGGGGGCAGCCGGCGCCGGGACAGGTCCTGCGCGTCGGCGCCCGGCAGGGGCAGCAGCGCGGCCAGCGCGACGGGCAGGACGACGAGCGCGGTGCAGACCGCGCCCGCCCACAGCTTGAACCGGGCGCCGCGCCGCTGCCGGGTGGCGGTGGCACGGGCGAGATCACGGGCGGTGACCGCGCTCGGCCGGGCGCCGGCGGAGGAGGCGGTGCCGGAGGGTGAGGAGGCGGCGGTACGCGGGGCGGTGGTCATGTCTCAGGCCGCCTTTCCGAGGCGCACCCGCGGGTCGAGCAGCGGGTAGGCGAGGTCGACGAGGAGTTGGACGAGGATCGCGAGGACCGCGGTGACCAGGACGGTGGCCTGGATCAGCGGATAGTCCCTGGTCTCCAGGGCACGCACCACGAGCGAGCCGACGCCGGGCCAGCCGAAGACCACCTCGACCACGACGACGCCGTTGAGCAGCGCCGCGAAGCGGGTACCGAGGGCGGTGATCAGCGGCACCCCCGAGTTGGCCAGGGCGTAGCGCCAGGTGAGGGTGGACTCGGAGAAGCCGCGGGAGCGGGCGACCGTGATGTACGGGGAGTTCAGGGCCGTGGTCATCTCGCGCCGTACCAGCCGTGAGATCAGGGCCAGTTGCAGGATGGCCACGGTGACCGTCGGCAGCACCAGACCGCTCCAGGAGGTGAACCCGGAGGCGGGCAGCACGGGCAGCAGCACGGCGAAGACGGTCAGCAGCATCACACCGGTCCAGAAGTCCGGCATGGACTGACCGGTGATGGTCAGGACGTTGGCGCCCAGCTCGCGCTTGGAGTCGGCGCGGCGCGCCATCCACACCCCGAGCGGCACGGCCACCACGGCGGTGACCGTGATCGCGGACACGGCGAGGGTGATGGTGTACGGCATCCGCTCCAGGACCACGTCGAGGGCCGGGGCGTGGAAGGAGTAGCTGGTGCCCAGGTCACCGGTGAACAGGTCGCGCAGGAAGATGCCGTACTGCGTGAACAGCGGCTGGTCGAGGCCGAACTGGCCGCGGATCCTGGCGAGATCGGCGGTGGTCGCGTTGGGAGCGGCGTAGGCCGCGGCGGGGTCGCCGGGCGCCATCCGGACCAGCAGGAAGACCGTGGTCAGGGTGAGGAAGACGGTCAGCAGGCTCTGGCCGAGCCGTCGGGCGAGATACTTCGGCACGGCTCAGCCCTCCAGCCGCACGGCGGACAGGTCGTAGGAGTTGATCGGCAGCAGTGACAGACCGCGGACCCGGGCCCTGCGGGCCAGCAGGGTCTTCGGGGCGAAGGCCCAGAGGCTGGGCCAGGTCTCCCAGACGGCCTTCTGGACGACCGCGAGCTGCCGGTTGCGCTCGGTGTCGTCCACCTGGGTGGAGGCGGCGGTGAGCTGTTTCTCGACGTGGGGGACGATGTACCCCATGAAGGCGTCGCCGGTGCGGTCCTTCGCGGCGGTGCCGCCGTACATGCCCTGGAGCATCGTGAGCGCCTGGCCGGTGGGGCTGCCGTAGCCGTTGCCGATGACGTCCCAGTCACCGGCCTTGCCCTGGCGCCAGGTCAGGATGTCGCCGCCCGGCTCGAACTGCTGGAGGGAGACGCGGACGCCGACCGACTTCAGCATGTCCGCGACCGCCTCCATGACGGAGGCGTCGGCCGCGAACTCGCCCGACTCCCAGATGAACCTCATCCGCAGGTCCGTGGCGCCCAGCGACCTGAGCAGGGAGCGCGCCTTCCCGGGGTCGTACGCGTACGACCCCGTGCGCACCGCGCCTTCGAGCGCGAGCGGGACCACCCCGCCGGCCTCCTCGGCCGAGCCGTTCAGCACGTCCTCGACGAGGGCCCGGCCGTCGATCGCGTACGTCAGCGCCTTGCGCACCCGGGCGTCGGCGAGCGGACTCCCCTCCGGCTTGCGGAAGTTGTAGAAGAGCTGGCACATCCGGACACCCGAGACCTGTTCGACCCGGACGCCGGGAAGCCCGGTGAGCTGCTCGGCCGAGTCCGGAGTGAGGGTGTCGACCACGTCGATCTCACCGCTGCGCAGCGCGACGACCCGGCTGGACTCCTCGGGGACGAACCTGACCCGTACGGTGTCGATCCGCGGGCGCGGTCCCCAGTACCTGGGGTTGCGGCCGAGGGTGTACTCTCCGGCGCCGCCGTTCGCCTTGAGGACGCGGTACGGACCGGAGCCGAGGCCGCTCTGCAACTCCTCGGGGCGGTTCGCGGCGGCCGGTGTGATGTGGATGTTGGCCATGAGCCGGTCGAGGACCGGCACGGGCTTCGCGGTATGCAGCAGGAAGGTGCGGTCGCCGGTCTTCTCCACCGTGGGCAGTTCGGGGAAGAGGCCGAGGAGGAAGGAGCCGGTGACCTTGCTGTACATCTTCAGGGCGGTCGCGACGTCCTCGACGGTGACGGGGCTGCCGTCCGAGTAGCACACGCCGTCCCGCAGCCGCACCGCCCAGGCGGTGGGCTCCGCCATCTCGAAACGGTCGGCGAGTACGAGGCGCGGCTTCATGCCGGGGCCGATACGGGTGAGCGCCTGCCGCACGGCGCGCTGGACGGTGACCGCGGCGTCGAACTGGTTGAGCTTGTTGTCGAGGCTCACCAGCGAGCGGTTCAGGCCGAGGGTGAGCGTGCCGGGGCCGGGGGCGCCGGTGGGCCCCGCGCAGGCGGACAGCGGGGCGAGGGCGAGGCCGGCGCCGCCGACCGCGCCCCAGCGCAGCAGGGTGCGGCGGTCGACCGCCGCACGCGGGGGAGCGTCGGGGGGAGCGCTCTGAGGAGTAGGGGTCATCGTCGACCTTCTCGGGTTCCGGGATGCGAGCGGCTCCTGGGCCCTGTCCAGCGACCGGGGCCCAGCTGTCGGTGCCGGTCCGGCCGGCACAGTGTCCGGCCTGCTCCGCATCAACAGGTGTCGCGCCGCACAAGGTGGCACGATTGCGTGTTCTGCGCAAGAGGTCTCGCGCACTTCGCGCAACCTGTGCCATCATCGGGCACCGAGGCAGCCCGCCCCGGGTCGCCCGAGGAGGTATCCGTGTCCCCTGAGCCGGCCGGACCCGAGCCGCACAGCGAGTCCGAGCCCCTCCGCGTGCCCGAGCCGCGCGGCCGACCCCGCACACGGCGGGTGCTCGCCCTCGCGGACGACCTGTCCGGCGCCGCCGAGACGGCCGCGGCGCTGCGCCGCCCCGCCCGGATCCTGCTGGGCCCCCCGGGGCCCCGGGACTCCGCCGCGGTACCCGACCCCGGCGTGGCGCTGGTGAGGGACCTCGACACCCGGCAGCTCGACGCCACCTCGGCCGCCGCCGCCGTACGGGAGGCCCTGCGGGGCGTCGCCGACGACACCGTCCTGTTCAAGAAGACGGACTCCCTGCTCCGCGGCAACCTCGCCGCCGAGGCCGCCGCCTACGCGGAGGGCGCCGCGGCGGTCGTCATCGCCCCCGCGCTGCCGGTGGCCGGCCGCACCGTCCGCGACGGCGTCGTCCACCTGCGCGGCACCCCGCTGCACGCCACGGACGCCTGGCGCGCCGAACCGCTGCCGGCGCCGTCGTCGGTCGCCGCCGCGCTCGGCGACCCGCGGACGGCGCCGGTCCCGCTCACCGTCGTACGCGGCCCCGCCGCCGAGCTGACGGAGCGGCTGCGCGCGCTCGTCCGGGCCGGGCACCGGCCGGTGTGCGACGCGGAGACCGACGCGGACCTGGACGCGATCGCCGCCGCCGCGCTCCGGCTGGGACCGGGCGTACGGCTGCTGGGGACGGGCGGGCTCGCCGCCGCCCTCGGCCGCCTCCTCGGCGTGGCCGACGGCCTCGGTGGAGGCTGCGGTCCCGACGGCCTCGACGGTCCCGACGGCCTCGGCGCCGACGGCGTGTCCCCGGCGGGGCCGGCCCGGGGCGCGGCCCCGGCGCAGGACACCCCGCCTGGCACGCCGTCACCGGACGCCCCGTCAGCGGAGCACGCCCGTACGCCCGCCCGTCCGCTGCTCGTGGTCGTCGGCACCGCCGAACCCGGCGCCGTTGCGCAGATCGCGCAACTCGTCGCCGCCGGGGCGCGTCACACCGCCCTTCCGGCGGAGCTGCTCGCCGCGCCCGGCGCCTGCCTCCCGCTCACGGTGGCCCCGGGCGCCGTCACCGTCGTCGGCGTGGACCCCGCCCAGGGCATCCGGCCCGGCGCCGCCCGCCAGGTGGTGGCCGGTCTCGCCCGTACCGTCGCCGCCGCGTGCGGCCCCGCGGATCTCGTCCTCACCGGGGGAGAGACGGCGCGCCGCGTCCTGGACGCCCTGGGCGTCGCCCACCTCGTCCCGGTCGGCGAGATCCACCACGGCGCCGTGCGCTCCCTCGCCTCCGACGGCCGTACGGTCGTCACCCGCCCCGGGAGCTACGGGGACGCCGGATCCCTGCTGCTCATCGCCCGCGCCCTGCGGCCGGGCGATCGACTCCCGTCGACCGAACCACCCGTACCGTCACCCGTACCGCAAGGAGAGTTCCTGTGAACGCAGCCCCGACGACCGCCCCCGCGGAACCGGCCGACAGCGCCGGCCCGCCGCTCCCCATCATCGCGGTCACCATGGGCGACGGCGCGGGCATCGGCCCCGAGGTGATCGTCCCCGCGCTGCTCCACCCGGACACCGTGCGCCGCTGCCGCCCCGTCGTCGTCGGCGACGCCGCGCGGCTGCGCCAGGCCGCCGACATCCTCGCCCTCACCTGCGAGATAGTCCCCGTCGAGACCCCGGAGCAGGCCGAGTTCACCGACGGCCGCATCAACGTCATCGACCTCGGACTGCTCCCCGCCGACCTGCCCTGGGGCCAACTCTCCGCCGTCGCGGGGGACGCGGCCTACCAGTACGTGCGCGTCGCCGCCGAACTCGCCGTACGCGGCGCCGTCCAGGGCATCTGCACCGCACCGCTGAACAAGGAGGCCCTGCACGCGGGCGGCCACCTCTACCCCGGACACACCGAACTCCTCGCCCACCTCACCGGTGTCGAGGAGGTGTCGATGATGCTCTCCACACCGAAGGTGAAGGTCATCCACGTCACCACGCACATCGGGCTGATCGACGCCGTCCACCGGATCGAGCCCGGCCTCGTCGAACGGACCGTGCGCCGCGGCCACGAGGCGATGGTGCGCGCCGGTGTCCCGGCACCGGTCATCGGTGTGTGCGGCATCAACCCGCACGCCGGGGAGAACGGCCTGTTCGGCTACGGCGAGGAGGAGGAGAAGATCGTCCCGGCGATCGAGGTCCTGCGCGCCGACGGCATCGACGCCGTCGGGCCGCTCCCCGCCGACACCGCCTTCTTCCTCGCCTCGCGCGGCGACTACGACCTGATCGTCGCCATGTACCACGACCAGGGCCATGGCCCCGTCAAGGTCATGGGCATCGAGGCGGGCGTCAACCTGACCGTCGGACTGCCCGTCATCCGTACCTCCGTCGACCACGGCACCGCCTTCGACATCGCGGGTACGGGCCGGGCCGAGGCGGGCAGCATGGTCGAGGCGCTGCGCCAGGCCGCCGAGATGGCGACCGCCCCGGCCCGTTGACCACCGGCCGCCCCGTCGGGGCACCCCCGCACCGGAGGACACAGGAGTGATGGCCCCCATCGGATCGAAGGCGCGGCGCGACCGCATCGTCCACCTCGCCACGACGACCGGACTCGCCAGTGTGGAGGAACTGTCACGGCTCCTCGGTGTGACGGCGTCCACCATCCGCCGCGACCTCGCGAAGCTCACCGCCGACGGCCGGCTCGCCCGTACCTACGGCGGGGCCATGGCGCTGGCCGCCCACCCCGAGGCGTCGCTGCGGCAGCGCACGGGCGAGGCGTTCGAGGCCAAGCGGGCCATCGCGCGGTGGGCGGCGGCCGAGGTGCGTCCCGGCGAGTCGCTGCTGCTCGACGCGGGCTCCACGGTCGGGGCGCTCGCGCACGAACTGCGCACGGCGAAGGACGTCACCGTCGCCACCACCGGTCTGACGGTGCTGCAGGAACTGGCGGACGTCGAGTCGGTCCACGTCGAGTGCCTGGGCGGCACACTGCGCCCGCTCAGCCAGGGGTTCGTGGGGCCGCTGACCGAAGCCGCCCTGGAACGCCTCACGTTCGACCGGCTGTTCCTCGGCACGGACGGTGTCTCGCCCGAACACGGCATCTGCGAGGCCGACCTGCGCCAGACCCGGCTCAAGGAGCTGATGACGCGGCGCGCGGACCGGGTCTACGTGCTGGCGCACGCGGCGAAGCTGGGCCGCCGCCCCTTCCACAACTGGACGCCCATCGGACCGGACTGGACCCTCGTCACCGACCGCACGGCCGACCCCCGCGTCGTCGAGGGGCTGCGCTCGCGCGGTGTCACGGTCGTCCTGACCGCGGCCGGGCCGGGTGAGGCACCGGGGCCGGGCGAGGCACCCGGGCCGGGGCCGACTGGCTGAAAACCGGACACCCGAGGAGGTCCCGCCGAGCGCGCACGCGCCGCGGGACCTCCCTTTTTGTGCGCGTTCGCGGGGGCAGATCGTATTCATGCTCAATAAGTGCTTCTTGCCTGTTGTGGTGTGCTGTGGAAGGGCGTCCGTACGGAATGCCGAACGGGGCGGGTGACGAAGGGTCGACTTTCCGTGGGCTAGTTACTAGGATGCCCGACAAGATCTTGCCACCGGCATTGTTGAAATCCTCCAGGATGTGTCGGCTGTTATTCATCTTTTGGTAAAGCGAAGTTAATTCCTCTAGGCACGTTTGGACGTATCGCGCCGTTGAGCAGGCCCGCATCGAGGGTGCTGGGCTGCTCGGCCACGCGGATACGGGGGAGTGGGAAATCCGTGAGGTCCGGCAGAGGTCTGAACCACAGAAAAAAGCGAAGAAATTCTCTCTGTGGGTGTCCCGGCGGCATGGTGTGCCCGTCTTTCGGCACTTTCATGCGCCGTGGGCCCGGGTGCTGATCCGAGGAACGGGGGTCGCGTGCGTTTTCAGCTTTTGGGCCCTTTGAGTATTGCCGAGGGTCATGACGTTGTTGTGCTCAAACCGTCCAAGCCGTCCAGTCTGCTGGCGGCTCTGCTCATTCATCCCGGATCCGTCGTGTCCACCGGCTATCTGCTGAGAGCCCTGTGGGACGACGACCAGCCGGCCACGGCCAGGGCCGCGCTCCAGAGCTGTGTGCTCAGGCTGCGGCGGATCTTCGTGAAGTACGGGGTCGCCGGCGACGTCATCGAGGCGGTGCCCGGCGGCTACCGGATGAACGTGGACACCGACACCCTGGACCTGGTGCGCTTCCGGACGCTCGTACGGGCGGCGGACGGCGCCGGGGACGCGGAGGGGGAGCTCTACCGGCTCAAGGAGGCCCTGACGCTGTGGCAGGGCCCGCTGCTGGCGAACGTGCCCTCCCTGATGCTCCACCGTGACGAGGTGCCCGGGCTCACCGAGGAGCGGCTGCGCACCCTCGAACGCGCCTGTGACATCGAGCTGTCGCTGGGCCGCTGCCGTCAGGTCCTGGTCGACCTGTGGGAGGCCGCCCGGCGCCATCCGGGCCGGGAGCGCTTCGCCGAGCAGCTCATCGAGGCGCTGTACCGCACCGGTCGGCAGTCGGAGGCGCTGGCCGAGTACCGCGCCGTGAAGGGCCGGCTCAAGGAAGAACTGGGCATCGACCCCGGCCCTTCCCTCCAGCGGCTCGAACTCGCCATCCTGCGCGGGGACGACCTCGGGTCCGTCGCGCTCGACCAGGCCCCACAGCCCCTGGAGATCGCCGCTCCGGTCCGGCTGACGGCGCCGGTGGCCCGCACGGCGACGGTCCGGGCACCGGACGACGGAGACCGTCCGCAGGGTGAGCCGGCACCGGCCGCGGCCCGGCCCGTACCGCTTGGGGCCCGGGCGGCCCTCGCGCCGCTCACGCTGCCCGCATCGCCGGTACCGCCCTCGTTCCCTGTACCGCCCGTGCCGTCCTTCACGGGCCGGGCGGCCGAACGGGCTGACATCACGGCCCGGCTGACGGGGCGTTCCCCGGACACCGCCCTCGTGGTCCTCTCCGGAGCACCGGGCATCGGCAAGACGGCGCTGGCCCGGCAGTGTGCCCACGACACCCAGGACGCCTTTCCCGGCGGTGTGTTCGTCGTCGCCATGACCCACCCGGACGGCGCCCCCCTCACCGCCGGCGAGGCGATGGCGCACCTGCCCGGGCCCGGGGCCGGCGACGGCAGGACCCTGCTCGTCCTCGACGACGTCACCACCGCCGACCAGGTGCGCCCCCTGCTCCCCGCGGTGCCGGGCGGCGCCGTGGTCGTCACCAGCAGACGGGGGCTCGCCGGGCTGATGGCCACCCACGGCGGCAGCGTCCACCGGCTCTCCACCCTGGACCCCGCCGAGTCCCGGCAGTTGCTCACCGCCGCGCTCGGCGCCGAACGGGTGGCCGCCGAGCCGGCCGCGGCCGGCGAACTCGCCGACGTCTGCGGGCACTTCCCGCTCAGCCTGCGGATCGCCGCGGCCCGGCTGCTGACCCGCCCCGGGCTGAGCGTCGAGGACTGCGTCCGCTGGCTGGCCGAGGACCCGCCGGCCCGGCTCTCCCTCGCCGACGACCCGCGGATGTCCGTACCGCAGGTGTTCGGGCGGGCCCTGCGCCGGCTGGAGCCGCGCTGGCAGGACGCCTTCCGCCGGCTCGGGGAACAGGAGGGGCTGCTGGTCCCGGCCCATGCCCTTGGCGACTCGCCCGAGGCCGAGGAGGCGCTGGAGCGGCTCGCCGACGCCGGGCTGCTCGAAGAGGGGCCGCCCGGCCCGTACCGCATCCATCTTCTGCTGAAAATCTACGCGCGTCGGCAGGCGCGCGAACGGAACACCGGCGAGGCGGCGACCGTGCCCCACTGAGCGGCGCCGCTCCGTCCTCCCCCCGACGACCCGGCCTCAGGGGATCTTCGTCCCCGGAGATCCCCGGAGATCCCCGGAGATCCCCGAAGAACCCGGACATTCGAACTCCCGCACGATCAGGCCACCTTGACCACGTATCCAGGGGTGTCATCTCTCATGGGCTCAGCGACCTACGAAGCCGTTGCCTCGACCAGTCCGCGCATCCGCCGCGACGTCCTGTTCACCGAAACACCGGACGGTGTGCTGTTCCACAACGCGGACGGCGGGTTCCAGCTCACCGCCAAGGCCGCCTACCGCTTCGCCACACTGATCGTCCCGCATCTCACCGGGGAGCACTCGGTCTCCGACATCTGCCGGGGCCTCGGCGACCAGCAGCGCGCCATGGTGGGCGAGCTGGTCAAGAGCCTCTACGAACGGGACTTCGCCCGCCCCGTCCCGCCCCCGGAGCCCGGCGCCGACGCCCCCGGGACACCGCCCGACGCGGCCCGGCGGTTCGCCCCGCAGATCGCCTACATCGACCACTACTCCGACGACGCGGAGCGCCGCTTCGAGCGCTTCCGCACCGCGCGGGTGGCCGTCCTCGGCGACGACCTCGTCGCCCGTTGGTGTGTGCTCAGCCTGATCCGCAACGGCTGCGCCACCATCGGTGTGCAGCCCGCCCTCGGCGCCGAGAACCTGGCGGCGATCGAGGCCGAGGCGCGCGAAGCGGCCTCCGACGGCTGCCCCGTCGACCTGCCGCGGATCGCCCCCGACGCCACCGGGGCCCCGCTCGGCTGGGCGGATCTCGCCGCGTACGACATCGTCGTGACGACCGGCGGTCCCGCCGCGCCCGGCCGGCTCTTCCCGCTGCTGCGCGTCGGCGTACCCGAGGGCCGTACCCTGCTCCCGGCCTGGTCCTACGGCGAACAGGCCGTCGTGGGGCCGCTGATGACGGCGGACACCGCCGGCTGCTGGTCCTGCGCCGTGCTGCGCCTCGGCGCCCACGACGGGGCCGCGGCGGCGGCCGACATCTGGCACGGCCTGGCGCTGCCCGGCGCCGCGCCGGTGGGTGAACTCCCCAGCAGGCCGCTGTCGGCGATGCTCGGCAATCTGCTGGGGTACGAGATCTTCCGCCGCACCACCGGCGCCCTGCCCGCCGAGACCGCCGGCCACCTGGTCATCCAGGACATGCGGTCCCTCGACGTCACCACCGAACCCCTGCTGCCGCACCCCCGCTGCCCGCTCTGTGCCGGCACCACCGCGCCCACGGCGGACACCGGCACCGAGCCGACCGGTCAACTCCCCGTGGATCTCGGGACGGTGGGCAGCGGCACCCCGCCGATGCCGACGGTGGCCACGGCCCGGGAGGCCGACGAACTCGTGGCGGAGCTGAACCGCCGCTCCACCCTGGTCCGGCCGCGTGCGGGCGTCTTCACCCGGTTCGCGGACGAGCCGCTCACCCAGATCCCGCTGAAGGCCACGATTGTCGAGTTCGGCCTCGGGCACGGGGTCCGGCGCCGGGTCGCCGCCTTCGACGTGCACCATGTCGCGGGCGCCCGGCTGCGCGCCCTGAACGCGGCGGCCGGGGTGTACGCCGAACATGTCGTCCCCACCACCGGTGTGGTGACGGCACACCAGCTCGACACCGTACAGACGCGGATCGTCGACCCCCGCACGCTCGTCCTCGCCGCGGGCGGGGCGCCGGACGGTGAGCGGGTGACCGCCTGGACCCGGGCCACCTCCCTGCTCAGCGGGGAGCGCGTCCTGGTGCCCGCGGCGGCGGTACGGACCTTCGGGCCGCACAACCGCGACCGGCTCTTCGAACCGTCCGCCGCCGGCACCGGCGCGGGCGCGTCGGCGGCCGACGCCGCCGCCGGCGGACTGCTCTCCGCCCTCGCCCACGACGCGCTCGGCCGGGCGCTGCGCGGAGCCCCGGCGCTCCGATGGGCACCGGAGGCCCTCGACGACGGCGAGGACGCCGAACTCACCTTCCTGGTACGGTCCGCGGCCGTCCTCGACGTCGGCCTCGAACTGCTCGACCTCGGCGAGGGCGACCGCTCCGGCGTCCATGTGCTGCTCGCCAGGGGAGCCGGCCGATGGGCCGTCGGCAGCGACACCGTCCGGCGGCGCGCCGCCGCGGCGGCCGTACGCGATCTGCTCGGGGAGGTGCAGCTCGGCGCGGAGGAGACCGCCGCCCCCTTCGACACCGGCGATCCGCTGCTGCGCGACCTCGACGCGTCGACGATCCGCCCCGCCGGTGACCTCGACTCCGGCCCGGCCGCCGCCGGCGCGCGGACCACCTGGTCCGATGTGCTCGACCGGCTGAAGGCGGCGGGCCGCGACGCGCTGTGGCTCGACACCGACTCGCCCGACCTCGCCGCCGCCGGACTCCGCACCGCCCGCGTCCTCCTCACCACGGAGGAGCCCCGTGGCGTCTAGCACCCTCGCCGCGCCCCCGGACGAGGACGAACAGGCGGGCCACCGCACGGGCGACACCCCGGCGGTACGGGCACTGCGCGGCCCGCTGCGCCGCGCACTCGACGGACTCGGCGGCCCCGCGGTGACCCTCACCGGGCTCGGCGCGCACAACGCCTTCGCGCCCGGAGCCCCCACCGAGGACGCCCCTCTCGCGGAGTCCGCCGTCCCGGTCCAGGTGTACGGGGGGCACGCCGTCGTCGGCCCCCTGCCCGGGGCCGGCGGCACCGGGGCTCCCGGGGGCTGCGCCCACTGCCTGGCCCGCCGCTGGCAGTCCGTACGGTCGGTGGCGCTGCGCGACGCCCTGGAACGCGGCGGGGAGACCCGGGCGGCGGGCGCGTGGCCCTACGCCGTGCCGTTCGCGGCGGACGCCCTCGCCGCCCTGATCACCGCTCTGGTGGCCGGGACCGCCCCCGCCGCCTCCGAAGAGCCGTTCCCGGAGATCCGTCTCCTGGACCTGCGCACCCTCGCGGTACGGCGCTACCCCCTGGTGCCCGACCCGGAGTGCCCGCGCTGCGCCACCCCCCGTAACGACAGCGCGGAGGCGGCCCGGATCACCCTGCGCCCGGCGCCCAAACACCGCCCCGGCGCCTTCCGGCTGCGCCCCGTCGAGTCGTACGCCATCGATGTGGCGGCCTACGCCAACCCGGTGTGCGGCGCGCTGGGTCCCTCCGTCGTCCACGACATCTCGTCCACCTCCACCTCGGCGACCATCGGCTGCTTCTCCATGCGCGCCGGTGACTATCTGCGCGAGACGTTCTGGGGCGGCCACGCCGATTCGTACGGCCGCAGCAACCGCATCGGCGTCCTGGAGGGGATGGAGCGGTACGCGGGGATGCGGGCGCGCTCCCGGGTCACCAGCGTCACCGGAACCCTCGACGCGTTCGGCCCCGACGCCGTGGACCCGAGGGACGTCGGCCTGTACGCCGAGGAGTTCTACACCGCCAACCCACGGGTCCGCCCGTTCGCGCCCGACCGCGAGATCCCCTGGGTGTGGGGGTACTCGCTCCGCGACGACCGGCCCCGCCTGGTCCCCGAGGTGCTGACGTACTACCACGCCCCCGGTCTGGAGAATCGTTTCGTCCAGGAGAGTTCCAACGGCTGTGCCTCGGGGGGCTGCCTGGAGGAGGCCGTCTACTTCGGGCTCATGGAGGTCATCGAGCGCGACGCGTTCCTGCTCACCTGGTACGGGCAGCAGCCCCTGCCCGAGATCGACCCGGCCACCAGCGCCCGCCCCGCCACCCGCCACATGGTCGACCGGCTGGCGATGTACGGCTACCGCGCCCGGTTCTTCGACACCCGGATCACCTTCCCCGTACCGGTCGTCACCGCCGTGGCGGAGCGCTTCGACGGCGGCCCCGGCCGGATGTGCTTCGGCGCCGGCGCCGGGCTCGACCCGGAATCGGCGCTGGACTCGGCGCTCTGCGAGATCGCCACCGACGCCGTGAACCTCCAGGAACGCACCGAGCGCGACGGGCCCCGACTACGCGCCATGGCCCGGGACTTCGACCGGGTGACCGCCCTGCACGACCACCCGCTCGTCTACGGCGTACCGGAGATGGGCCGGCACGCCGGTTTCCTCCTCGACCCGGGCACCCCGCACCGGCGCGGCGTTCCCGCAGAACCCTCGTGCGCGGTGGGCGAGTTGAGCTGGCCGGACCCCTCCGGAGCCACGGCCTCCCCGGACCTCAGGGAGGACCTGACGCGCTGCGTCGACGCGGTCGCCTCGGCCGGATTCGACGTGGTCGTCGTCGACCAGACGATGCCCGAACAGCGCGCACTCGGCCTGCACACCGTCAGCGTGCTCGTCCCCGGACTCCTGCCGATCGACTTCGGCTGGTCACGGCAGCGCGCCCGCACCATGCCCCGGCTGCGCACCGCGCTGCGTACCGCCGGACTGCGCGAGCGCGATCTGCTGCCCGAGGACCTCAACCCGGCCCCCCACCCGTTCCCATGACCGGCCCGCCCCGCCGCCGCGCCGGCCGCCCCGAACCCACCGCCGTCCAGCCGAGCACCGTCCAGCAGAGAGGAGGATCCCATGGGCTACGCCCATGACTACGCCGCCGCGATCATGCTGCGCGGCCGGATCCCGATGGAGCCCGCCGATTTCGTCCCCGACTGGGCGGACCGGCCGAGGAAGACGAAGTTCTACCCCGGTGTCGAGTCGTTTCCGCTGCCCGACCCCGACGTCCCCGCCGCGGCCACCCTGGCGGCGGGCTGTCCGGGCCGGGGCGGACCGCGTTCCGGGCCGTCCGCCCCGGCCACGGCACCGAAGGCGTTCACTCTGGACACCCTCTCCGGAATGCTGCGGGACTCCTACGGGCTGACCGGCCGCAGGCTCGGCGTCCAGACCAACACCGACCTCGCGGCGCTGCCCCACTACACCCAGGCCAACTGGTCGCGCGGCACCGCCTCGGGCGGCGGACTGTACCCGGTCAGTGTGTACTGGGTCTCCGGCCCCAGCGGTCCGCGCGCGCCGGGCATCCACTACTACAGCGCCCCGCACCACGCCATGCAGCGGCTGCTCACCGGCGATGTGTCCGGGCAGCTGCGCGCGGCACTCGGCGACCCGGACGGGCGGCAGGACCAGTTCCTCGTCCTCGGGATCAAGTACTGGCAGAACGCGTTCAAATACAACAGTTTTTCGTTCCACGCGGTGAGCATGGACCTCGGCGCGATCCTCGGGACCTGGCGTCTCTGGGCCCGCGCGCAGGGGCTGAGCGTCGAACCGTCGCTGTGGTTCGACGAGAGGGGACTGAGCCGCTTGCTGGGGGTGAACAACGAGGAAGAGGGCATCTTCGCCGTCGTCCCGCTGACCTGGGAGGGCGCGGAGCCTTCCGCCGATGCGCCGCCGGTCGACGGGGCATCCGCCGAGGAGGCGCCCGTCGAGGAAGCACCGGCCCCTGCCGCCGGGGCTCCGTCCGTACGGCACACCGACAGCGAACGCTCCCGTACGGTCCTGGACTTCGAGACCCTGCGGCGTATTCACACCGCGACGGCGGAAGCCGCCACCGACCGTCCCGCGCCCGGCGCGCTCGCGCCGGCCGCCGCCGTGACCCCGGAGACGACCGGCACCCCCGTCCCGCTGCCCGCGCCCGAACTGCCCCCGGTGACCGTGCGCGACGCGCTGCGCGAGCGCCGCAGCAGCTTCGGACGCTTCGACGCGAGCCGCCCCGTCACCCCCGCCCAACTGGGCGCCGCCCTCAGCGCCTGCGCCGACGCCTCCCTCGGCAGCGAGGCGGAACGGCCCGCGGAACCGGACGGCACCGCACCGGACCTCGTCACGCAGTACGCGTTCGTCAACCATGTCGAGGGCGTCGAGCCCGGCGCGTACGCCTACGATCCCGCCACCCACGCGCTGCGCCCGGTGGTCCCCGGCCCGCCGGGCCCCTTCCTCCAGCGCAACTACTTCCTCTCCAACTACAACCTCGAACAGGCGGGCGTGGTGATCGTCCCGACCATCCGCACCACCGCCGTCCTCGACGCCGTGGGAGACCGGGGATACCGGCTGGTCAACGGCGTGATCGGGGCCGTCGCCCAGACCTTCTACACCGTCGCCACGGCCCTCGGGCTCGGGGCCGGTGTCGCCCTCGGCTTCGACAACATCTCGTACATCGAGGAGCTCGGCCTCGAACGCACCGGCGAGAAGCCGCTGCTGATCATGCTGCTCGGCAACGAGCGGCCGCAACCGGCCGACTTCCGCTACGAGATCGTCTGACCGGGGATGGGGGAATCTGTCATGACACCCGGAACGGATCCACGCCCGGCGCACACCACCTGGCACCCCGGGCGCCGCTTCATGCTGCGCGTCGCGGGGCTGCCCGTGGAGTCCGTGCGCGCGCTGCGCTGCGCGGACAGCCGCCGCTGGGCGGACGAGGTCCTGGCGGCCGAGGAGCGGTTGCGGAGCCGGGGCGCCGCGCTCGGCGACCGCCTCCACGCACTCGTGCGCACCACCGACACGGACCCGGACGGGGCGGGCGCCGGGCACCGCAGGCGCCTGCTCGCACTGCGCCGCCAGATCTTCAACAACCGGCTGCCCGCCGACCCCGAGGCCGCGCTCCGTCTCGTCGGCGAGCTCGACCCGAGCGTGGTGGAACCGGTCGCCGAGTGGCTGCGGGACCGCCGCCTGCTGGAGCAACTGCGGGCCGAGGGCGCGCCGCTGCTCGCGGCGGACCTCGCCAGGACGCGCGCCGCGCTGCGCGGGCTCCTCGCCGAGGACCGGCTGCGCCACGGCCTCCAGCTCGCCTCCCCGACCCTGGAGGGGCAGCTTGACGGCTATCTGGCACAGGCTGCGGCCGGTCCCGGGGCGGTGCCCGACAAGCGGATGCGGAAGATCGAGCGGTCGGTGCTCTCGTACCTCTACCGGACGGCGTGCAAGACCAGCCCCTTCAGCACCTTCACCGCCGTCGCCGCCGGCACCTTCGACGACGGACGCGACGACGGACATGACGCCGGACGCGACGCCGGTCAGGGCACCGGTGCGGACGGCGGCGAGCACCGCGGCGACCCGGCCGCCGTCCACCTCGGTGAGGGGTGGACCAGCCATGTCCGGCTCAACGTCGTCGTCCTCGCGCGGTTCGCCGAACTCGTCCTCGCCGACCCCGAACGGCGGGGCGATCTGCCCGTACGCCTCGCCTCCGGCTGGGAGCGCGACGGTGACCGGGTCAGATACGTACGCCAGTGGATCACGGCGGGCGACGACTCGGCCGCCGTCACTTTCGACGCGGTGAAGGACCGGCTCTTCTTCCTGCGCCGCAGCGGCACGCTGGACCGGCTGCTCGGCCTCTTCGACGGGGACGCCGAGCCGCGCTACCGCGACCTCGTCGAACGGCTGCGCGCCGAACACGACGCCGAGCCCGAGCTCTGCGAGACCTATGTGGCCGCGCTCCTCCAGCTCGGCATGGTCCGGGTCCCGTGCCTGGACACCGACGTCCACAGCCCCGATCCGCTGCGCTCCTTCCGCAGCGCCCTGACCGCCCTCGGCCGGCCCTGGGCCGACGGGCTGGCCGCCGCTCTCGAAGGCCCCCTGCGCGCCATCGACCGCTTCCCCGGGGCCGACCGGGCCGAACGCGCCGAGCTGCTGCGGGAACTGCGCGCCGGACTGCGGGCCGCGCAGCGCGGACTGAGCGGCGGCGAGGCCGCCACCCTGCCGCAGACCCTGCTGTACGAGGACGTCAGCGCGGGCCGCGACCTCACCTGCGCGCTCGACGCGTGGGCCGGACCGGACGGCGGGCGTTCCGGCGGGTCCGCCCTGCGCTCCGTCGAACGGGTCCTGCCCGCCTTCGATCTGACACTGGCTCAGCGCGTCACCTTCAAGGGGTTCTTCCTGGCCCGCTACGGCAGCGGCGGGCGGTGCGACGACATCCTGGGGCTCGTCCACGACTTCCACGAGGACTTCTTCGACCAGTACCTCACGTTCGCCGCCAAGCGGCGCCCCTTCGACGACCGGGGCGCCTATGTCCCGGAGGAGAACTGGCTCGGCCTGCCCGGGATCCGCGCGATCGACACGGCCCGGCGGGTATTCATCGACCGGATGCGGGCGGCGTGGGACGGGCGCGGCGACGAGGCGGCGGACCTCCGGCTCGGAGAGCGGGACCTCGCGCTCGTCGCCGACGAACTCGCCCCCGTCGCCGGTGACTTCGTACCTCAGTGCCACCATCTGCAACTGGCGCGTACCGAAGGGGACGGCGCGCCGCTGATCGTGCTCAACCGCTCCTACGGCGGACTTTCCTTCCCCTTCAGCCGGTTCACCCACGTCTACGACACACCGGACGGACAGGAACCCGCGGGATCCTTCTCCCGGGCGCTGCGCGACACCGCCTCCGCCGTCACACCCGAGGGCGCGGTGCTGGCCGAGATCACCGGGGGAGCGGTCACCAGCAACCTCAATCTGCACAGCCCGCTCACCGGCCACCAGATCGTCTGCCCCGGCGAGTCCAGCTCCGTCCCCGAGGAGCGCCGTATCCACCTCGACGACCTGTACGTCGAGCACGACACCGCCGCGGACCGGCTGGTCCTGCGCTCGACGCGGCTCGGCCGCGAGGTGATCCCCGTGTACCTCGGCTACCTCGTGCCGCTCGCCCTGCCGGAGATCCCGCGCACCCTGCTGCTGATGTCCCCGACCTCGATGGCGCCCCTGGACGTGTGGGGCGGCGTCCCGGAGGGCGAGGCGCGCGACGGGGTGACCTCGCGCCCCCGGGTGACGCACGGCGACGTCGTCCTCAGCCGCCGCAGCTGGACCACGACGGCCGGCGCCCTGCCCGTGCACCGGCCCGGACCCGGCACGGCCTCCGGCGCGGACCAGGACCGGTTCCTCGCCTGGCAGCGCTGGCGGCGCGCCCACGCGCTGCCGGACCGGGTCTTCGCGACGGTGTCCAGCGGCCCCCGGGGCGGCGCGGGCGCCAAACCGCAGTACGTGGACTTCGACAGCATGCTCTCCCTCACCGCCTTCGAGGCGCTGCCGAACCACCCGGACGACCGGATCGTCCTGCGCGAGATGCTCCCCTCCGAGAACGGTCTGCACGTCCGCTCGGCGCGCGGACACCATGTCGCGGAACTGGCCGTGGAGACCTTCACCTCGGCCACGGACCGGCCGACCGCGGAGCCACCCCTCATGGACCGGCCGACCACGGAGCCCTCCCTCACGGACCGATCGACCAAGGACGCACCGACATGCCAGAGCTGACCCCCGTTCCCGGCGCCGGCCCCTCGGGCGACTGGCAGGCCCTCCACATCTTCTACGCGGCCAACCCGCAGCCCCTGCTGGTCAACTGCGTCCGGCCGCTGGTGGCGGAACTCACCGCCGACGGCCTGCTCGCCGGGCACTTCTTCATCAACTACTGGCTGGAGGGCCCGCACGTCCGGCTCCGGCTCAAGCCCGCCGACGCGGCGGCCACCGACGAGGTCGTCCGCAGGGCCGAGGAAGCGATCACCGGCTTCCTGCGCAAGCGGCCCGCACTCTACGAGGTCGACTCGGGATTCCTCAACGAGTTCTACAACACCCTGTTCGAGATAGAGTTCCCGGAGGGCGACCGCGGCGCCTTCATGGACGCCGAAGGACGGATGAACCTCCGTCCCAACAACTCCTTCTCCCACGAACCGTACGAGCCCGAGTACGGCAAGTACGGCGGGCCCGCCGGGATCGAACTGGCGGAATGGCACTTCGCACACTCCAGCATCCTCGTCATGGATGCCTTCCGCACCATGAACCTGCACCTGCGCACCGTACTGCTCGGCACCTCCGCCCAGTTGATGATGGTCATGGCCGGCTGCTTCCTGCCCGAGCGGGAGGAACTCGGCGGCTACCTCGACCGCTACTACGAGTTCTGGCACACCGCGTTCCCCGGTACCGGTTTCATCGGCTCGAAGGAGTACGACCGGAACTACGCGGAGATGGCCCCCGGCCTCGCCCGCCGCTTCACCGCGATCCGGCGGGCGATCCGCACCGGCGAACTGGACCGGCTGCCCGTCTTCCTGCGCGGCTGGGCCGAACACTGCCTCGAACTGCGCGCGCGGGCGGAGGAGTTGGCGGTCCGGGGCGAGCTGGTGTTCCGCTCCTGGGACGGCACACGGGACGAGCGGGTGACCGACCCCGCCGTCGCGCTGCCGCTGCTGCTCTCCCCGTACATGCACATGACCAACAACCGGCTGCATGTCACCATCCGCGACGAGGCGTACCTCTCGCACGTCCTCGGCCGGGTCCTGCGCGAGGAGGAGACCCCCGCCGGGGCCGCGGAACCCGGCCCCCGGACGGCCGCCCGATGAGCACACCCCCGGGAGAACTCCTTTCGCACACACCGGCGCTGAGACCCGGCATCCTCCTCAGCCCGGCGCTGCTGCGCGGCGCCGCCACCGTGCACCTCATCAAGGAGCCGGCGGCGAACGCCTCCTTCGAGGTCGGGGAGAAGGAGTACTTCCTGATCTCCCGGCTCGACGGCGTCCGCAGCCTCGCGGAGATCGGCGACGAGTACGCCACGGCGTACGGCAAGCGGCTCGCCGCTCCGCACTGGCAGCGCCTCCTTCAACTGCTCGGCGCGCGCGGCCTGCTGGCCGGGGGGCCGCCCCGCGCCGCGCCGGAGCCCCGCGCCGGCGGACCGTTCGAGGGCACCGTGCTCCGCGGCACCCTGCGGCTGGTCGCCGACGCCCATGCCACGACCGGCCGACTGCACCGGCTGCTCCGCCCCGTCCTGCGCGCCCCCGTCCTGCTCCCGCTCACCGCCGTGCTGGCGGCGATGGAGGTGCTGCTCGCCGCGCACCTGCCCGAACTGGCCCGTGACACCTGGTGGCTGGTCCGGCAGCCCGTCGCGCTGGTGGCCGTCTGCACCCTGCTCTGGCTCTCCACCGCGTTCCACGAACTCGCCCACGGCGTCGCGGCGCGCCACCACGGCGGGACCGTCGGCGAGATCGGGCTGCGCTGGCGGCTCCCGGTGGCCGTCATGTACTGCACCGTCGACAACTACCGTTATCTGCGCAGCCGATGGCACCAGCTCGCGGTCGCCGCCGCGGGTGCCTACGCCAATCTGCTGTTCCTGCTGCCCTTCCTCGCCTGGTGGGCCGCGCTCCCACCGGGGGACCCCACCCGCCGCGTGCTGTCCGGGCTGCTGCTGCTCGGCAGCGTCCAGGCGCTCGTCAACTTCCTCCCGCTGCCTCCGCTCGACGGCTACACGATGCTCGGCCACGCGCTGCGTGTCTCGGGCCTCGCCCCGGAGAGCGGGCGGTACGTGCGGCTGCGGCTGCGCGACCGACCGGCCGCCGCCGCGTACCCGCGCCGCGCCAGGACCCTCTACCTCGGCTACGCCGTGGGGTCGGCCCTGCTCGTCGCTCTCGTCCTGGCGGCCCTGGCAACAGGGCTCGTCCTCCTTTCAGTTCACTGATCCACAACCCCAGAGGGGCGCAGAACCACATGAGCGAGGCCAGGACCATGGCGTCCGTGCCGCACGAGTCAGCCGCCGGACCGGCGATCGTCGTCGAGGAGATACGCAAACGATACGGTGACCACCAGGCGGTGGACGGGGTCTCCCTCAGCGTCGGGCGCGGGGAGTTCTTCGGGCTCCTCGGCCCCAACGGCGCCGGGAAGACCACCCTGGTCGAGATCATGGAGGGCCTGCGCCGTCCGGACTCGGGCACCGTCTCGGTGCTCGGCCGGACCCCCTGGCCCCGGGACGTCACCCTGCTGCCCAGGCTCGGGGTGCAGACCCAGTCGTCCGCCTTCTTCGTCCGGCAGACCGCCCGCGAACACCTCCGCACCGTCGCCGCCCTGTACGGGGCCGGCCGGGAGGACGCCGACCGCACCCTGGAGACCGTCGGGCTGACCGACCGGCGCGACGTACGGGTCGAGGACCTCTCCGGCGGCCAGCGCCAGCGCCTGGCCATCGCCTCCGCCCTGGTCCACGGGCCCGAGCTGATCTTCCTGGACGAGCCCACCGCCGCCCTGGACCCGCAGGCCCGCCGTGATCTGTGGGAAGTGCTGCGCGGGCTCAAGAGCGAGGGCCGCACCATCGTCTACACCACCCACCACCTGGACGAGGCCGAGGCCCTCTGCGACCGGGTGGCGATCCTCGTCGGCGGTTCCGTCGCCGCCCTGGACTCCCCGCACCGTCTGGTCGCCGCCGCCGCGGCGCCGACCCGCCTGATGATCCCCGTCGAGCGGATGACCGAGGACGACGCGGCGGCCCTCCCGGGGGTCGACCGGGTCACCGTGCAGGGCGGCTCCCTGGTCCTGGAGACGGCGTCGTCCGGCAAGGTCCTCCAGGCCGTCGACGCGCGTATCGGCCTGGACGGCGTCGTGACCCGCACCGCGACGCTGGAGGACGTCTACCTCCAGCTGACGGGCACCGCGCACAGCGACACCGTGCGCACCACGGCCACACCCACCGAGAACACTCACACCGACACTCACACGCACACCGACACGACGGAGCAGCAGGGATGAGCGCGTACGCGAGCCTCACGGGGGCCGGCTACCGGGCGCAGATCCGGGACAAGGCCACCCTCTTCTTCACCTTCGCCTTCCCCCTGCTGTTCCTGGTCGTCTTCGGACTGATCTTCCGGGGCCAGGAGGTGGCGGAGACCGACCGTCCGTACATCTCGTACATCGCGCCGGGCGTGATGTCCTGGGGGGTGGCCAACGCCGCCGTCTTCGGCGTCGCCTTCACCCTCATGCAGTGGCGCCGGGACGATCTGCTCCGGCTGATCCGGATGACCCCGACCCCGCTCACCTCGGTGCTGGCCTCCCGCTACGTGCTCGCCCTCGGGGTGGGTGTCGTGCAGGCGGTGGTCTTCATCGTCGTGGCGATGCTGCCGCTCTTCGGCCTGGAACTGGACGCCCGGTGGCCGCTGGCGCTGCCCGTGCTGGTGCTCGGCATCACCGCGTTCCTCACCATCGGTGTGGTCATCGGCTCGTACGCCCGTACCCCCGAGGCGGTCGCGGCGATCGCCAACTGCCTCATGGTGCCGATGGCCTTCGTCTCCGGTTCGTTCCTGCCGCTGGACATGATGCCGTCGTGGCTCCAGACCTTCTCGCGGGTGCTGCCGCTGCGCTATCTCAACGACGCGGCGTCCGCCGCCCTCGCCGGCCGCGGAGACCTCGGCGACATCGCCCTGGGCTGCGGCGGACTGGCCGTGTTCACCGTGGTCTTCGGGGCGATCGCGCTCAAGACCTTCCGCTGGAGCGACACCGCATGACCGCCCCCGCGGTACCCGCCACGGACGCCTCGTCCGGTCCCGCGCGGCCGCTTCCGGACGACCGAACCCCCCTGGCCGCGGCCTGCCTCCGGCTCCAGCGGGCGCTGACCGGGCGCCACACTCCGGCCCTCGGGGCGCAGGCGCCGACGGTGGTGCCGCTGGGCGCCGCCGATGTCCTCGGCCACCGCGGCGGCGACCCCTTCGCGGCCGTCCGCCCCGCCGCCACCGTCCATCTCACCTCGCGGGAGGTGCTGGTGGGCCCCTGGGGCGGCGACGGCACCGCGCCCGCCTGCGGCCAGTGTCTCGCCATGCGCTGGCAGCGGCTGCGTACCCGCACCGAACGCGACGCGCTGGAGACCGGCACCCGCACCCGCGCGGCCGGTCCCTGGCCGGAACTCACCCCGTACGCGCTCGACGCGGTCGACGCGCTCCACCGCGCCGTCGTCCTCCCGGCCGGGGTGGACCCGCCGGGTCCCGGCGCCGCCGACCGGTCCCTGCCCCAGGTGTCACGACTGGATCTGGCCACTTTGGAGGTACGGACGTACCCCCTGCTCGCCGATCCGCTCTGCCCGCACTGCGGGCCGGGCGGCACCGGCCCCGGACTCGGCGCGGACAGCGCGGCGAGCGCCGACGGGGCGCCGCTCACCCTCGTCAGCCGGCCCAAGCCCGCCCCGGACGTCTACCGGCTGCGCCCGGCCTCCGCGTACCCCATGCCGCTGGCGGCGCTCGCCAACCCGGTCTCCGGGGTGCTCGGAGCGGGCACCTGGATGAACGTCACCTCGCCCACCACCGCGCCGGTCGCCGGCAGTGTCTTCATGCGCGGCTACGCGGGCCTCACCGACGTCACCTGGAGCGGCCAGGCCAACGGCTTCGACGCCAGCCGCGACCTCGCCTTCCTGGAAGGCCTGGAACGGTACGCGGGCACCCACCGGCGCACCGGCGGCGCGCCGGTCGTCGCCGCCTACGACGACCTGGGGGACGCGGCCCTGTCGCCCGCCGAGTGCGGCTTCTACCCGCCCGAGACCTACCGCGACGACCCGATGGTCAGCCCCTTCGACCCCGGCCGGCCCATCCCCTGGGTGCGCGGACACTCGCTGCGCGACGACCGCCCGGTCCTCGTCCCGGCCCGTCTCGTCCACTACAGCGCGGGGCTCGCCTCCGACAACTTCGTCTTCGAGTGCTCCAACGGCTGCGCCATCGGCGGCAGCCTGGAGGAGGCGGTCCTCGGCGGTCTCCTCGAACTCGTCGAGCGGGACGCCTTCCTGGTCGCCTGGTACGGCGGCACGTCGCTCACCGAGATCGACCTCGGCTCGGTGGCGGACCGTACCGTACGCACCATGATCGACCGGGCCGGGGCGCAGGGCTACGACGTCCACGCCTTCGACAACCGGATCGATCTCGCCGTACCCGTCGTCACCGGTCTGGCGGTACGACGCGACGGCGGCCCCGGCACCTTCTCCTTCGGCGCCGGCGCGAGCCTCGACCCGGCGGCGGCCCTGACGGGCGCCCTCTCCGAAGTGCTCACGTACATCCCGCACCTGCCCCGCCAGGTCACCGAGCGCCGCGCCGAACTGGAGGCCATGGCCGACGACTTCGGAAAGGTCCTGCATCTGAAGGACCACGCCCAGCTCTACGGGCTGCCGCGGATGGCCGAGCACGTCCGCGGCTATCTGGAGCCGTCCGCCGTCCGTCCGGCGGACGAGATCTACCGGAGCTGGGAGGAGGGGCCCCGCCCCCGTACCGGCGACCTGCTCGACGACGTGGCACACGTGCGCGACGAACTCGTGCGCGCGGGTCACGATGTGATCGTCGTCGACCAGACCACACCGGAACAGCGCCGGATGGGGCTGTGCACGGTGGCCACCCTCGTCCCCGGTCTGCTTCCGATCGACTTCGGCTGGTCCCGCCAGCGGGCCCCGGGCATGCCGAGACTGCGCACCGCGGCCCACCGGGCCGGGCTGCGCGACCGGGAGCTGACCGAGCGGGAGATCCGTCTCGTGCCGCATCCCTTCCCCTGAACCGGCGGGCACCGTGTCCCGGCCGCCGCACCGGCGGCCGGAACACGCGAACGGGCGGCACCTGCGCGGAAGGTCGCAGGTGCCGCCCGTCCGGATGCGGGAGCCCTTGATCAGGCGCTGCAGGACGTGGTGCTCGTGGTGGAGGAGCAGGTCGACGTCGAGCTGCAGCTCGTGGAGCCCGCGAGCACGACCTCGCTGGCGTCCGAGTAGTCGGAGATCTCGAAGGTCTCCGACTCCAGCTCCATGATCTCGTCGGCGAGCGAGGCGAGGGTGTTCTTGTCAGCCATGGTGACTCCTTGGTCTGCGCCGGCCCCCGAGGGGTCCCCCGGTGGTCCTGTGCCGTGGTGCCCTCGTATTCCAGCCGAACCCACTGCCACCCCGGTGTGTCTTCCACTGACCGCCCGTGTCAGCGGTCTGTACGTGGCACGCGGCCGGGATGGCGCACGATGGACCGGGTGATCCCTGTCGCGTACCCCGGAGAGAACACGCCCGTCCTGGCCGGACTGCGGGAGATCCTGCGCCCCGCCGTCGCGTTCTGCCTCGATCTGCACCAGCACCCCGAACTCTCCGGCGAGGAGCGCCGTACGGCGGCCCGGCTGGGGGAGTGGCTGCGCGAGGCGGGGTACACGGTGACGGGTGACATCGGCGGCCACGGCGTCGTCGGAGTGCTGCGCAACGGCGACGGACCCCGCGTCATGATCCGTACGGAACTGGACGCGCTGCCCGTCACCGAGCGGACCGGCCTGCCGTACACGAGCAGCGGCCCTGTCGCCCACGCCTGCGGCCATGACCTGCACATGGCCGCCGCCGCGGGGGCCGCGTCGCTGCTGGCCCGGTCCCGGGAGAGCTGGCGCGGCACGGTGGTCGTCGTCGGCCAGCCCGCCGAGGAGACCCTCGCCGGGGCGCGGGCGCTGCTGGCGGACGGACTGTACGAGCGCTTCGGGCGGCCCGACGCGGTCCTCGCCCAGCACACCGCCCTGCTGCCCGCGGGCATGGTCGCCCACGCGTACGGGCCGATGCTGGCGGGGAGCGCCGGCATCGAGGCCGTCGTCCACGGCCGGGGCGGTCACGCGGGCACCCCGCACCTCGCCGTGGACCCGGTGGTCACCGCCGCCGCGGCGGTGCTGCGGCTCCAGGGGATCGTCTCCCGGGAGTGTGCCCCGACCGAGCCGGCGCTGCTGAACGTCGGATCCTTCCACTCCGGGGCGGCCGACAACCTCGTTCCCGACCGGGCGACGCTCGGCATCACGGTGCGCGCCCTGTCCGAGCGCACGCTCGACCGGATGACGGCCTCGGTGGAGCGGATCGTACGGGCGGAGTGCGCCGCCTCCCGCTGCCCCCGGGACCCGGAGATACGTACCGTTTCGCGCTCCCCGGTCACCCACCCCGACCCGGCGGCGACCGCCGGCGTACGCCAGGCTCATTTGCGCCTCTACGGTTCCGAACGTGTGGCAGCCTGGCCCCCGTCCATGGCGACCGAGGACTTTCCGCTGTACGGGGACGCGGGAGTCTCCGTACACGGAGAGGAGGGGATCGCGCTTGTGTACTGGATGTTCGGGGTGGTGGGCCCGAAGGTGTGGGCACGGACGCCGGGCACGGCCGAGGAGAAGCTCGCCGTCCTCCCGCCCCACCACTCCCCGGAGTTCGCCCCGGACATCCGTACCGCGCTTCCCACCGGCATCACGGCGATGACCGCCGCGGCGCTGTCCCGGCTGCGGACCGAAGGCGACGGAAAGAACTGATGAACCGTCATGTCGCATCCCGGTCGGCGTGTTGGAACGTTGCAGTGAGGAACGAGTCAGGACATTGCGGGATCTCTTCGCTCTTGCGCTGCTCGGGTCGGAACACCTTTATCAACAAGTGATCGGACAGGTGTTTGTCGCGACCCTTCATGGCCATAGTGTCGCCACGAGTACACAGTTTCTGCACACAAATCACACGGGGTGAAGGGCACATCACTCATGCAGGGCACCGTCGATGGATTCAATTACGGCGCCGTCACACCTGTGGCGGCCTACCTCATGGCAGTTCTGGGCGGGGCTCTGGGGCTCCGCTGCACCACTAGATCGCTGCGCACCGAGCAGTCCTGGAAGCCCGGTTGGCTCGCGCTCGGTGCGACATCCATCGGTTCGGGCATCTGGACCATGCACTTCATCGCCATGATCGGCTTCCAGGTGAAGGAAGCGCCGATCAGCTACGACATACCGCTGACCGTTCTCAGCCTGGTCGTGGCGATCGTCGTGGTCGGTATCGGGATCTTCATCGTCGGCTACCGCGGGGCGACCCGGGTCACACTGACCACCGCCGGCGCGATCACCGGTCTCGGCGTCGCGGCCATGCACTACATCGGCATGGCCGGGATGCGTCTGCACGGACGGCTGGACTACGACACACCGACCGTCGTGCTCTCCGTCGTCATCGCCGTCGTCGCCGCGACGGCCGCGCTCTGGGCCGCCGTGTCGATCCACGGCTTCCTGCCCAGCCTCGGCGCCAGCCTCGTGATGGGCATCGCCGTGACCGGCATGCACTACACGGGCATGGCCGCCATCAGTGTGCATCTGCAGGGGGCGACCGGCGGCTCCGCCGGAGGCGGTTCGCCGACCTCGATCATGTTCCCGATGCTGCTCGGCCCCGCGGTCTTCCTGGTGCTGGCCGGTGTCGTGGTGATGTTCGACCCCATCCTCGTCCTGGGCGAGGGCGAGTGGGACCAGCCGGAGGGCAAGAAGCCGGTGCGGAGCGACCCTCCGCCGCGGCCCGTCTGGCCGCCCACGTACGACGAGGCGAACAGCGGCAGGGCCCACACCCCGGCTCCCGCGCCCACCTCGGCGCCCGGCCCGCAGGGCGGGCACCAGCGCAGCCCGTACGACTGGTGACGGTCACCCGCTGATCCTCACCCGCCGGCCGTCGCCCGCCGACTGCCGTGAGGTGACCCGCTGTTGGAGCGCCGCCCCGCCTGCCGCGGGGCGGCGCTTCACGCGTTCCGGGCCGCCGCGGTGTCCGCCGCGCCGTTCGCCGCCGTACCGTCCGCGCCGCCGTCCGGCGCGCCGATGGACTCCCGCAGCCGCGCGCTGGCCATCCGCATGTGCTCGGCCATCGCCTCGTTGGCCGCGTCCGGGTCATGGGCGCGGATGGCCGACAGGACGGCGTCGTGCTCGCACAGGGTGCCGCTCACGGTCCCCTCCAGATCGCTGACCCGCTCCATCCACACCTGGAGCAGCGCGCGGATGGAGTGCAGGATGTCGCTCAGCACCGAGTTCCTGGCGATGCTCGCCGTCTCCAGGTGGAAGGCGATGTCCGCGTCGATGAACGCCGCGACGTCCGTGCCGGCGTCCCGCATCCGCCGCAGATGCTCCTCCAGCCGCGCCACGTCCTCCTCGGTGGCACGCTCCGCCGCCAGCCGCGCCGACACACCCTCCATGTGCGTACGGACCTCCACCAGGTCCTGGGTGCGCCGCTGCCCGAGCATCAGTCCCCAGTTGATGGCGCGCGGCAGGAACTCCGAGGTCCCCTCGCGCACGTACGAGCCGGAGCCGGGGCGGATCTCGATGATGCCGAGCACGTCGAGGGCCGAGAGGGCGCCGCGCACGCTGGACCGGGCGACCCCGAGGGCCTCGGCGAGCTGACGCTCCGCGGGCAGCCGGGTGCCGGGCTTGATGTCGCCCGCGGAGAGGTGGTCGAGGAGCCGCTTGGCGACCTCGCTCACCGAGGACTCGCGGACGACGGGGCGCAGCAGCCGGGCGAGATCCGGCGAGGCGGGCGATTGCTGATCAGGCTGACTGGTCACGGTCACCAGTACACCAGATGGGTGTTCCCGCTGTTCAAAGGTGTCCTGAACGCGCCCATAGCCGCGTCGCCCCGCCCGTTGTCAAGAGTGGCGTGCATCACTTGAAGAGTGACGCTCGCCACATTGGTCAATTGGTGACCAATTTTCTTCTGGGGGTTACGTTGAAGACACATCAGCCGGTGGAGCGGGTGCTGCGCTCTGTTTGAGCCATGATCGCCGCCGACTGTGACCCGAGTCCGGACGGAGCTGTCCGGCGCTTCCGAGGGAGTCACCATGGGTGCCACCGCGTTGCCATCCGCCGTCGAGAGATCAGCGATCAAGAAGGTCTCGATCCGGCTCGTCCCGTTCGTCGCGTTGATGTTCTTCGTGAACTATCTCGACCGGACGGCGGTCTCCTTCGCGGAGCCGAACGGTATGGGGGAGGACCTGGCGCTCACCGCGGCGCAGTTCGGATTCGCGTCCGGGGTCTTCTTCATCGGATACATCATTCTCGAAGTCCCCAGCAACATGGCGCTGCACCGCTTCGGCGCCCGCCGCTGGCTCGCCAGGATCATGGTCACCTGGGGCATCGTGTCCCTGCTGTTCACCTGGGTGCAGAACAGTGAGCAGCTCTACGCGCTGCGCTTCCTCCTCGGCGTCGCCGAGGCGGGCTTCTTCCCCGGGGCGATCCTCTTCCTGAGCCAGTGGGTGCCCACCCGGCACCGTACGAAGGTGCTCGCGCTCTTCTACCTGGCCCAGCCGCTCACCACGGTCTTCGGCGCCCCGCTCGCGGGCTGGCTCATCGGCCACCACGGGCTGTTCGGCCTTGAGGGCTGGCGCGTGATGTTCCTCTTCGTGTCCATCCCGGCGATCCTCCTCGGCATCGTCGCCTGGTTCTACCTGATCGACCGGCCCGCCGACGCCAAGTGGCTCACCCCGGCCGAGAAGGAGTGGCTGACCGCCGAGCTGGCCTCGGAGAACGCCGCCAAGACGGGCGCCGACGAGAGCCACGGCCGCGCGGCCCTGAAGGAGGCGTTCCGCAGCGGACGCGTCTGGATCCTCGCGATGGTCTACTTCGGCTTCATCTACGGCCTGTACGCGCTCGCCTTCTTCCTGCCCACGATCATCGAGGGCTTCCAGGAGAGCTTCGGCACCTCCTTCAGCGTCATGGACAAGGCGCTGATCACCGCCATCCCGTACCTGCCGGCCGCCGTCGTCCTCTTCTTCTGGTCCCGGAACGCCACCCGGCACGGCACCAAGACCTGGCACGTCGCGGGACCGGCCGTCATCGGCGGTATCTCCATCCCCGTCGCCCTCTACATGGACTCCCCGGCCGCGACCATCGCCGTGATCACCGTGACGGCGTGCTCGATCTTCGCCGCGCTGCCCGTCTTCTGGTCCATCCCCTCCCGCTTCCTGACCGGCGCCGCCGCCGCGGCGGGCATCGCCCTCATCAACACCGCGGGCAACGTCGGCGGCTTCGCGGCCGGCTATGTCACGGGCTGGCTCAAGGACTTCAGCGGCTCGTACACCCTCTCCATGTTCGTGGTGGGCGGCTTCATGCTCCTGTCGGCCGTCCTGATGGTCGCGCTCGCCCGGCGCAGGCCCGCCAACCCCTCCGACCCCGCGGATCAGCCGCTTCTCGAGGTGCACTGACATGACCCGCCTGTTCAACGCTCCCGAAGCCTTCGCCGACGAGGCGCTCGAAGGCTTCGTGGCGGCCCACCGCCGCTGGGTGCGCCCCGTCTCCGGGGGTGTCGTACGCTCCGCGCCGACCGTGCCCGGTCAGGTCGCCGTCGTGATCGGCGGCGGCTCGGGCCACTACCCGGCCTTCTCCGGCCTGGTGGGCCCCGGGCTCGCGCACGGAGCGGCCGTCGGCAACGTCTTCGCCTCGCCGTCGGCCCGGCAGGTCCGCACCGTCGCGCAGAGCGCCCACGCCGGCGGCGGCGTGGTCCTCATGTACGGCAACTACGCGGGCGACGTACTGCACTTCGGACAGGCGGCGCAGCAGCTCACCGCCGAGGGCATCGAGACCCGTACGGTCGCCGTCACCGACGACGTCTCCAGCGCGAGCACCGACGAGCGCGACAAGCGCCGCGGGATCGCCGGGGACCTGCCGGTCTTCAAGGCAGCCGCGGCCGCGGCCGAACAGGGCCGCTCCCTCGACGAGGTGGTCCTGGCGGCCCGGCACGCCAATGCGCGCACCCGCTCCTTCGGCATCGCCTTCGGCGGCTGCACACTCCCCGGCGCCGACGGCCCGCTGTTCACCGTGGCCGAGGGCCGGATGGCCGTCGGCCTGGGCATCCACGGCGAGCCCGGCATCGGCGAGCAGGACGTCCCGACGGCCGACGAGGCCGCCGAACTGCTCGTCTCCACCCTGCTGGCAGAACTCCCCGAAGGCGTGGCACAGCCGCGCGGCGAGCGCGCCGCGGTCATCCTCAACGGCCTCGGCACCGTCAAGTACGAGGAACTGTTCGTCGTCTACCGCCGGGTCGCCCAGCTGCTCGCCGAGGCCGGGGTCGAGGCCGTCGAGCCCGAGGTCGGCGAGCTGGTCACCAGCTTCGACATGGCGGGCATCTCGCTCACGCTCTGCTGGCTGGACGATGAGCTCGAAGCGCTGTGGACCGCCGGGGCCGACACCCCCGCCTACCGCAAGGGCGCGGCCACCTCCCAGGCCGCCCCCGCCGCCGAAGCCGCCCCGGCCGCGGCCGGTGACGTCCCGGCCACGGCGGTCCCCGCCGCCACCGAGGAGTCCCGCGCGGTCGCCGCCACCGCGGTCGCCGTACTCACCGCCATCAGCGACACCGTGGACACCCACGCCGAGGAACTCGGCCGGATCGACGCCGTCGCCGGCGACGGCGACCACGGCATCGGCATGCGCCGCGGCTCCGAGGCCGCCCGGCTCGCCGCCGTCGCCGCCGCGGAGGCGGGCGCCGGCGCCCGTACGACGGTCAACGCCGCCGCCGACGCCTGGTCCGACCGGGCCGGCGGCACCTCCGGAGCCCTCTGGGGCGTCCTGCTGCACGCCGTCGGCACCGCCCTCGGCGACACCGAGGCGCCCACCGCGCGGACCGTGGCGGGCGGCGTCCGGGAAGCCTCCGCGGCCGTGCGGCGCCTGGGCGGGGCCGAGGTCGGCGACAAGACGATGGTCGACGTCCTCGTCCCGTTCGCGCGGACCCTCGACGACGCCACCGCCGAGGGCGCGGCGCTCGCCGACGCCTGGGACCGGGCCGCCACCGCCGCCGAACAGGCCGCGAAGGCCACCGCCGACCTCGTCCCCCGGATCGGCCGCGCCCGCCCGCACGTCGAACGGTCCCTCGGCACCCCCGACGCCGGCGCCCACTCCCTCGCCCTGATCGTCCGTGCCGTCCACGGCGTACTCGCCGGCCACTGAACCCACCCACCGAGGAGCACCCCCCCATGAGCGACAAGCTGCGGATCGTCGTCGGCTCGGACGACGCCGGCTTCGACTACAAGGAAATACTGAAGAAGGACCTCCAGAACAACGAGCTCGTCGCCGGGGTCACCGACGTCGGTGTCGACGCCGACGGCCACACCGCCTACCCGACCATCGCCATCGCCGCCGCAGAGATGGTCGCGCGCGGCGAGGCCGACCGGGCCCTGCTCGTCTGCGGCACCGGCCTCGGTGTGGCGATCGCCGCCAACAAGGTCAAGGGGATCCGGGCCGTCACCGCCCACGACTCCTTCTCCGTCGAGCGCGCCGTCCTCTCCAACAACGCGCAGGTCCTCACCTTCGGCCAGCGCGTCGTCGGCGTCGAACTGGCCCGCCGACTGGCCGCCGAGTGGCTGACGTACCGCTTCGACGAGTCGTCCGCCTCCGCCGCCAAGGTGCAGCTCATGAACGACTACGAGACCGACGAGGAAGCCGCAGCCTGATGTCCGCTCCCACCCTGCTCGGGGTGAGCCTCAAGATGTACTTCGGGCATCACGAGACCCTCAACTGGGCCCGCCGCATCGGTGACATCGCCGCCCGGCACCCGGCCGTCACCGGCGGCCTCACCGAGGTGTTCGTGCTGCCCGCCTTCCCCGCGATCGTCCCGCTCGGCACCGTCCTGGACGGCACCGGCGTCGCCGTCGGCGCCCAGGACCTCGCCACCGACGACCGGGGGCCGTTCACCGGCGAGGTCTCGGGCCCGTACCTCAAGGAGATCGGCTGCTCCTACGCCGAGGTCGGCCACGCCGAACGGCGCCGCCTCTTCGGCGAGGGCGACACGGTCGTCGCCGCCAAGACCGCCGCCGCGCTGCGCAACGGCCTCACCCCCGTGCTCTGCGTCGGCGAACTCGACCGCGCGGACCCCGCCGAGGCCGCGACGCGCACCGTCGCCGAGCTGGCCCGGATCCTCGACACCGCCGCGCACGAGGGCGGCGGGCGCGGTCCGATCGTCGTGGCGTACGAACCCCAGTGGGCGATCGGCGCCCCCCGCCCCGCCTCGCCGGACCACATCAGCCGCGTCTGCGCCGCCCTGACCGACTGGCTCCGCGAGCGGCCCGCGTACGCCGGAAGCCGGGTCATCTACGGCGGCAGCGCGGGCCCCGGGCTCCTGTCCACCCTCGGCGAGGGCGTCGACGGACTCTTCCTCGGGCGCTTCGCCCATGACCCGCACGCTGTCGAACAGATCCTCGACGAGCTGAGCGGGCGAACCGTGAAGGCGGACGCGTAATGGCCTACGGACTGAGCACCTACGCGTACTTCTGGCGGATCTCCTCGCGCGCCCCGGTCCCGCTGACCGTCGAGGAGATGGTCCGCTCCACCCGGGAGCTGGGCGGCGACGTCTTCCAGATCTGCGACTACCCGCTGATCGAGACCTTCGACGACGCCCGCCTCGCCGGCCTCCGCGCCACCGCCGAGGACCTCGGCGTCACCCTGGAACTCGGCACCCGCGGCATCGGTGAGGACCACCTCGCCCGCTATCTCGAACTGGCGGGCAAGCTCGGTGTCACCCTCGTCCGCTCGATGATGAACACGGCCGACCACCGCCCCGGCACCACCGAGGCCACCGAACTGCTGCGGCGCGCCGTCCCCGCGTACGCGGCCCAGGGGGTCACCCTCGGCCTGGAGACCTACGAACAGGTCTCCACCGACGACCTCCTCACCGTCGTCCGCGCCGTCGACGACCCCCACCTCGGCGTCGTCCTCGATCCGGGCAACTGCGTCGCCCGTCTGGAGCGCCCCCGGGATGTCGTCGAGGCGACCGCCCCGTACGTCGTCAACATTCATGTCAAGGACTTCGCCTTCAGCCGCCGGGACGGCTGGGTCGGCTTCACCTACGCCGGCGCCCCGCTGGGCGAGGGCCTGCTCGACCACCCCCACCTCGTCGAGACCGTACGGCCGCACGAGCGGTCGATCAACCAGATCGTGGAGCACTGGCTCCCGTGGCAGGACGGCGGGTTCGAGACCACGGCCCGGATCGAGGACCAGTGGACCCGGCACTGCATCACCACCCTTCAGAGGAGTAAGTAATGGCCACCGAGAACAAGACCGTCGCCGTCATCGGCGCCGCTGGCAAGATGGGCCAGCGCGTCTCCAACAACCTCGTCAAGAGCGACTTCCGGACGCTGTTCGCCGAGAACTCGCCCAAGGGCCAGGAGCTGATCCGTGGACTCGGCCGCGAGCTCACCGACTCCGACGAGGCCGCCAAGCAGGCCGACGTCCTCATCCTCGCCGTGCCGGACGTCGTTCTCGGCGCCGTCTCCGAGCAGCTCGTCCCGCTGATGAAGCCCGGCGCCGTCCTGCTCACCCTCGACCCGGCGGCGGCCTACGCGGGTCTGCTGACCCGTCGCGACGACGTGCACAACGCCGTCGCCCACCCCTGCCACCCGTCCGTCTTCCTGGAGCGCACCACCAAGGAGGAGTACGCGGACACCTTCGGCGGCATCGCCGCCCCGCAGGAGGTCGTCGCGTCCTTCGAGGGCCCCGACGCGTCCGTACGGGAACTGGCCGAGGCCGTGATCCGCACGATGTACGCGCCTGTCGTCGACGTGCACTGGGTGACGGTCAAGCAGCTCGCCGTCCTGGAGCCGACCCTGGTCGAGACCATCGCCTGCATGGTGGGCGCGCTGCTCACCGAGGCGCTGCACGAGACGGTCCACACCGTCGGTGTGCCGGAGCCCGCCGCCCGCGCGATGCTGCTGGGCCACACGCAGGTCGCGCTCGCCAACACCCTCAAGGGCGACAACCCGTTCTCCGACGCCTGCCTGATCGCCATGGACTACGGCCGTGAGTCGATCGTCAAGGACGACTGGAAGAAGGTCTTCGAGGACGACGAGCTCGACAAGGTCATCACGCGCATGCTCCGCATCAAGGAGATCAAGCGCTGACCCTCGCCCCCGCCGGGCGCGGGTGACACGGTGACCGGCCCCCCCCCGCGTGGGGAGGCCGGTCACCGTCGTTTCCGGATCCCTACTCCGTACCGGCGGGCTGTCCCCAGGCCGCCCAGTCGACGGTGAAGACCGTCGGAGCGGGCAGCAGCCGGTACTCGGGCAGGACGCCGGGACCGCACGAGGCGCTGCCGATGCCCTGCTGCGCCGCGTCCACCGTGAGATGGACGAGACCGTCCCGTACCAGCTCCGTCGGATGGGCCGCGGCGTCCAGCCGCTCGCTGCTCCAGGGCCGGGCGGCGAACGAGAAGGGCGCGGGACCGCTCAGCCGCAGCCCCTCCCCGCCGCCGGCCGGCACGAGCCCGACCCAGCGGACATCGGCGCGGCTGCCGTTCTCCTGCGGGAAGAGGTACGGCGTCTGGAGGCCGTCCACGTCCGAGGCGAACCGTCCGACGCGGGCGGCGGCCCGGGTGTCCGGGTACGCCTCGTGCGGACCGGCGCCGAACCAGCTCACCGCGGAGAGCGCGGCCGGCACGGCGGCGCGCAGCCCCAGCCGCGGCAGCGTCACGTCCCAGGCGCCCAGCGGCCGGACCTCCAGCGTCAGCCGCAGGGCGCCCGCGCCGGAGGCCCCGTCCGACGGCGCGGCGCTCCAGCGGTAGACGGCCGACAGCGCCGCGTCACTGCCCGCGGCGGCCACCCGGGTGGTCACCGTGAGCGTCCCCTCCCCGGGTTCGACGGACAGCACCTTGTGCTCCAGCCGGTCCAGCCCCGCCGCGCGCCACTTCTCGGCCTCCGAACCGCGCCAGCCGCGCAGATCGTTGTCCGTGGGCGCGCGCCACACATCGAGCCGCGGCCCCTCCACCGGCACCGTTCCGAGGCGTACGAGACGTCCGGTGCCCGCGTCGAAGACACCGGCCCCGAGGGTGATCCGGCCACCGTCCACGCAGAGCTCTGCCGTGCCCGCCGCGCCCGGCGCTATCGCGGACACGGGCGCCCCGGGGGCCAACTGTCCCTGTGCCCAGGCCACTTCATGGCCGGCCGGGGCCCACGGCTCGTCCTTGGCGAGCCGCGCGCTGACGGTGAGCCACCGCTCGGCGCCGGCCGGTCCCGCGTCCGCCGCCTCGCTCAGCTCGCGCGGCCAGCCCACGACGACCGAGTCGCCCGCGGCGACGGCGGGCACGGTCAGTTCGCCCTGCCCGCCCGGGACGCCCTCGTCCTCGACCTGCCAGTGGAAGCGCAGGTGCCCGGTGTCGGCGAAGTCCAGGCCGTTGCGCACGGACACCGTGCGCGCGGCGGCGTCCACCCGGATCGCCACCGGTTCGACGACCTTCTTGTACTCGGTCAGCCCGGGGGAGGGGACGCGGTCCGGGAAGACCAGCCCGTCGGCCACGAAGTTGCCGTCGTGGACGACCTCGCCGAAGTCACCGCCGTACGCGAAGAACTCCCGGCCGTCCGCGGTGCGACGGCGGACACCGTGGTCGATCCACTCCCAGATGAACCCGCCCTGGAGCCGGGGGTGCTGCTCGAAGAGACGCTGGTACTCGCTGAGACCGCCCGGGCCGTTGCCCATGGCGTGGCCGTACTCGCAGAGGATGAAGGGGAGCGACCGGCGGTGCTCGTCCAGCTCCGGGTCGGTCGTCGGGGCCTCCGTACCCCGGCCGATCCGGTCGGTCTCGGCGTGGTCCGCGTACATCCGGCTGTAGACGTCGACGTAACCGCTGTCCCAGTCGCCCTCGTAGTGCACCGGGCGGCCGGGGTCGCGCTCGTGCGACCAGTCGGCCATGGCCCGCAGATTGTCCCCGGTGCCCGACTCGTTGCCCAGCGACCACATGATGACGCTGGCGTGGTTCTTGTCGCGCTCGACCATGCGGCGCATCCGGTCGAGCAGGGCGTCGCGCCAGGCCGGGTCGGCGCTCGGGTTGTTCCGCCAGCCGTTGAGGTAAAAGCCGTGGGTCTCCAGGTCGCACTCGTCGATCACCCAGAGCCCCAACTCGTCGCAGAGGTCGAGGAAGCGGCCGTCGGGCGGGTAGTGGCTGGTGCGCACCGCGTTGATGTTGTGCCGCTTCATCAGCTCGATGTCCTGGCGCATCGTCCCGACGGTCAGGGTGCGGCCGGTGTCCGGGTCCCACTCGTGGCGGTTGACCCCGCGCAGCAGCAGCGGGGTGCCGTTGACCCGCAGCAGACCGCCGGAGACCGTCACCGTACGGAAGCCGATCCGCAGCCGGACGCGTTCGCCCGCCGTGGTCAGCTCCGCGTCGTACAGCCGGGGCGTCTCCGCGGTCCACGGCTCGACCGGTGCCTCGGCCCGCTCGCCGACCGCGAGGTCGAGGCCCAGCTCGGGTACGGTGACCCGGCCGGTGGCGTCGGCCTCCACCCGCAGGGCGCCCTTGCCGGTGAGATGGTCGTACTCCGCGTGTACGAAAAGGTCCCCGACGCCGTTCTCGGGCCGGTGCAGCAGGGCCACCGGGCGGAAGA
The DNA here is from genome assembly GCF_042752355.1 of Streptomyces sp. NPDC059255. Taxonomy (NCBI): domain Bacteria; kingdom Bacillati; phylum Actinomycetota; class Actinomycetes; order Kitasatosporales; family Streptomycetaceae; genus Streptomyces; species Streptomyces sp. NPDC059255. The sequence goes on from NZ_JBHYZP010000041.1 coordinate 77,835, forward strand.
TCCCGGACAGCCACCACATGTCCTGGTCCTCCAGGTAGCTGCCCGCGGACCACTGGTGGACCCGTACGGCGAGGACGTTGCGGCCGGGACGCAGCGCGTCGGTCGCGTCGAACTCCGTGGGCAGCCGGCTGCCCTTGCCGTCACCGAGCGGAACGCCGTTGAGATATACGGCGAAGGCCGAGTCGACCCCTTCGAAGCGCAGCACACCGCGCCCCGCGTCCGGCCAGTCCTCCGGCAGCGTGAACTCCCGCCGGTACTCGCCGGTGGGGTTGGCGTCCGGCACGCGCGGCGGGTCGACCGGGAACGGGTAGACGAGATTGGTGTACGCGGGCGTGCCGAAGCGCGGTGTGCCGGCGATGTCCCGCATCTGCCAGCTCGACGGTACGGGAAGGTGCTCCCAGCCGGAGTCGTCGTGATCCGGCGCCTCGAAGCCCGGAGTCAGCGCCCGCAGGGAGTCCGCCAGACGGAAGCGCCAATCACCGTCCAGATCCAGGGTCATGGCGTCCGACCGGTACCGGGCCCGGGGGGCGAGCCGCCCCTGTCCCGGATCGCGGCTTTCGACATAGTCGAGGGAGGCGTGGTCGAGGCGGTCGCTGAGCACGGAGAGATGTCCCTTCGAAGGGCGGGGCGCGGATCTGGTAGAAGGCGTTTTCCGTGCAGCGTAAGTGACTGATCCCCGCCCCGTCGCCCCCTCCGGACAGCGAAGATCAAGTCCAGGAGGGGGAGCCGGCCTCCCCGGCTCACGGACAGGGACGGCAACCGATTTCTGCATGGCGCCTTCCCCATCAGGCCCATGCCCTCGTCGGTCGGCCCGGTCAGGCGGGCAATCCCCACCGGGGGGCCGGTTCGCCGGGTGTGACGGGGCGGACGGTGAGGTCCGGGGCGTCTCCGGCCGAGGTGATGAGCGCCGCTCGGCCCTTGCGGAGGGGAATGCGGATCTCCCCTTCGCCGGTCCGCTCGTACGCCATGGGCCGTCCCCGGTCGTCCCGGACTTCGACGGCTCCCACGATGCCGTGGCGCACGACGCACGGGGCGCCCGCCTCGCTGGTGAGCCGCACCCAGCGGGTCACGCCCTTCTCCCGTACCGCACTGAGCAGGAAGGCGCCCTGCGTACGGAAGTCGTGCACGACCAGATCGCGCCACACCGCGGGGAGGGACGGGAACACCCTGATCGTGCCGCCCCAGGACTGGCACACCATGTCGTGCAGCGACTGGGCGGCGGACAGCGGGGTCTCGATGACCGGGCCGGACTCCTTGTACATGGTGTTGGGCTGGATGAAGCGCGTCATCAGCTGACCGAGATAGGCGAGTGCGTCGTCGCCCTTGCCGAGGAGCGCGGACATGGAGGCCGCGCCCGTGAACGTGTAGCCCTGGAGGGCGCCTTCGAAGCCGACCCAGTGGGCGAGCGATTTCTCGATCAGCGCGCGCTCGTCCGCCGTCCGGCCCGTGATCTCGTACAGCGGATAGACGGCGAGCAGGTGCGAGTAGTGGCGGTGCGACTTGGCGAACGGGACCCCTGACCCGATCATGAAACCGTTGCCGTCCACCGGGTACGGGGTGAGCCTGGCCAGCACCTCGCGCCAGCGGCCCGCCAGCGGGTCCCGCCTGCCCAGCAGTTCGGCCGACTCCAGGAGGGTACGGCAGCCCCAGCGCAGCAGCATCAGGTCGTAGTTGCAGTCGGGCGCGTTGACCCCGTACTCGGGGGAGAAGGTCGCCGGGAGATGCAGCTTGCCGTCGCTGCCCGGGGAAAGGAAGTGCAGGTAGTAGTTGACGGCCCTGCGCAGCAGCGGGAAGAGGACATCGCGCAGGATGGCCTCGTCCATGGTGTGGCGGTAGCTGAGCCAGACGTTGTGCAGAGCCCACGTGAGGTTGCCGACCTCGGGAGTGGGCGGGTCCTGGCCGGGGATGCCGACGCCGTAGCCCAGGTCTCCGGGCGTGGCACCGCCGTTGACGAGCCGGGTGTCGGTGGTGCGCGGAATACCGTACGAGTCCCCGCGCCAGGGAGCGGCGACCTCGGCACCCAGCTGGTCCCGGAATTCGCTCAACGCTCTGGTGACGGCGTCGAGTTCGAGATGGTTCGAGCCATGTATCAGCCAGTATTCGAGCTGGACGTTGAGGTTCCACCAGGTGTTGGGCCAGGGCGTCGGCTCCAGCCACGGCCCGGAGGTCGCCATCACCGGCGCGTCCTTGCGGGCGGCCGCCGCGACCTTGTAGAGCTGGATCCAGTAGAAGCGCTGCAACCGGGCGTCGGGCAGCGACAGGAAGCTCTTCCGGTAGTAGCGGTGCCACCATGCGCGGTGGGGGAGCGCGTGCACGTCGAACGGTACCGCCCGAGCCGTCCTTACCGTGCGCAGCGCGCGGTCGCGGGCGGTGGCCCCCGGGTGGGAGTGCCCGACCGTCGCGTACAGGGTGCGGCTGCGGTGGCGGGCGACTTCCTGCCAGGCGGTGACATGGTGGCCGCCCGCGAGCAGCGGCTGTACGGCGGCGGTCACGTCCCCGTGTTTCTCGATCGTGGCCGGTGGATTGGCCGTGTATCCCTGGGGGATGGGTTTGAACGCGGCCCGCGGGCTGATCGCCACGGCCGGGTGGAAGACCCAGCGGAAGCCGCGTTCACCCTCGCTCGGCGTGACCTCGACGGTGAGCAGGTCGGCCGATGAGTGTACGAAGGCGCGCAGTGTCAGCGAGCCGGCGGTGGTGATGAGGGTGCCGGTCAACTCGGCGTCGCGCAGCCGCAGCCGCCAGTCCAGGCCGGTGATGGTGCCGACGGGCTCCAGAGTGAAGTATCCGATCGGCAGCCGGGCCAGGCCGAAGAGTGAACCGAACTCCGGTCGGTGGTCCTGGACTTCGGAGTGCTGGACATTGAAGCGGACCGCGTTCCCGCCCGGTTCGGCGTAGATGCCGGAGCCGAGGAGGCCGTTGCCGAGGAACGGGCCTTCGTACCAGGACCTCGGCATCCGCTGCCAGACCGGGTCGGCGTCGTCGAGGACGGTGCGCCAGATGTCCGGCGAGACGTGTGGTGCCACCGGCGTACTCCGTGGTGGTCCGGCTTCCCCGGCGGGAGCGGTGGCCCGGGCGGGGGCGGCGGCCTGTGCGGGGGCGGCCGTGCCGCCTCCCACGGCCAGCGCGCCGCCCACCGCGGTACCTGTGGCGAGCAGCGCCCTTCTCGACGGATCTGGTGCCTTGGCCATGGTGCCTCCCGGCTTCTCGTACGAGGACAACGCGATTCCTCCGATCTGTTCCCGCGGAGGAAGGCGGCCGCCGGCTGACCGGCCGGGACCCGGTTGCGCGGGCCCCGGCCGGTCGGCCGGCCTGGGTCTGAGCGGGGCAGGTGCGCACACGCGGGACCGGGTCCGGACCGGTCCCGGCAGGGGCTTTAAGTCGCTAACGGTCGCAACTGGTACGGCCCGGATACCAACGGCACGCCATTGCCGCGAAGCCGCCGTCCGCGACCACCGGCACGGAAAGCGTCGCGTCACCGCGCAGCATCCTGCCCTCGCGTACCAGTCCGCCGGGACCGTCCGTGACCGTCTCCACCAGCCACGTGCCGTGGCCGAGGCGCAGCGGGACCTCGGCGGTGCGGGCCTCGCCCGCGAAGATGCCGCCGATGAACCAGCGTCCGCCGTCGCGCCGGGCCAGGACCGCGCTCCTGCCCGGGTCACCCGCCAGCAGCTCCGTCCTGTCCCAGGCCGCCGGGATCTGCTCCAGGAAGCGCCGGGCCTCGGGGCGTGCGTCGTACGACTCCGGCGTGCCCGCGAGATTCTGGATGCCGGACTCGTAGAGCACGGAGAGCCCCACCTCGCCGGCGTCCGAAGCCGCGTTGGGACGCTCCGCACGCTGGAAGGCGCCCGGCGTGTAGTCCATCCCACCGATGACATTGCGGGTGAAGGGGAGCGTCGCCAGATGCTCCGGGGTATTGGTCTTCTTCTCCTCACCGTTGACGCCCTCCATCGTCATGACCTGCGGCCATGTGCGGTGGATGCCCTTGGGGATCGTCGAGCCGTGGAAGTTGACGAGGAGGTGGTGCTTCGCGGTTCCGGCCAGGATCGCGTCGTACCAGCGGAAGGTCTCCTGCGCCTCGGAGTCCATGAAGTCGATCTTCACGCCCTTGACGCCCCACTTCTCCAGTGTCGGCAGCCACTGCTGCCGCTCCTCAGGAGTGTCGAGGTCGCGTTGGTGGATCCAGACCTGGATGCCGACGCCACGCTCGCGGCCGTATCGCACGAGCTCCGGCATCCAGCTGTTCGTCTGCCAGTCGGGGTCGGTGACGTCCCACTGGTCCGGGTCGAAGTACCAGCCCGCGTCGACCACGGTGTACGGCCAGCCGCGCCGAGCCGCGTAGTCCACGTACGCCTTCTGCTTCTCCAGGCTCTGCCCGGCCGGCCTGCCCCCGGCGAGCCAGGTCCACAGCGCGGGCGCGGGCTTGATCCAGGAAGGGTCGCGGACCTTCGAGGCGGGGGCTATGTCGTCGACGAACGTGGATTCGGTGACGGTCGCCAGATCGCCGGTGATCACAGCACGCCAGGGGGTGGTGAGAGCCCCGTCGACCCGCACCTGTTCGTCCCAGAGCTTGACGCGGTAGGTGGCCGATCCCGCGTCGTGCACGAGGCGCGCGCCCGAGTAGGTCCCGGTGAGGTCGGACTCCGCGACCAGCGCGTAGGTGTCACCGGTCCGGAAGAGCGCCTGCATCATGTACTCGCCGGCGGGGGCGCCGGCCGCGTCGTACCGGGCGAACAGATTCTCGTTGTCCTTCCGGTACTTGCCGAGCCAGGACGCCGAGCCCGCGGGCAGGGTGAAGGCGGAGGTCTCACCGAGCACATCGCCGGTGTCGCCGGGCAGGACGTAGCGGTACGCGACCCCGTCGTCGGAGACCCGCACGAGCAGATCGAGCCTGGCGCCCTCCGCGGTGCCGAAGCGGAAGCGCGCCTCGGTCATCCGGGCATGGCGATCGCGCTCCTTGCCGACGGTGGTGCGGTACGACTCGGAGAGCGTACGTTTTCCGAGCCCGAGGAAGTGCAGCCCGGTGGAGAGGTCGGCTCTTTCGGTGACGATGCCGACGGGAGAGGGCTCGATGACGGTCTGCCCGTCGTGGGTCACCTCCAGCCGCGGGCTGCCGCTGGAGGGATCGAGTCTCAGTACGGCGCCGGGACCGTGCCCGGCACGCGCCGACGGGGCGGAAACCTTCCAGGCGGCAGGCTCGGCGCGGGCCGGGAGCGCGGTGACGAGCGCTGCGGCGAGGCCGAGACACAGCATCAGGACTGTCGTACGGATACGGTCATGGACCGCCATGCGGATCCATCCCTTCTCACATAGACATCGGATGAATGGGAGCGTGGCGAGGATTTGAGGACCTGTCAATGAACCTGACGCGCAATTCATTGGATGGCTGAGAAGCCGTTGCCGGCCCGATGGCACGGTCTCTCTTGATCGAACACGCTGCTGGACCGGCCCGGCGTGCCCGCTTTCCCCTCGGCGACCCCGCTTCCGCGGCGTGGTACCTGTTAGGTACCGTAGGGGTATGCCGTCACTCAACATCAGCTTCACCGACGACGAGCTGGAGGCCGTGCGGGCCGCCGCCGCCGCCGAGGGCAAGTCGCTCAAGCAGTACGTCCACGACCTGCCCCTGCGCGAGCAGCAGCGGCTGCAGTTCCTCCGCTACGCCGTCGCCTGGGGCGAGCAGCACAAGGGTGAGTTCGACGAGGCGTTCGCCGGTGAGGTGCCGCCGGCCCCGGGCGCCGGGCAGCAGGTGGAAGCAGCCTGATGCCGGTCCTGTACATCGATGTGGCCTGGCTCCTGGATGTACAGGAGCAGGCCGTCCCGGAGGACGTGTCCGTGGCCGACTACTCGGCGCTCGTCGCGGCCGTCGCCCGGCACAAGACCCGTATCCCGCGCCCGGCCACGAGCGAACCCGATGTGTCCTGGCGCGCCGCGGCCCTCATCCACACGCTGGTACGGCTGGAGCCGCTGCCGTACCGCAACAGCCTGTACGCCTGCCAGGTGGCCGCCGCGTACATGCACGCCTCGGGCGAGGGCATCGACCCGCCGTACGGGGCGCTCGTCGAGCTGGTGCGCGCCATCCAGTCCGGCAAGGCCAGCGTCTACCAGGCCGCGGACCGGATCCGCGGCTGGCGCATCTGATCCGCGCGGGCGGCGGACCGGACGGGTCCGCCGGCCGCGCGGACCGGTGTCCCGGTCGGGGACACCGGAGCCCGGCCGTCCCGCCCCCCGGTCCGGGGCGGCCGGAAGCGCTGCCGGGAACGAGTACACCGCGTCCGCCCGCCCGGGGGAAAGCGAGTTTCGGTGGTCACGCCGCCCAAAAAGCGGTCCGGAGTGCGCACGGTGCACGGTCCGGAGCGGATCCGGTGCTCCGCCCGTGGCAGAACGGGCCGCTTCCTGGTCACGGCGCACGGTCGGCGTCGGGCGCCGGATCGCACCGGCCGAGCCGCGGGCCCTCGCCCGAGAAGTGGAAGGCGTACACGAGATCGTGCACGCCCGATCCCGTGGCCAGCAGATCCCGCCCCAGCAGCCGCTCCGCGGTGCGCAGCCGGGCCGCGACCGTGGTGCGGCTGCTGCCCAGGCGCAGGGCGGTCCGGCGTGCGTCGGCGTTCGACTCGATCCAGGTACGGAGCGTGTCCCGGACGCGCTGATGGCGGGGGTCCCGCAGCGGGCCGAGGAACTCCGCCGCCCACGCGGCGGCCGTGCCCGGACCCGGCGGGGGGGCCGGGGGGGGCGGGGGGGGGGCGCCGGGGCCGCACCCCCCCGCCGGCCCCCCCCAGCCCCCCGCCCCCCACCCGCACCCCGCGCCCCCCCAGCACGACCTCCCCCTCGGCCGCGCCGTCCGGCGGCGCCACCCCGCCCACGAGCGCGACGGCGCGCGAGGCGGCCATCGCGCGGACGGCGTGGAT
>NZ_JBHYZP010000042.1:0-28873 GCF_042752355.1 Streptomyces sp. NPDC059255
CAGCCAGGTTCAGCACGCCCACTGACATCACGGCGTTCCTCGCGAACAACTACCCTGCGGAGATCAAATCAGCATGTTGATTCTCTGCAAGCCCTTAGGGCCTCTCGACCGTGACACAGTCCTGCTGGTGCTGGACGTGGAGTGGGACGAACAGGGCAGGGCGACAGAGCTCAGGGCGTACGAACCTTCCCTTTCGGAGGGCGGTTTTGACGGGAGCGAACTGGATCGGCAACGGTTCGTCCATCGCCGCGACGTCATCTGGGGAAGAGCGATCCCGAGGGCCTGACTCGCATCTCGCCGTACCTGGCCGAGCACATCAACTGGTTCGGTGCGTACTCCACGCACGAACTCGGCATCCAGGCGGCGGCGTACGACCCGAAGCTGGACGTTGGTTTCACCCCGTTGCGCGAGCAGTACGTGCGGGCCGCCGGATTCGGTAGGGCAGCCTGATCGGGATGCGTCCAAGGCTTGCTGGTCAGGCTGCCGGGCGGGGGATGTAGAGGGCGGCCGTCGCTGCGGCCTTGTGGGCCAGGGCGTGGCGGAGGTCGTCAGGGGCGAGGACTTCGGCGTCGGGTCCGAAGGCGAGGAGCGCCTCGGCAGCCGCGAGGGCGCGGAAGCGCAGCTCCACTCTCGTCCAGCCCGGCTCAGGGTCTGCCTCTGGAGAGCCAGCCGGATCGGGGGCGGCGATGTCGGGTTCGTGGATGCGCAGGAACTTGGCCAGGATCTCGTCGCGGACCTTGACGGTAACGGTGAGGGGGGCGGGGATGTCGTCAATGCGGCGGCGCAAGGTGTCCCACACCTCGGCCAGCTCCGTACCGTCACGACGCCGCACGGGCTGGTCGAGGACGGCGGCGGAGAGGGCGCGGTCGGTGCGGAACAGTGCGGGTTCGCCGTCGTGGTCGGCGACGAGGTACCAGACGCCGGCTTTGCTGACGAGGCCGTAGGGGTCGAGGGTGTACGTGCGCACGCGCTTGTCACGGCCGTGGCGGTAGCGCAGGCGCAGGCGGCGGCCGGTGAAGACGGCCTGCTGGAACGCGGCGAGTTCGGTGGCGGGGTGGTCGGGGCCGGGGGCGCCACGCCAGCGGACGGGGTCGATGAGGACGCGGCGGCTGGCCAGGTCGGCGTCGGGGCGGTGCAGGGCGGGCAGGGCTGCCATGACCTTGCGCAGGGCGGAGCCGAGGGCCCGATCCAGGCCGAGGTCGGCGTGGGCAGGGCCGGACAGGAGGACGAACAGTGCGCGGGCCTCGTCGGTGGTCAGCCCGGAGACGTCGGTGCGGAAGCCGGGGAGCAGGGCGATCCCGCCCTGGGGGCCGCGGACGGTGTAGACGGGTACGCCGGCGGCGGACAGTGCCTCCACGTCCCGCATGATCGTGCGGGCCGAGACCTCCAGGCGGTCGGCCAGGTCGGAGGCGGGCAGCTGTTGGTGGGTCTGCAGCAGCATGATCGAGAGCAGTCGGTCGGATTTCATGGCTCCAATAAATCCCTCACGTATATGACCAAAGATGTCATATATAGCGGTGAGGATGCAGGTATCGGGCCGCCGACGGGGCGGACCGGGCGCTCCTGACGAGCGGGCCGCCAGCCTGCCGGATGTACTGGAGCGAACGGCTAGGAAAGGCGCATCCCCATGTCTGCTACCACCGGATCCGCGCAGAAGATCGCCCGGGCGTACACCGAGGCGTGGATGAACAAGGACATCGACAAGGCGTTGGCCTATGTCGCGAACGACGCCGTCTGCAAGGCCCCGAACGGTACGTTCGAGGGCAAGGAGGGCTTCCAGACCTTCATCGGGCCATTCGCCGGCTCGCTGAACGGCGCCACCCTCATCGACGTCCTGGGCGACGACACTCACGCCGCCGCCGTTTACACCCTCGACGCGCCTTTCGCGAGCGACTTCCCCGGCATGGACTACGTCACCGTCAAGAATGGCCTCATCACCCAGGTGCTGAGCCACTTCGACCTGTCCCCGCTCATCCGGGCCGGCGGCAACCCTCAGCACTGACCGCCCCGTGTCCGTGCCCGGTCTGCCACCGCCGACGGCTTCGGGCGCGGCGCCCACGGCGCCCACCACCGCACGCGATCGAAGGCTGCATGAGAATCCTCACCACCCGGGGCGACACGATCTGCTTCCCCGAGCCCCTGACCCGGGCCAGGATCATCCGGCACCCGAACCGGTTCATCATCGACGCCGACATCGGTGGGAGCGAGACCGCCTGCCATTGCCCGACCACCGGCCGCATCGGCAACCTACTCCTGGACGGACTCGACTGCCTGCTCTCACGCAGCGAAAACCCCGCCCGCAAGACCCCGTACACCGTGGAAGCCGTCAGCGTCGATGCCCCAGGCACCGCCCGTCCGGCCTGGATCGGCATCAACCAGAGTGCCGCCAACCGCTATGTCGAGCAGGCCCTGGTCCACCACCTGCTGCCGAAGATCGTCACCGCGCACAGCGTGCTGCGCGAGCGGACCCTGGGCCGCTCCCGCCTGGACTTCCTCGTCGACGACGACACCTACGTCGAGGTGAAGACCCCGCTGGACAACCTCCAGGTCGCCCTGGGCGATCACGTCCGCACCCGGCCCCGCCCGCCGCTGGCCTCCACCGACCGGCTGGTCAAGCACATCGGGGAACTCGGCCGCAGCCTGCAGGCCCATCAACGCGCCGTCCTGGTGGTCTGCTTCCTGTACGACAACCCCGGCTTCGAGGTTCGCCCCAGCAGTCACCACGATCAGGTCCAGGCGTCGGTCGCCCAGGCCGTGCGGGGTGGCGTGGAGATCTGGCAGGTCAACTTCCGCCTGGATGCGGCCGGCGTCCACGTCGCGCATCACTCCGACCTCACCAGCCAGTTCCTCGTCTGAGGACTGCCGCCTCCCACCCCGGCCCGGAACACCGGCGTGACCCGAGCCCCAGTAGGACACCACCGAGTTCAACCGCACAGATCTTCTCAAGGAACACACCTCATGCGCAGAATTCAGTACCACCGCTACGGCGGCCCGGACACGATGCGACTGGAGGGCTTCACCCTGCCCTCGCCACAGGAGGGAGAGGTTGCGGTCTCCGTCGTCGCGGCCGCGGTCAACCCGATCGACTGGAAGGTCCGCCGGGGCGAGCTGAAGATGATGACCGGCCGGGCCTTCCCCCGCGCGATGGGCTCGGACTTCTCCGGGACCGTCACCGTGGTCGGCCCTGGTGTCGCCGGCTTGAAGCCCGGCGACTCGGTGTACGGGATCACCGCGCTGAAGCCCAGCGGTGCCTTCGCCGAGGCCGTTATCGCCCCCGCTTCCCACCTGGCCATCAAGCCCGCCGGTCTCTCCTTCGAGCAGGCCGCCGCGCTCGCCACCCCCGTGGTCATGGCCTTTGCCGGACTCATCGACCGCGCCCGGCTGCAGGCCGGCCAGCGGGTCTTCGTCAACGGGGCGACCGGCGGCGTCGGCCAAGCTGTCGTCCAGCTCGCCCACGCCCTCGGCGCCACCGTCACCGGCACCAGCGGCCCCACTTCCGTGCAGCACGCCCACGCCCTCGGTATTGACCGCCTCTACGACTACACCGCCGTCGACCCCGCAGACCAGAAAGAACTCCAGGGCGCGTTCGACGTGGTCTACGACACCAACGGCTTCCTGCCGGTCAAGACCGCGATACGGCTGTTGAACAAGACCGGCGTCTACCTCGACATCAACGCCACCCCCGCCAAGTTCGCGCACGCCGTCTTCGCCCGCCGCCACAAGATCTTCTTCTGCAAGCCCGACACCCGGACCCTCACCGCCGCTGCCGACAGGGCCGCCGCCGGGGACATCCGCATGTCCATCGGCGAAACCGTCTCTCTGGAGGACGCCACCACTCTGATCGCCGGCCTGGAGACAGGCCGCAAGATCAACGGCAAGGGCCTGATCCTCACCAACCTGACCAACTGATACCCCAGGCAACAACCGCTCGGCACCCAGGTGACCAACCCCACACCCGCTGGATGACGGATTCTTTCTGGTAGCAGCGGAAAGATGCTGCTACCACCCGGGGGCAGCCCGGAAACGGCACCGTCCGCCGCATTCTCGCGGAAGACGCCGACAGTACCGAGTTAGCCCGGACGTCTTTTCAGAGCTTCAAGAACAGGTCATTGCACCTTTGGCTCGTATCTCGGCGATACCCCCGGCCGCGGCCGGCGAGCTGGTGGTTCTCGTAGGAGGCGACCGTCCCTGTCAGCAAGATCAACCGCACCATCAGCGTCTTCGACCTCTCCCCGATGATCCAGGCCGGCGGCAACCCCCCAGCACCGAGCAGCCCGGAAACCGGGTCCGCCGCCCTTCAACCGGCGGCGGACCTCGCCACCCCGGGGGAATCTGCTCAGCAGCCCGGTGCTGACTGAGGCCACCCATCCACGGCGGCTCTCGGGCCGGGCCGACCGCGCCAGGCGGCTACATTGAACCGCCCGGCTCCATAGTCCGGGGCCTGCGCGCCCCCTATTTCAAGGAGGTCACGGCCAGCATGTCCAGTCGTGCCACCATCCAGCACGTGGTCCCACTCGATGAGTGGAACGTCCGCCCCGACGGCCCGTACACACCCGAGTCGCTCTCGGAGGACGGGTTCGTCCACTGCTCACCCAACGAGAAGACCACCATCGCCATCGTCAACGCCTTCTACCGGGACGCGCCGAGACCGCTGCTGACACTCGTTCTCAATGTGGACCGGCTCACTGCGAAGTGCGAGTGGGAGCCAGCAGTGCCCGTCCCGCCGCCAGGGGTCACCGAAAGCACCCTGTTCCCTCATGTGTTCGGGCCTCTCAACCGGGACGCGATCGAACACGTACTGGAGGTGGCCTGGGATGACCAGGGGCGGGCGGCAAGACTGAAGGAAAGAGACTGAACGCCTTCGCGGTAACGCCGTTCGTCGTCCGCCGGCAGAGGATTCTTTTTGTGCCACAGTAGTTGTGGTCTTCATCTGCCTCTTCGGCGGTGGCGGTGCGCAGCGGTCAGCCACCAGTCCGTCCAGGACCGATAGAGCGAATTCCTGGATTGCGGGGCCACAGGACGTGCGTGGGCACCGCGCAGCGAACAATCACTGCCATCGGCGGCCAGCCCGGCCGTTGCGCGTCGCTCTGGTCTGGTCGTGGCCGGAGAGCCTGGTTTTGCAGGGCAGAACCGCGGAGCCAGCCAGGATGTCGGGAGCGACTCTCATCGCGGATTTACGCGGCCTCACATCGGCACAGCTTTTCGAACTGTATCCGATCAGAGATCAAATGCAGAATGCAGCTTTATTTGCAAGCTCCGCGAAATTGCGGGCAAGCCTCTCATTGAAGCGGCATTGCCCACATTACGCACAAGAATTCAAGCGCAAGAATTGCCACATCCATCGGCGCCATTTTTGAGGTCCCACCGGTATTTTATGGGGTGCTACTCTCGTGTCTTCCCATTCCCACGGATCAGCGGGCCATCTTCCCCAATCCGACGCTCTCAGCAGCAGTCCGCCGAAGGCCAGCGCATAGGCGTTGACGATCCAGGCGAGGTTGGCGTCGGACGCATCCAGGTCGGTCTGGATGCTGGGGAGGGCGATGTTCGTGATCGTGGCGTCGAGGATCAGCATCAGTTGCGCGGCGGCGATCACGACCAGGGCGAAGCCCAGATGCCGCCCATCTGGCGAACCGGTACGTGTGCCCGCGTCGGCCGGGGCGGTGGCAGTCGCGCTGTCGGAAGACATGGAAAAACTCCACGAGAGGTGAGTGATTGCATTCCCTTGTCCCCTCGGCGTGCTGCTTCTTCATGTCAATGGCGAATGAATATGACCGCGGTAGCGGCGAAGGCGATGGTGTAGCCGTGGGTGAGAGCGTCGCCGGCCTTTGCGATCAGGGTCTGGTTCCTGGTGGCGAGGCCCTGGTAGAAGGTGGCCGCGGCGTTGGGGAGCCGGTCGTCGGCGGCGTTGGTGGAGAGGGGCGACAGGTTGGCCAGGCCGAGCACGCCGCCGAACTGCTGGGCGGTGTTGAGCAGTGCGGAGGCGATGCCCGTTTCCTGGTGTGCGACGGCGTGGACCGCGCCGAGGGCCATGGGCACGAAGCTCACGCCCAGGCCGAGGGCGGTGACGAACATCGCGGGCATGAGGTGGGCCGGGTAGGAGGAGTCCGGGGCGAGCCTGGTGAACCAGAACATGCCGGCGGCGGCCACCAACAGGCCCGGAGCGGCAACTACGCGCGAGGCGACGTGGGTGACGAGCTTGGAGCTGACTCCGACCGCGATGCCCATGCCGATGCTGAAGGGCAGGTAGGCGAAGCCGGACTTGATGGCACTGCAGCCGAGGATGAGCCGCATGTAGAGGGTGAGGAAGTAGAAGAAGGCGATCATCCCGGCGCCGACGAACAGCAAAATGGTGTAGCTGCCGGATCGCGTTCGGTTGCTGAACAGGTGCAGCGGCATCATCGGGTGTGCGGCTCGCCGCTGGACGATCAGGAAGTCCAGCAGGAGCACGGCAGCAGAGAAGAAGGAGGTGAGAGTGAGGCTGTCGGTCCAGCCGTTCTCGCCGCCGCGGGTGATGCCGTAGACCAGGGTGAGCAGGCCGCCGGTGCCGGTGACCGTGCCGGGGATGTCTAGGGCGTGTGTCGGAAGTGCTCTAGGTTGGCTGACGTGAACGCGCGGGGGCGGAGTTACCGATATGTCGGACCGGTTGAGCTGAAGGCTGCGGTGCGGCCCGGTGACGGCGGCCGTCGGATCGGCTCGGCGGCTGACTTCGGTGGCTGGATCGTGGAGCAATCGGCGGCGGAACTGACCGAACCGTTCACCTTCGTGATCGATATGGACGGTGTGCTTCGGCTGGCCCCGCGGCGAAGTGAGCACGTGGCCTGTGCCGGCGGAGACATGGTTCTGAGTGCCGGCGAGATCAGCTTCATGCGCGAGGCAGACCGGTGGACCGTGAGCGAGGTCAGCAACCAGTCCACCGGGTACTGCCCGGACGTCACCTCCTGGGCGGAGGTCGCCCAGGCTCTGGACGCTGTAGAGCTCCGGCGGCCTTCCGGCTTCACCCACGAGGTTGTATTCCGGCGGTGCCCCGACTGCCAGGAGCACAACATCGTGCGTGAGGACGACTTCATCTGCGTCTTCTGCGGCAGCGGTCTGCCCGCGACGTGGAACGTGGATCCCACCGCGTGACGGCCAGGGGTCACATTCACCCGGAGCGCGCCTACTTCCTGCTGCAGACAGAGCCTTCGACACGTTCCATCCTCCCAGGCCAGGAGTACACTCAATGAATTTGATCAGTTATCGGACGCCGCACTCGACGAAGTACCACGTGCTCGACCAGCCGTAGGAGCCACCACCGAAATGATCTCCCTCCGCGAAGTACTCGATAGTGATCTGCCCACCTTTTGGGAGCACCTCTCTGATCCCGAGGCGCAGCACGTGGCCGCGGTCACCAGGAAGTACCACTACGACAGGGCGCACTTCGACAGCTACTGGGCCAGGATCCGTTCCAACCCCGATGTCCTAATGCACACTGTGCTCGCCGACGATGAGGTGGTCGGCCATGCTGCGGTGTACGGGCCGCCGAACGAACGCCAGGTCACCTACTGGATCGGCCGAAATCACTGGGGCCGCGGCATCGCCACAGCGGCGCTCACGTTGCTGGTCGATCTCGTCAGAACTCGGCCGTTGCACGCCCACGCAGCAGCCGATAACGCAGGCTCGATCCGCGTACTGGAAAAGTGTGGCTTTGTGATCACAGGGCATGGCAGGGGCTTCGGCCAAGCACGCGGCGGCGAGATCGACGAAGTGCTCCTCGCTCTCACCTGAGATCCACGGGCCGTTCCGCCCAGCCTGGGAGCATCGCGGAGACACCTCGGGTTCCATCACCTGACGAGTGCCCCCAGCTTGACGCAGGAAGATTCATCGGAATACCCAATCCTCCCAGGTCGGAGGAGCGCTCCTACTTTTTGATCATGAGTAGACGTCGCACTCTGCTGAAAGCGCGAGGCTAGGCCCGACATAAGATCGGCACAGGAAGCCACTTGCTCTGACGTGCACAGACAGAAGCGTTCTCCGGGCCAGCGAAACCTGCTCTCGGCCGGTAGACCCATGCTGATCGGGTCATTCAGTACGTAGCGCAAGCCATCCGTTGGCTTATGGCACACCGTTCACTCGTCACCTTCGCCGACCGTGTCGATGCACGCAGCCCCTGGGCGACTGTGGCCGAGGCCGCTCATGGCCATCCACGGAATCGTCTGCCCACCCACGCAGTACACCCCCTCGCGGACCCAGAGGGCAGATTCGCCGAGATGCGTGCCGTCCCCCGATCTCGCCGTAGGCCGTGCCGCCTGGCCGGGTTCGATCGATACTGGAATCGGACGAACGGACTGCCCAGCCGGACTGCTCCGGAGGGAGCTGACGATATATCAGAAAAGTCAGCATGAGGTCAGCATCAGTACCGCCGGACACCGCTTCGAAACGCCGGGGACCGCCAAGATCACATAGCCCCCACATGCACCTTGACCTGCAAAAACGCTGGTCAGAGGCACATCTGCTAGCCAACCTAGGAGATACCGTTGAAGATGCTCATCAATGTGCCGGAGACCGTGGTAGCGGACGCGCTGCGCGGCATGGCGGCCGCGCATCCCAAGCTCTCCGTCGACGTCGAGCGGCGTGTGGTGATACGCGGCGACGCGCCCGTGGCCGGGAAAGTGGGGATCGTTTCCGGGGGCGGCTCCGGGCACGAGCCGTTGCACGGGGGGTTCGTCGGGCCCGGCATGCTGGCTGCCGCCTGCCCCGGTGAGGTCTTCACCTCCCCCGTGCCGGATCAGATGGTCCGGGCCGCCGCCGCGGTGGACAGCGGTGCCGGGGTGCTGTTCGTCGTCAAGAACTACACGGGCGACGTCCTGAACTTCGACATGGCCGCCGAGCTGGCCGAGGACGAAGGCATCCAGATCGCGAAAGTGCTGGTCAACGACGATGTGGCGGTGACCGACAGCACCTACACGGCGGGGCGGCGCGGTACGGGTGCGACGCTGTTCGTCGAGAAGATGGCGGGCGCCGCCGCCGAGGAGGGGGCGCCGCTGGAGCGGGTCGAGGCGATCGGGCGGCGGGTGAACGAGCTGTCCCGGACCTTCGGGGTCGCCCTGAGCGCCGTCACCACGCCCGCGAAGGGCAGCCCCACCTTCGACCTGCCCGACGGCGAGCTGGAGCTGGGCATCGGGATCCACGGTGAGCCCGGGCGCGAGCGGCGCGCGATGATGACCGCGCGGGAGATCGCGGACTTCGCGGTGCACACCGTACTGGACGACCTGCGCCCCTCCGGGCCGGTGATCGCCCTGGTCAACGGCATGGGCGGTACGCCGCTGCTGGAGCTGTACGGGTTCAACGCCGAGGTCCAGCGGGTGCTGGGCGAGCGCGGTGTGGCGGTGGCCCGTACCCTCGTCGGCAACTATGTGACCTCGCTCGACATGGCGGGCTGCTCGGTGACCCTCTGCCAGGTCGACGAGGAGCTGCTGCGGCTGTGGGACGCGCCGGTCGAGACCCCCGCGCTGCGCTGGGGCCGCTGAGCGCCCGTCAGCACAGCGGCACAGCGGCACAGCGGCACAGCGGCACAGCGGCACAGCGGCACAGCGGCACGCGACAGTACGGCGACGCGAGGCAGGACAAGGGACGTGGGGAACGTTCCACGGGGTGAGGAGATCACGTGACCGACGAGACATCGGACCGCACGCTCGACGCGGGATTCTTCCGCCGCTGGCTGGGGGTGGTCGCGGCGGACGCCGTGGAGGGTGCCGCGGACCGGCTCACCGAACTGGACTCGGCCATCGGGGACGCCGACCACGGCAGCAACCTCCAGCGCGGATTCCGGGCCGTCACGGCCACGCTGGAGCAGGACGCGCCCACCTCTCCGGGCGCCGTGCTGATCCTCGCGGGCCGCCAGCTCATCTCCACCGTGGGCGGCGCGTCCGGGCCGCTGTACGGGACGCTGCTGCGCCGTACGGGCAAGGCGCTCGGGGACGCCGCCGAGGTCACGCCCGAGCAGTTCACCGAGGCGCTGCGGGCCGGTGTCACGGCGGTGAGGCAGCTCGGCGGGGCCGCGCCCGGGGACAAGACGATGATCGACGCGCTGGAACCGGCGGTCGAGGCGCTGGAGGCCCCGGCACCGGCCGGCCCGTCCTTCCGGGCGGCCGCCGAGGCCGCCGATCGGGGCGCCCTGGCGACCGTACCCCTCCGGGCGCGCAAGGGCAGGGCGAGTTATCTGGGCGAGCGCAGCATCGGGCACCAGGACCCGGGTGCCACGTCGTCCGCGCTGCTGATCGCCGCCCTCGCCGACACGGCGGAGGCGGCACGGTGAGTGGCGGAGCGCCGGTCGGCATCGTGCTGGTGTCCCACAGCGCGGCGGTCGCCACGGCTGTCGCCGCGCTCGCGCGGGGCCTGGCGGGCGGCGGCGCCGCGGCCCCGATCGCGCCCGCGGGCGGCACCGGGGACGGCGGGCTCGGGACCAGCTCCGAGCTGATCTCGGCCGCGGCGGCGGAGGTCGACCGCGGTGCGGGGGTCGCTCTTCTGGTGGATCTCGGCAGCGCCGTGCTGACGGTGAAGGCGTTGCTCGCCGAGGGCGACGAACTGCCGGAGCGGGCCCGGCTGGTGGACGCGCCGTTCGTGGAGGGAGCGGTGGCCGCGTACGTCACCGCCTCGGCCGGCGGGGATCTGGACGCGGTGGTGGCCGCGGCGGAGGAGGCGTACCGATACCGCAAGGAGTGACCGGTACCCCATACGGAATGCGCCCGGAATCGGCCCCGGACCGGGAAAAAGGCGCGGAGTCGTCGTGATCCGGGCATCGCGCCACCGGAATACTGAGCCGTCACGCAGGCACCGGCGCCTTCCGCGCCGGTGGCGGTCCAGAACTTCCGGAAGGACAGGCATGGCGAACTCGGCGGGCGTGGACACCGGCGCACAGGACGCGCACGGCAGGGGCGAGGGGACGGATGGGGGAACGGGCACCGGGGCGGGAACGGGTGCCGGGGCGGCCGAGGAGAGGCCCGGGGGGACGGACCGTTCCCGGGGCCGCCGGGCGCGGCATGCCGTCGTCGTCGGAGGGAGTCTCTCGGCCCTGCTGACGGCCCGAGTGCTGAGCGACCACGCCGACCGGGTGACTGTCATCGAGCGCGACCGTTTCCCGGACGGTCCCGAGCCCCGGGCGGGGGTCCCGCAGAGCCGTCACCTCCATGTGCTGCTGGCGAGCGGGCAGCGGGCCATGGAGGAGTTACTGCCCGGGATCCTCGACGAGCTGCGCGAGCACGGCTCCCCCCGGGTCGGCCAGCCCGACGATCTCGTGCAGTGGCAGAGCGGGAGCTTCTACCGGCGCACTCCGGCGTCCACCCATCTCCTCACCGGTTCACGCCCGATGCTGGAGTGGCTGGTGCGACGCCGGGTGCTGGCCGATCCGCGGATCACCGTGGTGGAGGGCACGGAGGTGGTCGGGCTGGTCGGGGACGCCACCCGGGTCCGGGGCGTACGCCTGCGTGAGCGCGGGGCGGGGACGCGTCACGATGTGCGCCCGCTCGCGGCCGACCTGGTCGTGGACGCCTCGGGGCGCGGGACCCGCGCCCCGGACTGGCTGGCCGGGATCGGCGCGGAGCCGCCCCACGAGGAGACGCTGGACACGGGGCTCGCCTATGCGTCCCGGCTCTACCGGGCCCCGGAGACCGCCGAAGGGCCGGAGTGCCACGGCTACTTCTTCGTCGGGGACAAGGACCACGCCGAGGGCGGGGTCGTCCTGCCCGTCGAGGGTGGTCTGCACATCGTCACGCTCACCGGGCTGCGCGGCGGTGAACCGCCCTCGGACGACGAGGCCTTCGCCGAGTTCGCCACCCGGCTCCCCCATCCGGCCCTCCACGAATGGCTGTTGAAGGCGGAGCCGGTGTCGCCGGTGCACGCGTTCCGTTCGACGGCGAACGTACGGCGGCGGTACGACCGGCCGGGGCGGCGGCCCGCCGGATTCCTCGCCACCGGGGACGCGCTGTGCGCCTTCAACCCGGTGTACGGGCAGGGCATGACGATCGCCGCGCTCGGCGCCCTCGCGCTGGGGAACGCGCTCTCGGATCCCCGCCGGACACCCACCACCCGGCGCGTGCAGCGCGCGCTGCTGAAGGCGTCGCGGCAGGCGTGGGACCTCTCGGCCGGAGCCGACCGGCCGCTGCCGGGCGCGCGGGGCAACGCCGCGCGGATCCGTGCGGCGGACCGGCCGGGAGCCTGGTACCTGGGGCGGGTGCTGGCGCGCGCGGCCGGTGATCCGGTCGTCGGGGACGCGTTCCGGCAGGTGACCCATCTGACCTCGACGGTCGGTGTGCTCTTCACACCGCGGGTCCTGCGCGCGGTGCTCTTCACACCGGTCGGGCCCGAGCTCGCGCAGCCGCAGCCGCAGCGGGAGCCCGGGTCCGCGCGGCCCGTGCGCGGCTGACCCGGCCCCGGCGGGCGGCGGCCGGGCGCTGATCCCGCGCTCAGAACGGTGTGGCCGCCTGGAGGACGAGGAAGAGCGTGACCGTGGCGTTCGCCGAGGACAGGGCCGAGCCGACCGTGCCCGCCGCCGCCGCCCAGACGGCCAGGCCCACCGCGCTGCGCACCGACGGCCAGTGGACGGCCGACGGCGCGGGTCCCAGCAGCGCGGCGACCCGGCGTGGCACGGGTCCGGGGCTCGGCGCGGCGAACCCGGCCAGCGTCGGCGCCGGGGTGCCCCGGGAGACGAGCGCGGCCTTGCCGATGGCGCGGGCCACGACGGTGCGGTCGCCGGTCACCCGGGCGGCATCCTCGTCGGCCCAGCGCTCGCTGGTGTAGGCGACCGCCGCACGCAGCGGGCGCAGCAGCGGATTGGCGCGGGCGGCGAGCCGTACCGTCAGCAGGAACCGGTGGTGCCGGCCCGCGAGATGGGCGCGTTCGTGGGCGATCAGGGCGTCCCGCTCCGGTTCGTCGAGGCAGGCGAGCATCCCGGTGGAGACCACGATCCGCCCGGGTCCACGGGGCCCGGTACCCGGGTCGTCCCCCTCCCCCGCCGCGGCGCGGGGCGCGCGGGCGGGGCCGGGCAGCGCGTAGGCGTACGGTGCCTCGTCGGCCAGGACGGCCAGCTCGCCGCCGGGCAGACCGGCCAGCGCCTCCTGCGCGCGGCGGCGTACGCGCCGGTGGCGCCAGGCGGCGCCGGCGCACCCCGCTCCGGCCGCGGCGAGGGCCACGATGGCCGCCTTGCCGGCGATCTCGTCGTACGGGACCGCCTCACGGACCTCGGGGTCCGACCATGCGTCGGGCAGCGGGTTGCCGGGGAGCTGCGCCGTACCCACGACCACCAGCAGCCCCAGGCAGAGCGTGCTGCACACCGCGAGGACGGCGGCGAGGGCGGAGAGCAGACGCGTGGCGACCCGGGGGTGCAGATGGAGTGCGGCGAGGCGCGCGACGGGCAGCGCGGTCAGCGGCAGTACGAGCGGCAGAAAGACGAACACCCCCATCGCCGTCAGCCCTCCGCCCCGCCCTCGGGGAAACCGTCCTTGGGGATGCCGCCCGCGGGGAAACCACCCTCGACGAAGCCGCCCTCGACGAAGCTGCCCGCGGGAAGACCGCCTGCGGGGAAGCCGTCCTCCGGGAGGGCGAGCAGGTCGCGCAGCAGCCGTTCGTCGTCCGCCGAGAGCGTGGTGACGAAGCGGGCGAGGACGGCCTCGCGGTCCGTCTCGCCGTCCAGCACCTTGCGCATCCGCAGAGCGGCGAGCCCCGCCTCGTCCGAGGCCGCGCGCCACTCGAACGAGCGGCCCGCGCGCTCCCGGGTGACCGCCCGTTTGGCCTGGAGCCGGGTCAGGATGGTCATCACCGTCGTGTACGCGAGGTCCCCGCCGAGCCGCTCCTGCACCCAGGCGGCCGTGACGGGCCCTGGGGCCTGCCGCAGCGCGGCCAGCACCTGCGACTCCAGTTCGCCCTGGCCGCGCCTGCGCGGGCGCTCGTCAGGGCTGCCGTGCTCCGTCACCGCTGTCTCCCTCCGGCCTCGCGGACGCACCACGACGCACGCGCGTCCATGCTACGGAGCCGGGGGCGGGCGCCGCCCGGCCGGGTGGCGGGGAAGGGGTCGGACACCGGCCGGAGAGCGGGCCGGATCTCGCTCCCGTTTTACTTCTACACTGCTGTAGATTTTACTTTCGCATGACCGAATCAGCTCAGCTCAGGAGGAGCAGCGTGGGAGTTTCCCTGTCCAAAGGCGGCAATGTCTCGCTCAGCAAGGAGGCACCGGGACTGACCGCGGTCCTTGTCGGCCTCGGCTGGGACGTACGGACGACGACCGGTACGGACTACGACCTCGACGCCAGCGCGCTGCTGGTCGACGAGTCCGGCAAGGTCGCCTCCGACCAGCACTTCATCTTCTACAACAACCTCAAGAGCCCGGACGGCTCCGTCGAGCACACCGGTGACAACCTGACCGGCGAGGGCGACGGCGACGACGAGACCGTCAAGGTCGACCTGGCCAATGTGCCGGCCCAGGTCTCGAAGATCGTCTTTCCGGTGTCGATCCACGACGCCGAGAACCGCGGCCAGAGCTTCGGTCAGGTGCGCAACGCGTACATCCGGGTGGTCAACCAGGCGGGCGGCGCCGAGCTGGCCCGCTACGACCTGAGCGAGGACGCGGCCACGGAGACGGCGATGGTCTTCGGCGAGCTGTACCGCAACGGCGCGGAGTGGAAGTTCCGCGCGGTCGGCCAGGGGTACGCGTCGGGTCTCTCGGGCATCGCCGCGGACTTCGGCGTCGGGGTCTGACACAGCGGACGCGGTGCCGGGCCCCCACATCCTCGGGGTCCGGCACC
Source organism: Streptomyces sp. NPDC059255 (assembly GCF_042752355.1). NCBI lineage: Bacteria > Bacillati > Actinomycetota > Actinomycetes > Kitasatosporales > Streptomycetaceae > Streptomyces > Streptomyces sp. NPDC059255. Next base: position 14,775 of record NZ_JBHYZP010000042.1, read on the forward strand.
GCGTCCGGCACGGGGCCGGCCCACGGCCGGCCCCGCCAGGCAGGGGCACAGGGCGCAGGGCGCGCGTCCTGTGCCCCGTTCGCCTGTGGGGGCGGGGGCTGCGGCCGGGCCGGTGGGTGCCGGCCTGTGGGGCCGCGGCCGGTCCGGCGGGTCAGCCGTGGCTGGGTGCCGTGTCGCTCACGTCGGGGACGGGCGGCTCGGCCCGTCCGGACGACTCCGGCTTCGCGTACGGCTCGGACGCCACCTGCGCCTCGGCACCCGAGGAAGCCGCGGGCGGTACGGCCGCGGCGGCGGCCGGCGCCTTGGCGCCGCGGGTGAGCCGACGGGCCAGCGGCTCCGTCCAGCGCGCGGCCAGCGGGCCGAGGATCACCAGGATGAGGACGTACGCGGTGGCCAGCGGGCCGATCCGCGGTTCCACCCCGACGGCCAGCCCGGCGATGACGATGGAGAACTCGCCGCGTGCCACCAGCGTGCCGCCGGTGCGCCAGCGGCCCGCCGTCCGGACACCGGCGCGCTTGGCCGCGTACCAGCCGGTGGCGATCTTCGTGAGGACGGTGACGGTCGCCAGGATGAGGGCGGGCACCAGGACCGGCGGGATGGCGGCCGGGTCGGTGTTGAGACCGAAGAAGACGAAGAAGACGGCGGCGAACAGGTCGCGCAGCGGTGCCAGCAGGTTGTGCGCGCCCTCGGCGACCTCTCCGGAGAGCGCGATGCCGACCAGGAACGCGCCGACGGCGGCGGAGACCTGGAGCTCCTGGGCGACCCCGGCGACGAGCACGGTGAGGCCGAGGACGACGAGCAGCAGCATCTCGGGGTTGTCGGAGGAGACCGCGCGGCTGATGAGCCGGCCGTGGCGCAGCGCCAGATAGAGCACCGCGCCGACCGTGCCGAGCGAGATCAGCAGCGTCAGGCTGCCGCCGGCGAGGCTGAGACCGGCGAGCAGGGCCGTGAGCAGCGGCAGGTAGACCGCCATGGCGAGGTCCTCGATGACGAGGACTCCGAGGATCACGGGGGTCTCGCGGTTGCCGAGCCGGCCGAGGTCACCGAGGACCTTGGCGATCACTCCGGAGGAGGAGATCCAGGTGACGCCGGCCAGCGCCACCGCGGCGACGGGACCCCAGCCCAGGATCAGCGCGGCGACGGCGCCCGGCACGGCGTTCAGGACGAAATCGACGATGCCGGAGGGGTACTGCGTCTTGAGGTTGGAGACGAGTTCGGACGCGCTGTACTCCAGCCCCAGCAGGAGCAGCAGCAGGATCACGCCGATCTCGGCGCCGGTGGCGACGAACTCCTCGCTGGCGTTGAGCGGGAGGAGCCCGCCGTGCCCGAAGGCGAGCCCGGCGAGCAGGTAGAGGGGGATGGCGGAGAAGCCCACACGGCCGGCGAGCCGGCCGAGTATCCCCAGACCCAGGATGATGGCCCCGAGTTCGATGAGCAGTGCGGTGGTCTCGTGCACGGGCGCTTTATCCTCCGGTGATCAGTTCGGCGACGGCGTCCACGCCTTCCCGGGTGCCGACGACGACGAGCGTGTCCCCCAGGGCGAAGCGGAAGTCCGGGGTGGGCGACGGGAAGGCGTCGGTGCGGCGCAGGACGGCCACGATGGAGGCGCCGGTACGGCTGCGTACCTGGGTGGCGCCGAGCGTCCGGCCGACATAAGGGGAACGCTTGGTGACCGGGATGTGCTCGGTGAGCAGGTCGATCTCGATGTGCTGGTGGAGATGGGCGACGGGGTCGGGGGTCAGGAGCTTGCAGAGCGCGGTCGCCTCGTGCGGGGCGAGGGTCGCGGCGTCCCGGCAGTTGTCGTCGTCCTCGGGATCGTGGAAGGCCAGGATGCGGCGTCCGTCCTGGTGCACGACGACCGAGAGGTGCTTTCCCGCTTCGGTGTTGAGGTCGTAACGGGTGCCGACCCCGGGCAGGGTGGTCTTACTGACGTGAGCGGTGTGCTCCATAGGAAACGGCTCCATGCGGGCGTGGCGTGAGGGTGTGCGGGCATGCTGACCCCTTGGGTCCGCGGCGGCACGGACCAAGGTCCGGCGACGGGGCACGACTGCGTGAGCCGTCCGTCACCGGACAGGGATTCTGCATCATGCGTCGCGGCGAAGCACAGGTAAGGGGATCCGTGACGGGACCCGCGACGCGACGGACACCGTGCCGGCCGGCCGGACGCGGCGGACCGTCAGGGGTGCGCGTCTCATGGAACCGCCCCCTCCGCCCCCGCGAATTCGACCGACCGCCCAGCATCTCAGTAATGGGTGTGCCAAAGCTCAAGAGAGCGTTGGTCACCTGAGCGCTATTTTAACGTAAAATAATTTGTGAGGATTATTACCTATGCAACGAAAAGAACCGCCGGAGGCTCCGGCGGTTCTTGCTCTCCCGGCCGCGGCGGCGGGCCGGGATCGGTGGACATCTACCTGGAAGGCGGAGGGTTGCCCTGTCCGCCCCGGACGCGGTCGGGGTCGAAGAGATGCACGGCGATCCCCGCCAGTACCAGTCCTCCCGCGATGAGGAGCCCGTGGCCGAGGACGATGCCCAGGGCCAGACCGCCGAGCGCGACGGCCAGCATCAGCCAGGCGGTGCCGTGCCGGTACTCGCGCGGACGGCACGGGGTCCCGGCCTCCAGCGCGTGGAAGAACCGGGGGTCGTCGTGGCGGAGCCGCTCCGCCAGGTCACTCAGGGTCTGCCGGTCCTCTTCCGTGGCCATGGTCCGCCTCCCCGCTGTCGTACGTCGTTCCGCTTCGCATTGCCCCGCCGTGCCCGCCCGCGTCCGCCCGCCCTGGCGCACGCCCCGCCCGCCCGCGTACGCGCTGCCCGTCGCGTACGCCCCGCCCGCCACGTACGTCGCCCACGTCGCGTGTGCCGCCTCTCCCCGGCCGGTGCTCCCCTACGATCGCCCGCCGCGGCACTCCACCGCCATCCGCATCGACACCCACATCGGGGGGTGGGAGACATGTAGACGGGCGGGGGTGGCGGGGCGGTGGTCGGGCCGCTCCCGCCGCGCGGGTGATAGTGGGGACGTCACCTGCGAGGAGGCCCTGCCCCGTGTCCCTGTTCTGGCGGATCTTTCTGCTCAACGCCGCGGTCATGTTCGCGGCCACTGCCCTGCTGCTGCTCGGCCCGGTCACCGTGTCCGCCCCCGTGCTGCTCACGGAAGCCCTGATCATGACGTTGGGACTGGTGGCCATGCTCGTCGCCAACGCCGCGCTGCTGCGCGTGGGGCTCGCTCCGCTGCAACGGCTCACCCGGGCGATGACCACGACCGATCTGCTGCGCCCCGGCCGCCGGCCGGCGGTGTCGGGCCACGGCGAGATCGCCGAGCTGATCATGACGTTCAACACCATGCTCGACCGGCTGGAGGCCGAACGGGCCGCCAGCAGCGGACTCGCGCTCTCCGCGCAGGAGGCCGAACGCCGCCGGATCGCACAGGAGTTGCACGACGAGGTCGGCCAGACCCTCACCGCGGTGCTGCTCGAACTCAAGCGGGTCGCCGACGCGGCTCCCGCGCCCGTGCGCGCCGACCTGCTCCACGTGCAGGAGACGACCCGCGACAGCCTCGACGAGATCCGCCGCATCGCGCGCCGGCTGCGCCCCGGCGTCCTGGAGGAGCTGGGGCTGATCAGCGCGCTCAAGGCGCTGACCACCGAGATCACCACGCACACCGGGCTGACGGTCCGGCAGCGCTTCGACGGCGATCTGCCGGCGCTGGGCGAGGACGTCGAGCTGGTCGTCTACCGGGTGGCGCAGGAGGGACTCACCAACATCGTCCGCCACGCGGACGCGGGCCGGGCCGACATCGCGCTCCGGCGCACCACCACCGGGGTGGAACTGCTCATCGCCGACGACGGCCGGGGCGTCGGTACGGCCACCGAGGGCGCGGGCATCAGGGGCATGCGGGAGCGGGCCCTGCTCGTCGGGGCCGAGATCACCGTGGGACCGGGCCGGGGACTCCTCCCCGGCCGGGAAGCGGGACAGACGGAGAATCAGACACAGACTCAGGCAGAGGTACAAGCACGGGCACAGGAACAGCGACGCGGCGGCGGCACCGGCGTACGCCTGTGTGTGCCGATCAGGAACGGGAGCAACTGACCATGGCCGAGACGGTACAGACCCGCATCCTGCTGGCGGACGATCACGCGCTGGTCCGCCGCGGGGTCCGGCTGATCCTCGACGGCGAACCGGACCTGACGGTCGTCGGCGAGGCCGGGGACGGTGCCGAGGCCATCGAACTGGCCCGCGCCGAACGTCCCGACCTGGTGATCCTGGACATCGCGATGCCCCGGCTCACCGGGCTGCAGGCGGCGCGCGAACTCTCCAGGCTCCAGCCGGGAACGCGCATCCTGATGCTGACCATGTACGACAACGAGCAGTATTTCTTCGAGGCGTTGAAGGCCGGGGCGAGCGGCTACGTCCTCAAGTCCGTGGCCGACCGCGATCTGGTGGAGGCGTGCCGTGCGGCGATGCGCGACGAACCCTTCCTCTACCCGGGGGCGGTGACGGCGCTGATCCGCAACTACCTCGACCGGGTGCGGCAGGGCGACAGCATCCCGGACAGCGCCATCACCCCACGGGAGGAGGAGATCCTCAAGCTCGTGGCCGAGGGACACACCTCCAAGGAGATCGCCGGCCTGCTGCTCATCAGCGCCAAGACCGTGGAGCGCCACCGCGCCAACCTGCTCCAGAAGCTGGGCCTGCGCGACCGGCTGGAACTGACCCGGTACGCGATCAGGGCGGGTCTCATCGAACCGTAGATTCTCCTCTGATTCCCTCGGTTTTCCTCGGATTGCCCTCCGTTCCGTCTTACCGGCGCACGTGGGGAGTCCGCGCGCCCCGTCTTGGGCAGAGAGTTGAGGGGTGCCCGTACGAACCCGCGTACAAACAGGGCGCCCCGGACACCGCACCAACACGAGCGGAACGAGGCGAGGCATGAACCCGGGCAACAGCTGGGAGTTCACGGACGATCGCGGCCGGCTCACCACGGCACCGAGCCGTCCGACACGGGTGGTGGCCTACATACAGGCCGGCGCGACACTGTGGGACCACGGACTGCGCCCCCTGGGAATCTTCGGTTCCCACCATGACGGGCAGACGCCGGACCCGGCGAAGGCGGGCGAGCTGCCTCTCGCCGAGCTGCGTTCGTTCGGCGCGGGCAGCTCCTTCGACCCGGAGGCCGTCCTCGCCGCGGAGGCGGATCTGGTGGTCGCCGTCGGCTACGGCACGGGGCAGGTGTACGGCATCGACCCGGAGGCCGCCAAGCACCTGGAGGAGCAGGTTCCGGTCGTCGTGATCGAGGTGGGGAAGGACCGCTCGCTCGGCTCCGTCAGGGACCGGTTCTCGGAGCTGGCGGCCTCGCTCCAGGCGCCGCTGCGGCCCGCGGTGCCGGAGCTGGAGCGCGCGGAGGCGCGGCTGACCGCCCAGGCGGCGGGGCCCGCGCGTCCCCTGGTGCTGGCGCTCTCCGCGGCCGGCCCCGAGACCGCGTACCTGGCCCGCCCGGACACCTGGCCCGATCTGCGGGCGCTGATGGAGCAAGGAGTCGAGCTGATCTCCCCGGCGGAGGGCGGCGGGGCCAACTGGCGTACGGCCGACTGGTCCGAGGCCGCCGCGCTGGCCCCGGACATCGTGCTCGCGGACGTACGCGCGAACGCGGCGCCGCGCGAGGCGCTCCAGGACAACCCGCACTGGCGTGCCATCGGGGAACGGGCGCGGATCGTGCCGTGGAACCCGGAGGTGCCGGCGAGCCATCGCGCGCACGCGCGCTTCCTCGACACGGTCACGGAGGCTCTCGCGGCGGTCGCGGCGGGGACCGGGGAGAGCGTGTAGGCGCGCTGTCGGCCGCGTGTAGGAGCCCGCGGGCAGGGTGGCCCGCATGACGACGACAGAGAACACCCCCGGCGGAGCGGCGGCGCCCGGAGCCGGCGCGGCGCCCCCGGAGCTGCCGGTGCGGACGGTCGAGGTGACCGGTGTCCGGCGGATCTCCCCGCACATGACCCGGGTCACCTTCGGCGGCCCCGGCCTCGCCGGTTTCTCCCTGGCCGGGCCCGACCAGCAGGTGAAGCTGTACTTCCCGCGGCCGGGGCAGCGCGTCCCCCGGCTCCCCGAGCCCGGCACGGACGGCGATGTGATGCGCTGGTACGGCGCGTTCCAGGCGATTCCCGAGGAGGAGCGGCCGTGGGCCCGGAGTTACACGGTCCGGGCCCACGATCCGCTGCGCGCCACGATCGACATCGATTTTGTCCTGCACGGGCGCGAGGACGACGGAGCCGGCCCCGGGCCCGGGGAGGCGGCCCCCGGAATCGAGGAGGCGGTGCGGGGGCCCGGGGAAACGGTGCGGGGGCCCGCCACCGCGTGGGCGCGGTCGGCCGTACCGGGGGCGGTCCTCGGGATGTTCGGCCCGTCGGCGTACTTCGCCACGCCCGTCCCGGTCGGCACGACGGACTGGATGCTGCTGGCGGGCGACGAGACCGCGCTGCCCGCGATCGGCACGCTGATCGAAGCGCTGCCCGAGGGCGCCCGCGCGACCGCCTTCGTCGAGGTGGCGGACGCGGCGGAGGAGCAGCGCTTCACGACGGCGGGGACGGTGACGGTGCACTGGCTGCACCGCGGTGCGGCCCCGGCCGGGAGCGGTGACGCGCTGCTGTCGGCGGTCCGCGCCGCGGCGTTCCCGGAGGGTTCGGTCCTCGCCTGGCTGGGCGGTGAGGCGGGGGCGGTCCGGGCACTGCGCCGCCATCTGGTCGACGAGCGCGGCGTCGGCAGGCGGTCGGTCCACTTCGCCGGCTACTGGCGGCGCGCCCTGACCCAGGACGACGCCCCGACGGAGGCGGACCTCGCGGAGGCACGGGAACGGCTCGCGGACGCGCGGGAGCGGTAGGGCGCCCTCGCGGACGCGCGGACGCGGTAGGGCGCGCCGTGCCTGGGGCGGGCAGCCGCCGTGCCCTGCTCCGGCATCCCGGCCGCCGGGACCCGTTCCGGCGCGGGCGGCCGGGGTGTCAGACCAGGGCCGCCGCCTCCTCGACCCGGAGCGCGGCCCCCTCCGCGTGGGCGTGTGCGTAGCTCCGCTCGTCCAGCGCGGCGCGTACCGCGGTCTCGGCGCGGTCCAGGAGTTCCGGGTCGGCGGGGGATGTGAAGGGGTCGAACTCGAAGCCCTCGGGGCGCTCGTGGTGGTGCGCGTACGCGCCCAGCAGCCGCGCCGCGTCCTCCGGGGCGCCGAGCGCCGCCTTGGCCCAGGCCGCGCAGGGGAACTGCTGGACCATGAGGTGCGGGGCGACCACCGGGGCCAGGCTCTCCAGCGTCCGTACGGCCTCGGCCGACCGGGCTCCGGCGCGGGCGAACTCCCCGCTCCGGCAGTCGAGCCGGCTGTGGACACCCGCGACGGTGCCGCCGAGCAGAGGCTGGCGGGCGAGGTCGATCTCCCGCTCCAGCAGGTCCAGTTGCTCCCGGGCGGCGGACAGGCGCCCGGTGCTCTCATAGTGCCGGGCCAGCAGCAGCCGCGCCATGCCGACCGCCTGGCCGGTGCCCTCCCCCGGCCGGCCCGCGGCTTCCAGCAGCAGTCGCTCCGCACGGGCCCGCGCCGCCGGGTCCGCGGCCGACTCCAGCCGTACGGAGGCGAGGCGGGCCTTGAAGAGTGGCACCTGGCCGGATGCCCCGACCCGCGCGCAGCTCTCCATCGCCTGCTCGAAATCGGCGGCGGCCTCTTCGAAGCGGCCCTGGCGCGCGTGGGTCTCGCCGCGCACGGAGAGTGCCTCGGAGATCGCCACGAGGTCGCCCGCGCGGCGGAACAGGGCCAGAGCCTCGTCCGCGTCGCGGGCCGACCGGGCCGGCCCGTCGACGCCGCCGCCCAGCAGCCTCGCCCGCTGCATCAGCGCCAGTCCGAGATCCCAGTCGCCACCGCTGCCGTGCCGCTGTTCCCGGCAGGCCAGCACGAGGGCGTCCAGGGTCTCCCGGAGTCCGGAGGCCTGTCCTGTCATCAGCCGCAGGAAGAACCACAGGGAGCCCGGTTGCCTGCAGATCTGCGGCAGCCCCGGGCGGTAGGCCTCCGTGATCGCGTGCAACCGGCTCCCGCCGCCCGGCTGTTGCGAGTACGCGCTCTCCTCCTCCGCGGTCCACAGCAACAGCAGTCGCACTCCGCGTCTGGCCTCCCACAGCACCTCCGGCGGCCACGGGGGCGCGAGCGCCGTGCACGGCTCGGCGAGGGGTACGGCGGGGCGCACGGGCGCGCGGAAGGGATCGGGGCCGAGCGCCGCGGCGGCCCGGACACCGGCCTCGCCGCGGTGGTTGCGCACCTGCCAGAACCAGCTCATGGAGAGCACCAGGCAGAGGGCCTCCTGCTCCTCCCGCCGGTCGACGGCCGTACGCAGCGCGGCCCTCAGGTTGTCGTGTTCCCGCTCGTAGCAAGCCAGCCAGAAGGCGGTACGGGGGCCGCGCAGCCCGGGGTCGCCGACCCGGGCCAGCTCCCGGTAGGCGGCGAGATGGCGGAGCTCGACGGCCGCGCGCTCCCCCGCCGCCTCCAGCCGCTCCGCCGCGTACTCGGCGACGGTCTCCAGCAGCCGGTAGCGCATGCCGTCCGGGGCGCCCCGGACGCCCGGGTCGGCGGGTACGGCGACGAGGAGCGACTTGTCGACCAGGGAGGCGAGCACGCCGAGGATGTCGCCGTCGGCGTCCGGCCCGCACACGGTCTCCGCCTCGGCGAGCGCGCAGCCGCCGGAGAAGACCGACAGCCCGCGCAGGACGGCCTGTTCGGCTTCGGTGAGCAGATCCCAGGACCAGTCCACGACGGCCCGCAGGGTCCGCTGCCGCGGCAGCGCGGTCCGTGGTCCGCTGCCCGGGCCGAGCAGCCGGAAGCGGTCGTCGAGCCGGTCGGCGAGCCCGCGCGGGGTGAGCATCCGCAGCCGGGCCGCGGCCAGTTCGAGGGCGAGCGGCAGGCCGTCGAGCCGGCGGCAGATCTCGGCGCAGGCGTCCGGGTCGTCCTCGGTCCGGAATCCGGGCCGGGCGGCGGCCCCGCGTTCGGCGAGGAGCCGCAGCGCCATGTCGGCGGGCAGAGGTTCCACCGTACGGACCGACTCGCCCCGTACGCCGAGCGGTTCGCGGCTGGTGGCGAGGACGCTCACCCCCGGGCAGCCGGTGAGGACCGTCTCGGCCAGCGTGGCGGCGGCGTCGAGCAGATGCTCGCAGTTGTCCAGGACGATCAGCAGGCGCCGCCGGGCGCAGTGGTCGGCCAGCTCACCCAGCGGGTCAGGGGGCGCGGGCTCGCCCGCCGCCGGGCCGCCGACCGAGCCACCCAGGGGATCGCGGGCGCGGAGGGCGGTGAGCACCGTCTCCGGGACGACGGCTGCGTCGTGTACGGGCGCCAGCTCCACCAGCCAGACGCCGTCCGGCCAGGCGTCGGCGGCCGCTTCGGCGGCTTCCACCGAGAGCCGGGTCTTCCCGGAGCCGCCGGGGCCCGTGAGGGTGATCAGCCGCCGGACGGGGAGTTCGGCGGCGAGCGCGGCCAGCTCGGGCGCGCGGCCGACGAAGGAGGTGAGGCGGGCGGGGAGATTGCCCCGGGCGGCGCGCCCCGCGGGGCCCGGGGCGGGGCCGGCCGGGGACGGGCCGTCGTCCCCGGCGAGCAGCTCGGCGTGCAGGGCCCGGAGGTCGCGGCCGGGGTCGGTGCCCAGGCGCTCGGCGAGCCGGGTGCGCACCTCCTCGTACGCCTGGAGCGCCTCGGCGGGGCGTCCGGCCGCCCGCAGGGCCCGGATCCGCAGGGCGTGCAGGGGCTCGTCCAGGGGGTGCCCGGCGGCGAGGGCCGCGAGGCCGGGCAGGGCCCGGTCCGCGCGGCCCCGCCCGACCTCGGCGGCGAGCCGCGCCCGGCGGGCCTCCTCGCGGCGCCGCTCGGCGTGGACGGCCCGTGGGTCGGTGTCACCGCCGGGGAGGTCGGCGAGCGCGCGGCCGTCCCACAGGGCCAGGGCTTCGTCCAGCAGCGCGGCGGCCTGGTCGGGGTCGCCGCCGGTGAGAGCGGCGGCCCCCGCGTCGGCGAGCCGTTCGAAGCGGAACAGGTCGATGTCGTCGCGCTCGGCCGCCAGCCGGTACCCCCCGGGCAGCGAGGCCACCGCGTCTCCCCCGAGCGCCCGGCGGGCCCGTCCGACCAGGGCCTGGAGCGCGGCGGTCTCGTCGGCGGGCGCCGCCTCGGCGAGCGGCCACACCTGGGCGATGAGGCGTCCGGTGCTCGTCCCCCGGCCTCCGGCGGCGGCGAGCGCGGTGAGCAGCGCCCGCAGCCGGGTACCGCTCAGCGGCACGTCCGTCCCGTCCGGGCGGAGTGCCTGCGTGGCGCCGAGTACGCGGTAGCGGTAGGTCACGGGCCCATTCTCCCCGCCCGGGCCCCCGGGGCTTCCGGCCTGTGGACAACCGCCCTCGCCCTGAGGGCGGCGGAAGGCCGCCGCGGGCACGGGCGGCCTTCCGGGCGCCTCAGCCCTTGCCGAAGAACTGCGCGGGGAAGGCGCCCGCGGCCAGCGCGGTGCGGGTGAAGCCGCCGGCCAGCTCGGTGAGGCGCGCGGTGGCGTCCGGGCCGAGGTGGTCGTACGGGGCGGCGTCGAGGCGGTCGGTGAGGGCCTCGGCATCGTCGCGCAGGGCTGCCCCGGCCTCCGTCATGTCCCCCGCCTCGTCCAGCAGGCCGCGCTCCCGCAGCCGGTCGCGGGTCGCGTCCCACTGCTCCGGGGACCATCCGCGGGTCTGCCTGAGGACGGCCGATGTCACGGCCCTGCCGGTGGCGTTGTGCAGGACCAGCGCCTCGATCCCGGAGAGGCCCGCCACCGCCAGAGCGGCGAGATGGCCGTCGCCCCGGTGCTCGCGCAGGAGTGTCGCGGCGTGCCACAGGGCCAGGTGCGGCTCCTCGGGCACGGGGAGACCGGCGTTCGCGGCGTACAGCGGCCGCCCCTCGCGGCGACACCCCTCGGAGGCGCGCAGCGCCAGTTCGGCCGTCTCGGCCATCTCCTTCGACGTGAGCGCCTCCTCCCCGAGCAGCCGCCGCAGCGTCCGGTCCGCGCCGCGCAGCCGCGCGGCGAGCACGGCCTCCGGCGTGGTGACCGCCCACGCGGCCGGTATCTTCCGGGCCACGTGGTCATGGTTGAAGTTGTAGAACGTCGCCGTGACCGTGCCGGCGCCGACCGCTCCGAGCGGCGCGGCGCGGCCCGCGAGGTAGGCCATGGCACCCTGCTCCAGCCCGACCGAGGCGAATTCCTCCGCCGGTTCCGGTGCGAAGTACGCGGCGGAGTGAAGGGGGTTGAGGACGTCGTGGCAGCGGCGGCCGGCGGTCATGTCCATGTGGGTCTCCTCAATTCGTCATGGGTGTCACGGGGTCGGTCTGTGCGTACGGTCAGGTTCCGCGCGGTGCGCCGACGTGCCGGGCGAGCAGGCCGGCCGCGCGTTCGGCGTCCCGGCCGAGGGCGGCTCTCTCCAGAGCGCGGTGCTCCTTCACGCCGTCCCGCTCCGGGACGATCGCGCCGGACCAGCGCCGGGCCAGCTCGCTCGCCGTCCACAGGCGGTCGAAGCCGTCCAGGAGCACCGGGTTGCCGCAGCCTTCGAGGAGCGCGCGGTGGAACCGGCGGTGCGCCTCGGACCACGCGTCGGAGGCGTGCGTACCGCCCGGTTCCCGCGAGGGTGTGCGGGCGAGGTGGTGGTGGGCGGCCCGGACCCGCACCTCCCAGTCGACGCCGCCCCGCTCGATCGACAGCCGGAGGATCTCCGGCTCGGTGACGGCCCGCGCCTCCGCGATCTGCTGCCGGCGCCCGGCGTTCACCGCCGGGACGGCGAACCCCCGGTTCGGCAGCCGGGTCGCCAGGCCCTCGCCCACCAGGCGGAGCAGGGCCTCGCGTGCGACGGCGAGGCTGACCTCCCCCGCTTTCGCCAGTTCCTGCGGCTTGAGCGCCTGCTCCGGCGCGAACTCCCCATGGAGGATGGCCGCGCGCAGCGAGGCGTACAGCCGCTCCGAGGGTGATCCGCGTTCCGTCACGGCTCACACCCTAACGGATAATCGATTATTCACTTCATAATCGATTATTGCTCGCCCGATCGCGTCACGTGAGCATCGACAGCCCTTCCCTGGTGAGCCTTCGCGTATTCGTTCCATTTCCTGGAGTAAGAAGGAGGTATGCCGACCGGGAAACCCGGTCTTCGGCTGATCTGATTCGCGGGGGATGGGAAGGGGGGAGGAAGGAGCCGTCCCGTAGCACCGACCACCGCATCTCCTCCGCAGGGCGCGGCCCACTGCGACCCCGTACGGCGCAACTGTTCATACGATCGGCCCGGCGGTGTCGCCCCGGGATCGGAGCACCCTCTTCCGTGCCGCCGGCCCCTCCCCTCCCGCGTCACGCCTGGGACACGTATCCGACACGCCCGGTCCAAGGGCACCGACGCACGCGTTCTCGGCGTGGTGTTCGCATGGCGACCTGGTTTGCTCGTGCACAGACTTGACGGCATGTCGGGCAAACGAAGCGCGGGGCTGCTGCTGCACCGGGTCACGGACTCCGGTGCCGCCGTGCTTCTCGGCCACATGGGCGGGCCGTTCTGGTCCGGCCGTGACACCGCCGCCTGGTCGATCCCCAAGGGGGAGTACGAGGCCGGTGAGGCGCCCGAGGCGGCGGCACGCCGGGAGTTCCAGGAGGAGCTGGGGCTGCCGGTGCCCGAGGGCCCCTGGACCCCGCTCGGCGAGTCCCGGCAGCGAAGCGGAAAGACCGTCACCGTCTGGGCCGTCGAGGGCGATCTCGACCCCGGCAAGGCCGTGCCCGGCACCTTCACCATGGAATGGCCGCGCGGCTCCGGCGTCCTGCGGGAATTCCCCGAGATCGACCGCTTCGCCTGGTTCCTCCTGGCGGACGCCGTGGAGCCGCTGGTGACGGGCCAGCGCGTCTTCCTCGACCGGCTGCGCCGGTACATAGCCGACGGCCGCCCGCCGTCCCGGCCCGGTGGCTGAGACGCGTCCCTGAACGGGCCACCGGGCCCGCGCCGGCCCCGCCCGCGCGGGGCCCCGTACGGCCGCCACGCGCCCCACGCGCCGTCCCACGGCGTGCCGCGCCCGGAGCGCCGGTGCGTCGTCACCGCCCGCCCCTCGCCCTCCCCGGACATCCAGGAAAGGGAACCTCTCCGTGCACTCACGCACGCATGTCCTCATCACGGCCGGCAGCGCGCTGCTGGCCGCCGCCGTGGTCCCCGCCACGGTGCTGCCCGCACTCGCCGTCCCCACGGCCCCGCTCCCCGCCCCGCCCGTCACGGCGGAACCGTCCACCGCGGAACCGTCCATCGCCGTACGGCCCGGCGCCGTATCGTCCGCCGCCACGCCGCTCGCGGCACCGCCCCCCGCCGCGCGCTCGGCCGCGCCGCCGGCCGCCGCGCGGTCCGCCACGAGGGCGCCCGCCCCGCAGGGCGCGCCCGGCCCGCCCGCCGAGAGCACCGAAAGCACCGAGAGCGCCGAGAGACCGGTGAGCGCGGCGGCGCTGATGGCCCGGGCCGAGCGCTGCGACCAGATCTCGAACGGGCTCTACCGCACCCGTGAGGACACGCCGCCCACGGTCGCCGTCTGCGACGCCCGGGGCGCGGTGTTCTGGAAGGCGGACATGGACATCGACTGCGACGGCCAGCTCACGGCGCGGTGCAACCACGAGACCGACCCGTACTACCAGGAGCAGACCGCCTACACGCAGAGCGACGGCAGGCATCTCAACGCGGAGAAACTGCCGTACATCGTCGTGCCGATGACGAGTTCGATCTGGGATCACGCCTCGTCGGGGATCCACGGCGGGGCGCTCGCGGCCGTCATCCACGGCGACACGGTGCAGTACGCCGTCGTCGGGGACGTCGGGCCGCCCGGGATCATCGGGGAGGCGTCGCACGCCGCTGCGCGCGGTCTCGGCATCCTGACCGACCCGGCCAGGGGCGGTGTCGCCTCGGGGGTCACGTACATCGTCTTCAAGCACTCCCAGGTCGCCCCCATCGAGGACCACGACGCCGCCGTCCGGCTCGGCGACGAGCTGGCGAGGAAGTTCCTCCGGGACAACTGAGAACCACGGAACGGCGAAGAGGGGGTGGTGGGGGGCGGCCCGCGGCCCCCCCCCCCCCCCGGGGGGGGGCCGGGCCGCCGG